>DATLEZ010000081.1:0-30321 GCA_035525055.1 Acidimicrobiia bacterium | reverse complement strand
GTACATCGTCACGCCGATGACGGTGAATCCGACGTTGGCGATGACCAGCGCCATCCACGGAGGAAACACGCTGGTGGCGGCGGCGGCCGCCATGAGGGTTGGGGAGACCGGACGGTTCTGCCACCCGACCCGGCGTCCGAGAGGGAGTCCGATCAGCAGACCTAAGCCGATCGCCAACGCGAACAGTGTGACCGTCCAAGGGAGGATCCCCAGGACCAGATCGGTGACAGCTGCCCCCTCCGCGACAGGTCCAATGCCTGTAAAGGAGATGCCGAAGGTATTGCCGAGATCAAGCCGCAAGAGCCCGCCCATGAAGCTGAAATACTGCTCGAGCAACGGGCGGTCGAGGCCCAGCGCTGCCCTGATCGCGTCACGTTCTTCACTGCTGATACCGGTGAAGTTCGATGTGAAGTCTCCCGGCACCAACCAGACGGAGAGGAGCCAGACCGCCGACGCGAACACCAGCAAACCCAACACGCCCGTCACGAGGCGGACGAGAAGAAGACGAACCAGCGTCACGAGATAGGCACGGCCTCGGCGGCTAGCCGTTCCGGCGGGACGGGCCGTTCCGGTGGAATGGGAAGGGCCTGCGACTCCAAGGGCAACGACGACCAGGGCTTGGCGGCGGCCCTTCGGAATCCGATGGCCAGCAGATGGAAGCCCAGGGTCAATAGGGTCAGCGACGCCCCCGCCGCCAACAGCACGTGCCACAGCAGTCGTCCCGTGAAGTCGCGGGTGACGATCGCCCAATAGACCAGGGTGCCCCAGTCGTTGTACGTAGCGGTATAGGACAACCAGGAGAGGAAGCCCTGGGTCACGATGGCGCCGGCCGCTCCCAGGACGACGTAGGCGCAGGCAATCGGGGCCAACGCCGGTATCAAATGGCGCGCGATGACTTGAGAGTTGCGGGCCCCTGCCACCCGGGCCGCGTCGACATATCCGGATGTCATGATGGGCAGTGCTTGCGAACGCAGCACCAGAGCGCCGCTGGAGAGGCCCGTGAGCAACCCGAAGATCAGACCGAACACAACCGGCGTGAGCCGATCTGCCCTTGGGTCGGCTCCGAATATGAGCATGACCACCGGCACCGGCAGGTAGAGGCCGGCATCGACCAGGGTGCCGAGGATCCGGTCGGCCGGCCGCCAGGCCGCACTGGCCGCAGCCACTGCCAGAGCAACCACTGCGGTGGTGATACCGGCGAGTAATCCAGCCACGAGGGCGGGGCGGGTGCCGGCGAGCAGCATGCTGAAGGTGTCCTTGCCGAAGGCATCAGTGCCAAGAAAGTGGCTCGTAGTTGGCATTGATGGATGGTTAATCCGAACGTCGTAGCCTGCCCGTGGGTCATAGATCCCTCGAGGCCAGACTGTGCTGAGAAGGATCGGGTGGGCGATCGCGGCCAGACCGAACAGTCCCAGGATGGCCAGGCCGACCCGGGCTTCGAAGTGGGACATCACCGAGCGGAGCCATCCCCATACCCAGTTGCTCCGGGCCAGTGCGGACTTAGACATGGGTGACCCGGGACTTCTCGAGTTGCACCCTGGGGTCGATGGTGGCGACGGCCAGATCGAGTCCGATACGCAACACCAGGGTGATAATCCCCACGATTACCAAACCTCCCAAAGTGAGGAGGAGGTCTCGCTGCCGCAGCGATCCGAACAGAATCGACGCCACCCCCGGAATATCGATGCGGTACCCGCCGAGTCGACCGAAGCTGGCCTCGATGATCACAAGCCCACCGAGGGCGAAGGGAAGATTGGCGGTCAGTCGGGAGAGGGCGGGGAGCATCGCCACCCTTCCCGCGTGGCGTTCACGGACCTGACGATCGGTCAGGCCCTTGGCCCTGGCAGTGATGGCAAAGTCGGATGTGGCCAATCCATCCATGGATGCAGCCACGACCAGGATGATGTCGCCGACAGCGAGGAGGAACAGCACCAGCACTGGGAGGACGAAGAAGCCAAGGAGATCAATCGCGTGCTCGCGAATTCCTATCGCTCCCCACAACCACCAGGCCACCACCGGGATCGCCAGACGGCTCGCCACCATCACATAGTGCGGGATCGCCGGTCGGAGATCGTCCGTCCCACCAGGTGAGCCACCGCCACCAGACCGATGACCATGCCAATCATGGTCCACAAGGTCGCGCCCTGATCGCGGCCGTCGCGCCAGAGTTCGAAATCCAACGCGGTCATCTTGTTAAAGAACCGGAACCCGAAGAGGCTCAAGGTGGAGTAAAACGCCAGGAACACGAGCCAGGGCGGGAAGAGCGATGTGAGAGTGGCGGCGCCGAGGGTGGTCGGGGTTGTGGTGGACTTGCGCCATCCAGCCCAGCGGCCGACTCGGGTCCCGACGACGAACGCGGCACCGAGGCCAAGGCTGAACATCGCCAGGGTCCAGGGCAGGGCGTCGAGCACCTGGCTCATCACCGACGGGCGACCCGGAAGTCGTCCGAGGTTGAAGCTCAAGATCCCGCCCAGCCAGATCAGATACTGCTTCCAGAGCGGTTCGTTGAGTCCGAGCGACTCGCGAATGTTGTTGAGGTTGCCCCCAAATCCGACGGCGAAATTCGAGGTGATGTCACCAGGAACCAAGAGCTTGGCCATGAAAAACGTGGCCGTCAGGAATGCCATCAAGCCAAAGATCCCGGCCAGCACCCGGCTCATCACATACCGGCGGAGCATTGCTTGAGGCTAAACCATGCGACGAGTTGAGGAGTGGGGACGAGACGCCAGTAGGCAGGAGGCAGTAGTCAGTAGGCAGCCAATCCTGACTTTCTATGTGACGAGTTCTCAACGCATGTCGTCGGAACTCGTCGGAGACCTCTCGACTGCTTACGGCTGGCTACTGCACGCTGGTGGCTGCTTACTGCCTACTGATCATGGCAGCAGAAGCTTCTCGAATCGGCGCCTGGTGATCGCCAGACCGATCGCTCCCATTGCGACCAGAAAGCCGACGTGGCCGAGGATCGACCAGTCGAAAGAGTCGAGCATCACCGCACGCAGCAATTCGGTGCCGTGATAGAGCGGAGAGATCTGGACCACCCATTGCAGCGCCGACGGGTACTGACTTACCGGAAAAAAGGTTCCCGAAAAGAGAAAGAGCGGCTGAATAACGAGCTGGATGAGGTCGAAGTCCTGCCAGCCTTTCATGAAGGTCGTTGCCGCCATCCCCACTCCGGCGAACGCGAATCCGATGAGCAAGGCGATTGGAACGGCGAGCACACCCCACAGCGAGTCGACCAGACCGAACAGGGCCATGACGATCGTGAAGCCAATGGCATAGATGCACCCCCTGATCTGAGACCAGGCGATCTCGCCGATGGCGATGTCGAGCGGCTGGAGCGGAGTGGAGAGGATGCCGTCGTAGACCTTGCCCCACTTGAGACGGAAGAAGACATTGAGAGTGGATTCGTAGATGGCACCGTTCATGGCCGAACTTGCGAGCAAAGCCGGCGCCACAAACGCCGTATAGGTGACAACTCTGCCGTCGGCCAGCGTCACTCCCTGATTGACGAGGAACCCCACTCCCACGCCGATCGAGAGCAGGTAGAAGACCGGCTCGAAAAACCCCGAGAAGACGACGACCCAGATTCGCCGGTACAGGATCAGATTCCGCTCGATCAGTCGGTGAGCGCGGGTGCCAGGGCGACGGATCGGTGGCAAGACTCTGGCGCCGAGTTCAATGCTCATTTCCGCATCGCCTCGCCCAGGTTTCGCACCGCCGCGATCGTGCCCCCTATGAATACTGCGACCAGAACCCCGGCATGGATCCACCAGAGCAGGTACGGACTTCCGGCCACGCCGGCTGCAGCCCTGGTCAATTCCACGCCATGAAAGAGGGGAGACAGGAACGCCACCGGTTCGAGGAAGTCGGGCAGTTGCTCGATGGGGAAGAAGGTGCCGGAGAAAAGGAATATCGGCATGATCCCGAACCGGAACAACGATGAGAGCGAGGTGTCGCTCTCCAGGGTTGATACCCAAGCGGTGATCGGAGCCGCGAACGCCAGACCGGTGAGTATCGCCGGGGCCACAGCCATCATTGCCGCGTCCCAGGTGGCGGCGCCCACCGCGGCCATGATGGCCGCATAGATGACCAGGTTGAACAAGAGCCGGATTCCCAGCCAACCGAACAGCCCGTAAATCAGGTCGGCCACCGTGACCGGAGTCGACAGGGCGGCGTGGAAGCTCTTGGTCCACCGGATCCCTGCCACCACCGGGTAGGAGGCCTCGCCCGCCGCCGTTGTCATGGCGGTGGCGGCCAACAGTCCGGGAGCCAGGAACTCTATGAAGGTGCCGCCGGCGACGCCACCGGAATCGTTCACCAGTCGGCCCAGTCCTATGCCCATCGCTACCAGGGTCAAGGTAGGAACGGCGAAACTCGAGATCACGGATCCCCGCCAGGTTCTCCGGTAGTAGCGAGCGTGGGCCTCGACAACTCGCAGGGCCGCAGGTGCCACCCTTACTCCACCAGGCTGCGGCCGGTCAGGTGCAGGAATACGTCCTCGAGGCTCGAGCGCCGCACCAGGGTGGTCTCGGTCTCCAGGCCCCGCCGATGGACCTCGCTCAACGTCTCGTCGGCGTCGTCGGCATAGATCAGGACACGATCGGGAAGGACCTCGAGCCGTTTACCGAGGTCCTCCATCTTCTCCAGAGCGCGATCTTGAGTCCCCGGGGGAAACCGAAGTTCGACGACCTCACGGGTCGAGTGCTCCTCGATCAAGCCGCGAGGTGATCCCTCGCCGACGATCCTTCCTTTGTCCATGATTACCAACCGATCGCAGAGTTGCTCGGCCTCGTCCATGTAGTGAGTGGTGATGATCAACGTCACCCCCTCCTGCTTCAGGCGATAGAGGCGGTCCCAAAGGAGGTGGCGGGCCTGGGGATCGAGGCCAGTGGTGGGCTCGTCGAGAATGAGAACCTCCGGGCGGTTGATCAAACCCCGGGCGATGACCAACCGTCGCTTCATTCCTCCCGAGAGCGGCTCGACCTTGCTCTTGCCCCGGTCGCTGAGCTGTGCGAAGGTGAGCAGTTCGGTGATGCGACGCCTGATCTCGCTCCGCGGAAGGTCGAAGTAGCGACCGTGGATGAGGAGGTTCTCTTCGACGGTCAGTTCGGTGTCGAGGTTGTTCTCCTGGGGCACGACCCCGAGGCGGGCCCGGATGGCGGGGCCATGGGTCTCGGGATCGAGGTCGAACACCCGCAGATGACCGGAGGTCACTGGTGACACCGAGGCGATCATTCGCATCGTCGAGGTTTTGCCGGCGCCGTTGGGACCGAGAAAACCGAACGCTTCGCCCTTCTCTATCTCGAAGCTGACCCCGTGGACGGCCACCATTTCGCCGAAGTGCTTTGTGAGGTCCCGGGCCTCTACCAGTGAGTTGGTCACAGCCGAGGAACGGTAGTCAGTGGGAAGGCGGAAGTCGGAAGCCGGAAGGCGCCAGAATGGAGTGTGATTTCGGCGGTTGCGTTTGATATCGGGGAGACCTTGATCGATGAGACTCGGATCTGGTCAAGGTGGGCTGATCGGCTTGGAATTCCACACTTGACCTTCATGGGGGTCTTGGGGGGCGTAGCCGCCCAGGGTCGCTCTCACCGAGAGGTGTTTGAGTTTTTCCGGCCCGACTTTGACCTCAGCACCGAGCTGGAGCGGTGGCGGGCGGAAGATCCGGGCAGCCTGCGATCGAACTTCGATGCCGACGATCTTTACGCCGACGTTCGCCCGACCTTTCGGCGCCTACGGGAAATGGGCAAACGAGTCGTGATTGCAGGCAACCAACCTGTCGAGGCTCGCGCTGCTCTCGAGGCGATGGAACTAGAAGCCGATGCGATTCTCGTTTCTGCCGACCTCGGATCTGAAAAGCCATCACGGGACTTCTTTGAAAAGGTGTCCGTAGCGGCCGGTGCTAGACCCGACGAGGTGCTCTATGTGGGGGATCGCGTTGACAACGACGTAATTCCCGCGAGGTCGGTAGGCATGCAGACGGCTCTGATTCGCAGGGGACCCTGGGGCTATCTCCATGCCGAGTGGCCGCAGGCCGCCGAGGCTGACGCAATCATCAACAGCCTCTCCGAGATCCCAGACCTACTTATGTAGCGTCTTCCGTCTTCCGTCTTCCGTCTTCCGTCTTCCGGCCTTCCGCCTTCCGTCTTCCTAGGCCGATGCCCCGCTGTAGCGCTTCAGGTTGGCGGTCCAGACCCACCGCGTGACCGTCACCACCACCGCGGTTGCCGCCAGCCCGATCAATAGAGATGCAAGACCAAGGCGGGAGGTCAAGGTCTCGGCGGGCACCGTCACTGCCAGAGCGAGCGGGATCAAGAACGTCAAGGTGCCTCGCAACCACGTCGGATAGATCGAGACCGGCCAGCGCCCGGCTTGATACATGCCATCGAACAGGTCGGTGAAGGAGTCGGCCCTCACGAAACGGAAGGCGAACGTCGTGAGCACCAGCCATACGCAGTACATCACAATCATCCCCAGACCTGTGGCGAGCACGAACCCGATCGCCCTGCCCGCGGTGACCCCGAGCCGGCCGGCGCCGTTGCCGACGACGACCAGGCCCAGGATCACATCAACCAGGCGCCAGACCCTGAAGTTCCGGATTGAAACCAGCAATTGAGCGTCGGCCGGGCGGGTCAGCACCAGGTCGAAGGTCCCTTCCTCGACTTCTTCCATCAGGCGGCGCATGTTCGGCTCGATCAACGATCCGATGACTCCCCCGAGGAGGATGTGAACTCCCATCACGATCAAAAGTTCCGGCTCGGTCCAGCCTCCCAGTTCGTCGGTATGGGCGTAGACCAGAGAGATGGCAATCAGCCCGGTCGTGAGCGAAAGGGCCGAGTTGATCAGCTGAAGCACGAAGTTGGCGCGGTATTGGAGTTCGTTGGCGGCGGATACGCGGAAGTAGGCCCAGGTGAGCTTGATTGCCTTCATCCGCCCACCGCCGTGTACCTCCTGATGGCTCGGCCCCACACGAGCTTGATCCCGAGTGCGAGCACCGCCACCCAGCCGAGCTGGGCGAGCAATCCCACCCCGACCTCCGGCCAGCTGAGGCGTCCAATCATCGTTTCGATCGGGAACAGAAAAGTCCACCGATAGGGCAGGAAGAACGAAATTCGTTGCACCCAGTCCGGCATGAGCGAGAGCGGGACCAGCCGCCCCGACAAGAGGAGCTCGACCGCGATGGACAGCTCGAACAGGGCCGACGTTCGAGTCGTCCAGAAGTTCAGCGCTCCGAGGGTGAACAGGTACATGTGCCGGATCACGAACGCGGCCCAAATCGTCACGAAGAAGACGAGGCTTCGGGCGATGGTTAACTCGACATCGGGGCTGTAGGTAATCCAGAGAATGATCGCCATCGGGACCCAGATCGCGATCCAAACCGGCTTCTGTCCGGCGAAGAAGGCGAAGTCACGATGGAAGGGATGAACGGGTCGGATCAGAAACTCATTCAGGCGGCCTCCCCTGATGCGCCACTCCCAGGAATACGGCGTAAGAGCCAGATTCATCACTCGGACCAGGCTCCAGACGATGTAGTAGGCGGTGAAGTCGTTGGCGTCGTAGCCACCTACCTCACCTCCCTGAGCCAGGGCGACGGTCCTCCACACGGCGAGGTAGATCACGGGTTCGATGAGAAAGCCGAGCAACGCGATGGCGGCTGCCAGCCGATACTGAAACTCGCTCACCAAACCGTTTCTGGCCTCCGCCAGGTAATAGCGACCGAGCCCCATCAGACTTCCTGCGGCACCGGTGGATCCTCGGCCGCTTCGGCGAACACTCGAACGATCAAGTCTTCGATCGGCGGGTCTTCGATGTTGAGGTCATCGACCTTCACAGCTCCGAGCAGATAGCTGACGGCGGCGCCGACTTGGTCCGGAGGCACCCGGAGGCTGATCCGATCCGGAAGACGCTCAACGACCTCACCACCGAATGCCTTGGTGATCCCTGCGAGGTCCGATGGGAATCCCGAGCCCACGACGGTGATGGTCTTGGGGGAGGCGAAGCGCGCTGTCAGTCCAGTCAATCCGCCGTCATAGTGAATCCGCCCCCGATGGATGACAACCACGCGTTCGCACAACTCGACAACGTCGGCCATGTAGTGGCTCGTGAGTAGCACCGTCGCTCCATACTCCTGGTTGTAGTCCCGGACGAAGGTGCGCAGGCGGCGCTGCATCGTGACGTCGAGACCGAGGGTCGGTTCATCGAGAAAGAGGACTTCGGGGGCGTGCAAGAGCGAGCCGACCAATTCGACCTTCATCCGCTCGCCAAGTGAGAGGTTCCGGACCGGCTTGGAGACGATGTCACCCAACTCGAGCAACTCGATGTACTGATCGCGCCGTCTCACGAAGTCGGCAGCAGGAATCCCGTAGAGCGCCTTGAGAAGAAGGTAGGAATCGAGGGCCGGCAGGTCCCAGGCGATCGAGGAGCGGTTGCCGGCAACGAGGGCGATCCGGCGCAGAAAGGCCGGTTCGCGCCGTTGCGGCTGATGGCCGAGCACCTCGGCCACGCCCGAATCGGAGTACAACAGCCCCGACAGCATCTTGAGAATCGTTGTTTTGCCGGCCCCGTTGGGACCGAGGAAGCCAACGACCTCGCCCGCCGTGACGTCAAACGTGGCGGCCTCTACTGCGACGACCTGCTTATGCCGACGGTTGAACAGGCTCTTAACCGAAGCTTTGAGCCCGCCCTCCCGCACCGGCACTTTGAATGTGCGGCGCAACTCGGCGACATGAACAGAATGGGTCAATGATGGTCCCGCTGGTGATAACTCCGGTCACGGATCCGGCCGACGTTCGTCTCGACGACTACCGCCGGCTGCAGGATCACACGATACGGCGACCTCTGGAGGAGGCTGGTCGATTTTTCATCGTCGAGGGCTGGGAGGCGGTCCGCCGGTTGTTGTCTTCGGGATGGGAGGTGCGGTCGCTGCTGGTGACCGAGGACAAGGTCGACCGACTCAGTGACCTCGGGGGCGACGATTTTTCCTGTCCGCGCTATGTCGCCTCCCGAGAGGTCGTCGCCCAGGTCGTGGGATTCGATCTCCATCGGGGCGTGATTGCATCGGCCACGCGGCCGGAACCTCGCGACTGGCGGGCGGTGGCGAAGTCCGCGACCTGTCTGACCGTCCTGGAAGGGATCAACGACCACGAGAACCTGGGAGCCATCTTCCGATCAGCTGCCGTGTTGGGAGTGCAGGGTGTGTTGCTGGCGCCAACGGTTCCCGATCCGCTCTACCGGCGAAGCGTTCGCGTTTCGATGGGTGCGGTCCTGATGGTTCCCTATGCCCGACTGGAATCCTGGCCCCAGAGCCTTGTCGATCTCAAGGTAACCGGATTCACCCTGGTCGCGCTCACCCCGGATCCCACGGCGGGCCTGATCGAGGCGATCTCGATTCCGAGTCGAAGCGCCCTCCTCCTCGGATCGGAATCGGCCGGGCTCTCATCGGAGGCGTTGGCCGCCGCCGATGTCCATGTACGAATATGGCAAACCGGGACCCTTGATTCGCTCAACGTCGGCCATGCCGCCGCCATCGCCTTCCATCACTTTGGAAGGGGCCAGGCTTGAAGGCCTTAAGTTGTCTTGTGGTCGTGGGCGCACTCGTCGCCTTGGTCGCGTCGGTGCCGGCCGCAGGTCAGAGCTCCCTGGGGCCCGGTGGCACCTTCCTCGACGATGACTTCCGAGCGGCGGAACCCGCCATCGAAGCGCTGGTCGCCGGTGGGATCACAAATGGCTGCGGCCCGGAACTGTTCTGTCCGGTCGGAACGGTGACGCGGGGGCAAATGGCCACGTTTCTGGGCAGGACCCTCACTGCTGGCAGCAGTGACGTCGAGGCCTTTTCCGACCTCCTTCCAGGCAGCTACTACGCCGGCTTCGTCAATCGCCTCTTCGAACTAGGGATCGTCGACGGTTATCCGGATGGCACGTTCCGTCCCGACGCCCCGGTTTCGAGAGCCGAGATGGCCGCGCTATTGGTGCGTACCGTTGGCCTCGAGATCGCCGGGCCAGGGGCTTCGGCGTTCATCGATGTTCCCTCAGACGGCTGGTTTGCCCCGTTTGTGGAGACCCTGCGGAACGCGGGTATAACGACCGGCTGCGCGACCGATCGGTTCTGTCCCGAGGAATCGGTCACCAGGGAGCAGATGGCTCTTTTCCTGGCACGAGCGTTTCGTCTGCCGTTGCCGGTGGTGCCTGGGCGGACCAGTCCGCTCAACGGTCTCCCGGCGACGGGTCTGGCGACCGAGAGGCGCGTGATCGCGGTCAAGATCGACAATGCCTTCGCTGCTCGGCCGCAATCGGGAATTCAGAACGCCGACGCGATGATGGAGTTGATGGTCGAAGGTGGCCTGAGCCGGATGGTCGGGCTGTTCCACCATTCGGACTCGACCTATGTCGGCCCGGTTCGTTCGGTGCGGCCAACTGACGCAGTCCTCGAATCTCTCGGCGCCACTGTGGGGATCAGCGGTGCCCAACCGTGGATCTCCGACCTGGTCGGCGCCGAAGGTGTCTCGATCATTCGCGAGGGCGAGGTCGGCCCACCGACGTTGTTTCGGATCTCCGGCAGGGTGGCCCCCTACAACCTTTACACCAGCAGCGTCGAACTGAGGCTGGAAGCGAACCGGCGTGGGTACCCGGATGAGCCCCCGCCAGCCCTGTTCAACTTCGGGCCGTTCCAGTACAGCAATGCACCGACAGCGACGACGATCAACGTCTCCTGGTCCGATCCGGTGTCAACCGTCTGGGCCTGGGACGGCGCCAGATACCGACGGTCGATGGGTGCTACCCCTCACTTCTGGCGGGACGAAGTGGGCAACAGCGACCGCATCTCCGCCGACACCCTCGTTGTCATCTTCGGCCAGTACTACGAGGTCGGTCCACCACCGGGGGTCAACGGGTCGATCGTGCCGGCGATGGCAACGATCGGGTCCGGCCGTCTCCTTGTGTTCACCAACGGCCGGGTCCTCGACGGCACCTGGTCGCGCTCCAACAACGAGACCTGGTTCACCTTCTCGGTCAACGGTGCCGAACTTGTAGTTCCTCCCGGCATCCCCTGGATCCACATCATCCCCCACGACCGCCCCGTCACCTGGAACTAGCCCTTCAACACGAAACCTAAAGGTTATAGGCCGTGGAAACAGCGGCTAATCGCCGACTGTCTCCACGGCCCTGATCCGCACATCGAATCTGTTGGCAAAAAGCCGTGAAAAGCGCGGCCTATAACCTTTAGGTTTCGGGTTTCTTCTCGGCGTCCTCGGCGTCGAGTTTGCGGAGACGGTCGAGGTAGCGGCGGATCCACCATCCCGGGCCTTGATCGGCTGTGTGAAGGGGCTTGCCCGTCCCGGGCAGGTTTTCGAATTCGCCACGCTCCATCGCTTCGCGAATCTGCCGTTCGACCGGGTCTTCCCAGCGGAGTTCGCTCATCTCCCCAGATTATCGAGGTAGTCCTGTTTCCGGGCTTCGTCGAGGTCGCCGAACCTGTTGGGAGCGCCGGTGAGAGTCCAGACGTGCATCATCGAGTTGGTGGTCGGAATCGCCAGGGAGCCACCAGCCCGATCGACCTGCCATGTGGGCTCGGAGCCATTCCGGGGATGGATTGCTCCACCTCTCAATGGGTCGATCTCATCGATCTCTCGAGAAGGCCCTTCCCATCTTGCCCGCCGTACGAGAGGCGTGGCGGTGGGCCTAGATACGAGGTTCTTTGGCGTTGGGACCCGGGCGTCTGACCAGGATCCCGACGATGCCAGAGACTCCTCCCACCGTCAGCGACGGTCCGGCGAACGGATCGTCGGAGAGGAGCCAGACAACGACGCCGACTGCTGCCGCCAGGGCGAGCGCGATGATGACGGCTTTGCGATCGGGTCCGGTCCGGGGAACCAGCAGGCCCCCGGTGAAGCCGAAGAGTGCGGCCACGACGTAGGCCCGGGCGTCCATGGCCGTGAGGTTAGGGTCTCGGCTCATGCCAACCATGCCTGACTTTCCCAAGGAGCCAGCCGCTCTGGCGGCGTTTTTCCAGAAGCACGGAGAGGACTGCCTTCCGGGGCTTCTCGGCATCGATGTCGTCGAGATAAAGAAGGGCTCGTGCCGGCTCACTATGCAGATCGAGCAGAAGCACTTCGCATCCAACGGCTACTTGCATGCCGCATCCGTGATCGCGTTGGCCGACTCCGCGTGTGGCTACGGGTGTGTTGCCTCGCTCCCTGAAGGAGCCAGCGGCTTCACCACCCTCGAGTTGAAGTCCAACCACGTTGGAACGGCTCTGGCGGGGGTCATCACGGCCGAAGCCAGCATGGCTCACGGCGGCCGCACGACCCACGTGTGGGATGCGGTGGTGGCATCCGCCGAAACCGGCAAGGCGATTGCCCTGTTTCGCTGCACGCAGCTGATTCTCTACGGCAAGTAGGTGAGCGCGAACGAACACTCCACCGGGGTGTTGTTGATACACGGCGGCCTCTTCGAAAGGATTGGGCCCGAAGAGTTCTGGCATGAGCCAGGCATCGTCACGGGACTCGAGACTGCCGGCCTGCAGGTCATCGCGCCTAGGCGAGTGATCGCCCCGAGCTCCTGGTCCGACGAAATCGAGCATCTTCTCGCCTCTTTCCCATCCCTTCCTTCTCGATGGTCGGTGGTCGCCGGATCCAATGGCTGCTCGGTGGCGGTGAGGATGGCAATCGACCACGCGGAGTTGGTAGCTCGCCTGGTGCTGTGCTGGCCGGCGACCGCCGGCGATCCTGCGGTCGACAAACTGGAACAGGCTCCCGAAGAAATGCTTCGTGGGGAGACTCTCCGCGGAGTCAGCGACGCTGAGTTGGCTCGGATATCGGTGCCGGTCACGATCATTCCGTCCGATCCACCCAGCAAATATCACCAGGCTGCGACGGTCCATCGCTTGCTCTTCCTTATCCCGGGGGCTACGTCCACTCGTGCCTTCCCGGAATCGCCTCGCTCCGAGTTCGGCGAACAGCGTGGTGAGTTTGTGGAGACCCTGGTGTCGTTGCTTGCCTGATCCCCGGCCCCTACTCCCCGATGTCCTCGTTCCATAGGACCGGATTGGCGGCGATGAACTGGTCCATCAGGGTTTTGCAGTCGTCACGTTGGAGGATCACCAACTCGACGCCGCGGGACCGCATGTAGTCCTCAGGCCCCGCAAACGTCTGGTTTTCACCGATCACGATCCGTGAGATTCCGTAAAGCAGGGCTGTTCCCGAGCACATGTCACATGGAGACAGAGTCGAGTAGAGAATGGAGCGCCTATAAACCGAGGCGGGAAGCCGGCCGGCGTTCTCGATGGCGTCCATCTCGGCGTGGAGGATGGAGCTGCCTTGCTGCACCCGGCGGTTGTGGCCGGCGCCCACCACTCGGTCGTCGACCACCAGGACAGAGCCGATCGGAATGCCACCCTCGTCGCGGCCTTTGCGTGCCTCTTCGACAGCCAGTTCCATGAAGAAGTCGGTCATTGCGGTGAACTTAGTGCTGCGAACCCCTGGCCATACTGCTTGCGTACAGGATGGTCATGAAGCGCTGGCTCACGTCTTTGCTCGCAGCAACTTTGGTCCTGGCCGCCTGTAGCGGCGACGTGGGTGGAACCACCACCGAGTCGTCATCCCCAGACGAATCGACCACTGCCACCTCGACCACTGCTGCAACGACCACCACTATCGATGACGGCGACGAGTCGACAACAACCTCAACGACCGCTGGCACTACGACAACTACCGCGGCTGCGACTACCACCACAACCGAAGCCGCCACTACCACGACCGCGGCTGCCACGACCACCACTGCCGCCGCCACCACGACGACCGCCCCGGCCGGGGGGAGCACGGTCACGATCGGTGCCGAGAACTTCGGGTTTTCCCCGGCCACAGTCACGATCAGCGTCGGTGACACGGTCCAGTGGGTCTTGATCGACGGCAGCCACACGACCACCTCCGGCGCCGCTCCCACTCCGGATGGCCTGTGGAATCAGGTCATTACGGCCGATGCCCCGGTTTCGGTCACCTTTGATCAGGCAGGTCAGTTCCGGTTCTACTGCCGTTTTCACCCTGATGCCATGCAAGGAACAGTGGTTGTAGAACCCTGAGGGTCGGATAGGGTGACGGGGTGACTTTCTTCCGCCGCTTTGTGGTGCTGTGCTTCTGCACCCTCCTTTTGGCCGCTTGTGAGATCCGCAGCTACATGGATATCGATATGTCCGATACCTCGAATGGCACCGTGTCGGTGCAGGTCGGGTTCGATGACCAATTCCGTGATGCCATGGAGGAGTTCGGAGGGGGCACCGACCTCGTTGGTGAACTCGAGGCCGATGCCCCCGGTGAGGGTTGGGCCGTCGAGCGATTCCAAGACGGGGACATCGAAGGTGTCGAGATGACCAAGGAGTTTTCTTCTCTCGAGGAGTTGCAGGAACTGTTGGAAGAGGGACGACTCTCCGGTCCGCAGGAGGGCCTCGTCGGCGAGGTTTCATTCGTCGATACCGGTGACACCATTCGCTTCGAGGCCGAAGTCCCTGAAGGCGGCGACTTCGAAGGGATGAGCCCTGGTGACATGGAGGGCCTCTTCACCTACGACGCTCGCATTACCGTCACGTTCCCAGGCGAGGTCATCGATCACAACGGTGAACTAGAAGAAAACACCGTCACCTGGACATTCGACGATCCGGCCTCGATGGCCGGTAGTGAACTATTCGCCGAGGGTCGCAAGGGATCGGGCTCACCGATGGTTGCCATCGTCGGCGTCCTGCTCGGGCTCGGGGTTGTTGCGCTAGTCGTGTGGCAGGTTCTCTCCCGGCGCAAGCCCCCTTCCGACGGGCTCATCACTGCTCGCCTGGAGCATCACACCGAACCGGCTCCTGAGGCTCCGGTTCAGCCCAGCACAGAGTCGGCGTAGCACCAGCGCCAACCCTCACCGGGTTCGATGCTACGAACGACCGGATGACCATCCACCCGATAATGCATGGCGGCGTGACGACGCGGGGATGAATCGCAACAAGCAACCTTGCCGCAGGCGAGGCAGAGCCGCAGGTGAACCCAGCGGGTTCCCTCCTGGAGGCAGTCTTCGCAGCCCCCTGGGTTGCGCGGGGCGACGCTGACCGGGGCCGCGGCGAGGTGGTCGCATCCTTCGTGCTGGGATCGAGGGGCCATCAGCTCTTCTTCCTTGGGGTCCTCGTCATCGTCCATAAGAGTCTCCAACGCGGATTCCTCGATGTCGAATGATTCAAGAACGTTACGAAGCACTTCCTCGGGGATGCGTCCGGTACTTCGGAGCTCCAAAACCCGCGCTCGTTCCGCCAGAAGCATTCCCTGCCGAAGCCGAGAGTAGGCGGCGGAGGGTGTCTCTGTCTCGGCCTGGCCCAGCCGCTCCCAAGCAGCGCGGGATCGCTCCTGGGTACGGGTTCGCAAAAGCTCCACGATGTCCTCGGGGTCGTCGGGGCCTGCGAGCTTGTCGAGTTCGGCCAGCCCGGCTTTGGTTGCTTCCTGAAGCAACGCCGCTTCCTGGAGTGTGTCTTCCCGGCGGTCGGGCCCCCGAAGGCCAAGCAACCGAACCAGCCGGGGAAGGGTGAAACCCTGGATCAGCAGGGTCCCGGCGGTCACTACCAGGGCGGCCAGGATCAGGATCTCCCGATGGGGGACAGTCTCGGGAAGGACAAACGCCGCGGCGAGGGTGACGACGCCCCGCATCCCGGCCCAGGAAACGACCGCCGGGTACTGCCAGGCGGGAGCGGGGTCGGCCCGTCCGACCGAACGGATCTTCCGCGGCAGATAGGTCGCCGGGAACACCCACAACGGTCGCAGGACCATAACGGTGAGCAGGATGGCTCCGCAGGCCAGTGCGATGCGTCCGAACCCGAGAGTGCTGTCGGCCACGTCGGTGACGATCCAACGCACCTGGAGACCGATCAGCAGGAACACGGAATTCTCCAGCAGAAACTGGATGGTCTGCCAGTTGTGACGCTCGCTGATGCGCGACGTTGCGTTCTGGATGACCTGAGCCTTGTGGCCGAGGAGAAGCCCGGTGACCACGACAGCCAGGACTCCTGACGCGTGGATCTCCTCGGCCGCGACGTAGGAGATAAACGGTGTGATGAGAGAGAGGCTCGTGTCGAGGGCGGTCTGCTGTACATACCGGCGGATCTTTCCGATGACGAACGCCACCGCGATTCCGACCAGGACGCCGCCGCCGGCTGCGATCGCAAAGTCGGCGCCAATCTCGAACACGCTAACGGTTCCGCCGAGAGCGGCAATCGCGGTCCGAAGAGCGACGATGGCGGTGGCGTCGTTCACCAGCGATTCTCCCTCGAGGATGGCGACGATTCGACGTGGCATCCCTACCCGGCGGGCGATCGCGGTTGCGGCGACCGCATCAGGGGGCGCGACCACCGCCCCCAGGGCAAATGCGGCGGCGAGCGGTATCGGCAACAGCCAGTAGGCGACCAGAGCCACTCCGAGAGCCGTGAACAGAATGAGTCCCACCGAGAGCAGGGCGATGGGGCGCCGATTGGACCGGAAGTCGATCAGCGAGGTCCGAATGGCAGTTGCGTAGAGGATCGGCGGCAGCAGTCCGACCAGGACCAGGTCTTCGTTGAGTTCGACGTCGGGAATGAAGGGTAGGTAGGAGCCAATCACTCCAACGATCACAAGCAACAACGGAGCCGAGAGGCGCCACCGGCGAGCGAGGCCGCTGACGGCGATCACCACCGAAAGGAGAAGAATGATGCCGACGGCCGTGGTCATCGCGACCGGCTTGGACTGGGAGACATCGAAGAACCGGGCATTGCAAGGTCACTCAACCCAGGCGTCGGCTTCGATTTCGATTTTCCAACGGGGATCGAGGAGACCCTTGACGACGATCATCGTCGCGGCCGGCCTAATCGCGCCGAACACCTCGCCGTGGGCTCGTCCCACCGCTTCGTGATCGCCGACGTCTGTCAGAAACATCCTGGTTCTGACGACCTGATCAACCGAGGCGCCCGCCTCCTGCAAGGCGCCTGTGATGATCTCCAGGCAGCGCCGAGTTTGAACGTAGGGGTCAGGGTCGCATGAGCCGTCGGGCCATACCGGAGCGGTCCCGGCCACCGCGACAAGGTTCCCGACCCGGAGTGCCCGTGAGAAACCGATCGGTTCTTCAAATGGAGACCCGGAACTGATCCGCTGTCGATTCATAACCCGCATTGTGCCGCGCCGGAAGCATCGCTCAGCGGTTCGACCGTAGAGCTAGGCGAATCGGCGCGGTATCGAGTTTCGAGCTAGCGATTGGTCCGGAGGGGACGGGGCTCGTTCAGCGATGGGTCGAACAGGGTCTTGATCTGGGTCTGACGTCCTTCGACCATCGGGATGAGGCCGGCGGTCAGCAAGCTCTCGAGTGGATGCACGGTGGGAGCCACCCGGACCCACACCTCCGGATTCCGGTCAATCAGCTTGATGGCGGCGCTGAAGTCCGAAGCGAAGGCATGGGCCATGGTCCCAATTAATTCCTTCTCACCGAAAGAAACCTGTTTGAAGTCGAACCTGAAGGGTTGCGGCTGATGCCCGACGATGACCACTCTTCCGGTGTCGGAGACCGTGCGGACCGCTAGTTGCAGGGAGTCGGCATTTGCGGTGCATTCGAACACCAGGGTGGGAGATCCGACCTCCGCCACTATTCGGTCACTGAGGTCCACGGGGCTTGAGGCGTCGATTGTCGTCGATGCGCCGAGCGCGGTGGCGACCTCCAACCGGCTCGGATCGAGATCGACTGCAACCACGGTCGCACCGGTCGCAGCGGCGGCGAAGGTGATGAAACTACCAATACCTCCGGCCCCAAGGGCCAGCACAATGTCGTCCTCGACCAACCGCCCGCGCCGTGAGGCGTGGACTGCAATCGACATCGGCTGGGCCAAAGCCGCCAGATCGGGCGAGATCGAGGCGGTCGAGAGGTTCATGCAACACGATGCCGGCACTGCCACTCGTTCAGCCATTGCGCCGTGGGCATGGAGCCCGACCGTCCAATAGGTTTCGCACAGATTGGTTGCCCCCCTGCTGCACGCCGGGCAGCGACCGCACGCAACACCGGCACCCGAGGCGACCAGGTCACCAAGTGCAAATCCCTTGACACCAGGTCCCACCATCGCCACCGCCCCGGAAAACTCGTGTCCCGGAATGGTTGGACCCAGGTGGCCGCTAAAGGGGTGCCTTTCTCTAACCGGAAAGAAGTGGGGTTCGTGAACGTACTCGCCGACATCGCTGCCACAGATGCCGACGGTCGCGACATCGAGGAGCAGTTCCCCCTCTCCCGCTACAGGGTCAGGCATCTCCACGAGCCGGACTTCTCCCGGGCCGTAATAAACCGCTGCTCTCACAGATCCCTCGTAGGCCTGCACCACAGTTGCAGATTCCGACGCGATGACCAACTTTGGCGCCGGGTACGCGATCATTAGCCCATGAACGACATTCCTTCGGTTGGCTTCATGGGTTTGGGGCGGATGGGGAGCCTCATGGCCGCCAATATCGCCAGGGCCGGGTTTCCACTGACTGTCTACAACCGGACGCGTTCGGTGGCCGAGGAATTCGTCGCGGCCCATGGCGGGTCGGTAGCGGCCACGCCGGCCGAATTGGCCGCGGCCTCCGACCTCCTCATATCGATGGTGGCCGACGGCGCCGCCCTGATCGATATCTACTCAATGGAGGGCGGGGCGTTCGAGGGCCTCAAACCCGGATCCGTTGCAGTCGACATGGGGACTTCAGGGCCGCAGGCGGTGGCAGTGGTGCGGGACCGGGTCGAAAAGGCTGGCGGCGGGTTGGTCGACGCCCCTGTCTCGGGCAGCACTCCGGCCGCTGAGTCCGGAAAGCTCTTGATCATGGTTGGAGGCAACGAAGCCCAGTTCGAAAGGGTCCGCTCCGTGCTCGAGGCGATCGGGAGCCCTATTCACGTGGGACCTGCCGGGTCGGCGGCAACCCTCAAGCTGACCGTTAACTCGATTCTCTACGGCCTGAATCAGGCGCTGGCCGAGGGAGTGGTGCTGGCCGAAGCGGCCGGAGTTTCGCCGGAGGTATCTCTCGATGTTATTGCCCGCAGCGCCGCCGGAGCCCCGCTCGTTTCCTATCGCAAGCCCCAATACCTCGATCCCGATCAGGCGCCGGTGACGTTCACTCTTGACCTCGCTCGCAAGGACATCGGATTGGCTCTCGATGAGGCCCACTCTGCCGGCGTCCCGATGCCCCAGTTAGAGAGGACCATGGAGACGGTCGAGGCACTTATCGCCGCCGGCGAAGGCAATCGCGATATGGGCTTCGTAGTAGAAGGCGCCCGCAGAGCCTGGAAGATCAGTAAGCAGTAACCAGTAGGCAGTGGGCAGTAGAAAGACGGAACAAATCCTTGGTTTTGGCGCGGAAGATCGACACCAGCGGAGCAGAACTCCGCGCCAAAGGCTGCCTGCTGCCACTGCTTACTGCCTACTGCCTACTGCCTACTGATCCTCCCGTACAATTCCCACCAATGGCAATCCCTAATGGCTCTGCCCGCCGATCCAATGGCGGAGTCACTCTCTTTGACGTGGCGCGTTTGGCCGGGGTGCATCCTTCGACGGTCTCCCGGGCTCTCGATCCGCTGCAGCGCAAACGGGTCAAGGAGCCGACCCGCCGGCTCATCATGGACGCCGCCAGCCGGCTCGGCTACCGGCCGGACCTTATTGCCAGGGGATTGCGTAACGGCCGGACCTCCACAGTTGGTGTGATCGCGGCTGACCTCGGCAACACCTTCGTGACGCCAATCATCCACGGCCTTACGGGAGCCATCGAAACGGCAGGGATGCTGCCGCTCATCGCCGAGACTCAGGACGATCACGACCGATTCGCCATCATCCTCGACCACATGTTGAGCCGGCGGGTGGATGCCATCGTCGTCATCGCCGCCCGGTCCGGCGACCAGGCCATTCTGGAGTCGGCCGGAAAGCTGGTTCCGATCGTCATCGCGGCCCGCCCGATGAACCGGACCGTCTTGCCCCAGGTCATGCATGACGATCGCCGGGGTGGACAGCTGGTAGCCGAACACTTCCAGCAGCTAGGCCACAAGCTTGTGGCTCAGCTCCACGGTCCCGTCGACGTCGGCAACTTTCCGCGGCGGGCCGAGGGTTTCTCGGAAGTGTGCCGCGCGACCGGGCTCACTGAGGTGGCGTTGACCGCGCGAGCCGAGTTCCCCAAGATCGACGACGGCGAACGGCTAATGCAGGGGTTGCTCGAGCGCTCCGGTCCGTTTCCGACAGCCGTCTTCGCCCAGAACGACAACATCGCAATCGGAGCCCTGTCAAGGTTGCGGGCCGCAGGATTCCAGGTTCCCGGTGACGTCTCTCTCGCCGGCTACAACGACCTGCCGATGGTCGACCAGCTGTGCCCGCCGCTCACGACGGTTCTTTACCCGAGCCTCGAGGTCGGCAAGGCAGCCGGATTTATGGTGCGTCAACTCCTCGATGGAGAAACCCCGACTGACCTCACCCTCGAGCCGAGGCTGATTGTCAGAGAATCGACGGGCCAGGTCTAGAAGAAGCGTTCTACGTTCTACGTTTTACGTTCTACGTTTTACGTTCTACGTTTTACGTTCTACGTCCGAGCCCTCGACTCAGCGGGTCGGCACGTACCACGTACCACCTACCACGCAAAACGCTAGGTCAGCATCCAGCCGCCGTCGACGTTCAGGTTGACGCCGTTGGTCCCACGGTTTTCGAGCAGGAACACCACAGCTCCCGTGATGTCCTCCATCGTGGCAAGCTTCCCGCCGGGAGTGCGGGCGATAACGCCCTCAAGGTTCTTTCCCGACCAATAGGGGCTGTCGCCGACGATTCCAGGATGAATGGCGTTGACCCGGGTGGGTGCCAGCTGGACTGCAAGCGTCTTCACCATGGAGGTGACGCCACCATTGATGGTGGTGACCGTTGTCGAGCCTGGATAAGGCCGCTCCCGGGCCTGACCTCCGAACAAGACAATCGAGCTGCTCTCGGAAAGTCGGTCGGAGAGAGTGTGGATGACCTCGGAGTAGCCAACGAGCTTGGAGACGACCAGGCCGATGGCGGCTTCGATGTTGTATTCCTTGATGGTGTTGTTGTCGCGATCGATCGCGGACAGCACGAGATACTTCACCGGTCCCACTCCGGACAGGGCGCCGGCCAGTTCCTTGGGCCGTGTCAGATCGAGGGCGATGCCGGTCGTGTTCCCCCCGATCTCTTCTGCGATCGACCGCGATCGGGCGGGGTCGCGGCCTGACAGGATCACTTCATGGCCCGCCCCGGCGTAGTGGCGAGCCACTTCCTTGCCTAAACCCGAGGTTCCACCAATGACGACCGTTGCTGCCATCTGATCACTCCTTAGCTAGGACATCGCCGAGGTATTTCCAATCGCGGGCGAATCGATATGAGTGCCGGGCGGGCGGCTGCGGAGCCTGAGTCTCGAGCCAGCGCACCGGTACGTCGGCCGGATTCGAGAACTGGTGAACGGAGCCCACTCCGGCGAAGCCGACGTCGCCGGGACGGAGGCGGTACGACACGCCATCGAAAACGGCATCGACCTCACCCTCGAGCACGAGGTACACCTCCTCGAACGGGTGATCGTGCGCACCGGCCAACCCGCTCGGCTCGTACTGGACCATGAACATCGTTCCCAATTGTCCCCCCAAATCGCTGTCGACCATCATCTTGAGCGAGATTCCGCTGTAGACCAACAGGGCGGTGCGCATGCTCGCCGAGACCGCCAGGAAGTTCTGGGTCTGTTTGGCTGGGTCCATGTTGTCGGGTTCGATATGGCCGAACGATCGGCACCTCGGATCACGCACATCTATTGGTTTGGCACCTATTGGTTTGGTATCTATTGGTTTGGCATCTATTGGTTTGGCGTCGATAGGCCCGGCGTCGGCGGGGTTGGCGAAGCTCGTGAGGTATGTGTCGTACTCGAACTCGGGTCTAGGTTGGGGGGTCATGAAGTCGGCCCAGCGGGCGGTCGAATCCCCGGCGTTGCGCCACCGATGGGGTACACCCAGCGGTATGACGCCGTAGTCGCCCGGCACCAGGAGAGCGCTCGCCTCCGGAGTCTCGAGAACCACCTCGCCACCGATTAGGTGAAAGGACTCCTCGAAGGAGTGAACGTGGGAGTCGACTTCACCGCCGGCGGCCAGTTCGCATATGCCGAATCCGGTGTGGACGGCGGGGGAGGTGTGATCCACGAGTGACCAGCGGCCCAGCCCTCGGCTTCCCGTGCCGTACATCTCGGGCACCTCATAGGCTGCGTCCTCAGCCCGGTGGACGATGTGTCGGTTCATGCGTTGACGACCTCTCTACGTGGTTAGAGACGTGAGGCTGGCCAAACGCGCGGCCATCCTCCAAAATACGGGCAGCGCCGCCTCAGCGATGGTTGTCCACCTTCGGCTCTCCTCCTTGTCCGTTCGGCGCCCAGCGCATCGCAAGACAAACGCTTGCATATATGCCTGGCCGGGAAGATAGAACCGGATCGCCCAGCTCGCAACAGCCGATGGAAATGGCCCTATTCGGGGCTGGCGAGGGTAAGCCAGAGGTTTGACATGCGGGTGTGCCGGTCCCACAATTCAAACGTTTGGCAGCCTGTCGGGGCTGGCCGATGGTTTGACTGCAAGCGGGCCCGGCACGCAAGGGATGAAGCGATGGAGGGAGAGGTCTTTGCCTAAAGAGTTGCCGGCACGTGAGTTTCCAGTCGCGACCACCTGGTCGCCGGGCGTGATGGGGGTGGACTGGGAGGAGCGCGTCAATTTCGAACGCCTCCGCTCTTATCGTCTCGATCGTGTTCGTCAACAGCTCGACCATCACGGATTGGGAGCCTTGCTGCTGTTCGAGACCTCCAACATCCGGTACACGACTGCCACCCAGATCGGTTACTGGGCGTTCAACAAGGGTGAGCGCTGGGCGTTGATCACCCGAACCGGCCGGCCGCGGCTATGGGACTTCGGCTCGGCTGCCAAGGCCCATCGTCTCCAATTGCCTTCGATGTTCGACAAAGAGAATTCGATCGGGGGCAATACCGGACTGCAGGGCGCCATCGGCCCCGAGAGCGGTCTCCACGCCCGCGCCGCCGCCGAGATCGCGGCCGTACTGCGCGACGAGGGAATTGCCTCGGAATCGCTCGGCGTCGACATGGCCGAGACGGGGGTCTTTCTGGCGTTGCAAAAGGAAGGCCTCAACGTCACCGACGGCCAACAGGCGATGATGATGGCCCGAGAGATCAAGAGCCCCGATGAGATCGTTCTCCTGACACAGGCGAGCGCGATGGTCGACGGTGTCTATCAGGACATCTTCGAGTACCTCAAACCGGGCGTTCGGGAGAGCGATGTCGTGGCCCTCGCCCATGCCCGTCTGTTCGGGATGGGCTCGGAGTTTGTCGAGGCGATCAACTCGATCGCCGGAG
Organism: Acidimicrobiia bacterium; assembly: GCA_035525055.1. GTDB lineage: Bacteria > Actinomycetota > Acidimicrobiia > Spongiisociales > ZC4RG35 > DATEEG01. Next base: position 6,940 of record DATLEZ010000081.1, on the reverse strand, counting down.
AGCGTTGTAGTCCCCACCCGCATGTCTTCTCAGACCGTTTGATCCGGCCGGGCGACCAGGCTTACTTCGACATCATCCATGTCTTCAACGGCTACCGAACGTGTTACTACCGCACCTTTGTCGTAGGCCGAGCCACCCAGTCCCAACGGGATGCCTTCAAGCAGGCGCGGGAGTGGATGGATGCGGCGATCGATCTGGTCAAGCCGGGCAACACCACCGACATGATTGCCAAGGTCTGGCCAAAGGCCGAGGACTTCGGGTTTGTCGATGAGATGGATGCGTTCGGTCTCCAGTTCGGCCATGGGGTCGGTGTCGGTCTGCACGAGCGCCCGATCATCAGCCGCCTCAACTCGCTCGACGATCCCATCGAGATCAAAGAGGGGATGTACTTCGCCCTGGAAACATACGCTCCTGCCAATGACGGGCGCTCGGCCGCCCGCATCGAGGAGATGATGGTCGTCACGGCCGACGGCCCTAAGGTCACCACCCTCTTCCCGTGCGAGGAGTTGATGGTCGCCAATGAGTATTGACACCGATGAGTATTGACGCCGATTTGGGCCTGTTGGACTACTCGACCCGGCCGGCCCGTCTTCCCCATCCGGTCGACCCCGCCAACGACAACCTCGAAATCTCGCTCGACACCAGGGTCAGGATGTACGAGTTGCAGCAGGTACTGCGCCAGTTCGAGAAACGGGCCTACGACCTCTTCATGCAGAACCTGGTCAAGGGCACATCCCATCTGTCGCTCGGGATGGAGGCGATTGCCGCCGGCTTCGGCCTGGCACTGCGGCCCGACGACTACACCTTCGCCACCTACCGGGGACACGCTCACACGATCGCCCGCGGCGCCGCCCTTGGCGCAGTGATGGCCGAGTTGCTCGGACGCGACAACGGAATTCTCGGGGGCAAGGGCGGCTCCATGCACCTCACTTCCATCGAGCACGGGATGATGGGCAGCTACGCCATCATCGGCGCTCACTTGTGCGTGGCCAACGGCGCCGCCTGGTCGGCCCAGATGCGCGGTACCGATCAGGTGGCAGTGGCCTTTTTCGGTGACGGCACCACCAACATCGGGGCCTTCCATGAGGCGCTGAATCTGGCTGTGGTGTGGAACCTTCCGGTGGTCTTCGTTTGCGAGAACAACCTCTACATGGAGTACACGCCGATCGATCTCGTCACCGCCGTCCGCAATCCCGCTGCCGGACGGGCATCGGCCTACGGCCTCGATCCGATCGTGGTCGATGGCAACGATGCCGACGCCGTCTATGTGGTTGCCCGCACCGCCGTCGAGAACGCCAGGCGAGGGAAAGGCCCGGCTTTGATCGAAGCGGTCACCTATCGCCACGGTGGCCATTCCCGCGCCGACCCCGGCAAGTATCGGCCGGCCGGCGAGGTGGAAGCGTGGATGGGCCGGGATCCGATCCCTATGTATCACCAACGCCTGCTCCGCTTGGGGGTTCCCGAGGGCCAATTGACCTCGATCACCCAGGACGTCGCCCGTCGGGTGGACGAGGCCACCGAGTTCGCCAAGGCCGGTGAGAGGCCGACCGAGGGAGTTTTGATGACCGATGTTTGGGCGGACGGGGGATCGGCATGGCGGAACTGACTTATCGCGATGCCGTCGCCTACGGCATCGCCCAGGAGATGCGTCGCGACCCCAGCCTGGTGATGCTCGGCGAGGACATCGCCGGGGCCGGGGGAGTTTTCAAGACGACGGTCGGTTTGCTCGACCAGTTCGGTCCGGCTCGGATCCGTGACACGCCCATCTCCGAACAGGCGATTCTCGGCGCGGCGATGGGAGCGGCGATGACCGGCATCCCGGTGATCGCCGAGATCATGTTCTCCGACTTCCTGGCTGTTTGCTTCGACCTGGTTGCAAACGAGATTGCCAAGAGTCGGTACATGACCGGCGGCCAGGTTCAGATCCCGATGGTCATTCGAACCGCCAATGGAGGCGGGTCGCGCTTCGGCGCCCAGCACAGTCAGAGCGTCGAGAACTGGTGCATGATGATTCCGGGACTCAAAGTTGTCGCACCTTCCACGCCCGCTGACGTAGTCGCATTGATGGCGGCTTCGATCAGGGACCCGGACCCAGTCGTCTTCTTCGAGCACAAGTCGTTGATGGCCACCAAGGGCACGGTGCCCGACGGTGAGGTGGTCGGCAAACTCGGCGAGGCCCGGATCGTCAGGGAGGGGAACGACTGCACGATTGTGGCGCTGGCCCTGATGGTGCCCCGTGCTCTCGAAGCGGCCGAGCGCCTGGCCGCCGACGGCATCTCGGCCGAAGTCATCGATCTCCGCACTCTGGTCCCTCTCGACACGAGGACGTTCCTCGGTTCCGTGTCCAAGACCAGCCGCTGTTTCACTGTGGAAGAGAACCCGCGCTTGTGCGGTTGGGGTGCCGAGATCGCTTCGATCGTCGCCGAGGAGGTCTTCTGGGACCTGGACGGACCGGTAGTGCGGATAACGACTCCCCACATTCCGCTCCCGGCGGCCGAGTCGCTTGAGGACATGGCAATCCCGTCGGTCGAGCGGATCTACGAAACCGTGAGGAAGACTCTCGGCTAGCTCTCACTCCGTTCTGGCGCGAACCCGTGCCAGGGCACGGCTTCGTCGCGCCAAAACAGGAATAATCTCCGGGTGAAGCGGTCACTTCTCTGGTTAGTCCTGGCGGCGTTCGCCGGCGCCTTCTTCATCTCGTGGTGGGGGACGCAGCGGGGGTGGACCGAACTCACGATTTTCCTGGTAACGGCCGGGTTCATGAGCGTCCTGGCGGTTGTGCGTCGGGGAGTCACCCGGCCGATCATGCTGGTCCTCATAGTCCTCCAGGCCATACCCGTCTTCGGGCTCGGGACCGTGCTTCTGTGGGCTCTACCGATCGTCGGGATCGGGGTTGCGGTCATGTGGCGGATCTACATCGAACGTCTCAAACGGTCGACGCTGGTCTTCCGCGCCGACAACCACGTCGCCCCCGGCGCCAGGAGGGTGGTTGAAGACCTCCTCCGGCTCGGGTTTCAGACTGTCGGTTCGGTCGATGCCCGCGGTCCCGACTACAAGACAGTCTTCACCTACCTGGTGTCGTCCGATCGGCGGACATTTGCCGTCGCGGCCGATCGGGTCGGCACCCTCGCCTCTCTCTATGGCGACAGGATCCTGGTGACAATCGATCGTTCTTCGACACCGGTGCCCGCCACCGAGCTTCGCCAGCTGGTGCATGGCGATATCGGTGAGATGTACGAAGCCCATAAGGGTGCATTGGAGGTGATCTCGGGTCGGAGTGAGGAGCCCGACCACCTGGTTCCTGCCCGGGTGATCGAAAGAGCCATCGAGCACGAGACCCGCTCGCTGCAGTATCTCGGCGATCGACCCTGGTGGGTGGCCCGACAGAAAGCCCTCGGCATCATTCGTCGCCGCCCTCCCGACTCCGCCCGGATAACCGACGATCAGGCCACAGCCGCTCGGGTCGAGTCATGGATCGGGTCCGACACGAGACCCCAGTTGGGTGTCGAGAAGTAATACGAAAGCGGTAGCCGCCGCCGGATGACGAGGACAACACGGTGTCCGGCGACACCGTGTTGTCCTCGTGGTCACTAGCTGCTTCGAGTATTGCGCTTTCTGAACACGGCGACCCCGGTCATCCCGATCATGCCCAGGACCGAAGCCCAGCCGGCTCCGTCGCCGAGGACGGAGTAGAGGGTCGTCGCTCCTTCAGTCGGTAGGACTGCCCACATGGTCTGCTCGTCCCCGGTCGCGTAGTCATCCTGGTATCCGAGCTGGCGGCCATTGTGATCCACCGCCACCGACACACCGATGCGAGTCGGCCGGAACAGGGCCGTGCCGTTCTCGACCGCCCTGAGGATCGACGCCCGGGCGTGGGTCTCGCCGGCAGCGCTGATGGCGATCTCCGATGCTCTCCTGGGTGATGCAGCCGACTCGGCCGCTTGGGTCGGAGTGATCGACGAGGTCAGGCCGTCGGGTCCCAGGCCTTACGACGCCCTCCTCGAGGAGGCCCGGGCCTGGTCACTCGTCGCCGCCGACCGACCCGAGGACGCGAGGAGGGTATTGCGGGCGGGGATCGAGCAGACTCTGGTTTCGGAGGAGTGGGGGATGACGCTTCCCCTGCTGCACGATCTGGCCCGATTCGGTGATCCAGCTGGCGCTATGGCAACCCTCGCCCGCATCGGGGCCGTCGACGGAGCCTTCCCGCGCGCTCGCCGAACCCACATCCTCGGGTTGGCCCAACGCGATCCGGCAATCCTCGAGGACGCCGCGAAGCTGTTCGAAACGATCGGTGCCGACCTAATTGGTGCCGAAGCAGCGTCGGATTCGGGCCGCGCCCGGGCCCGGGCCGGCGACCCGAGGCGTGCGACCCGGATGCAGCAGCGATCCCGGCAATTGGTCGCCCTTTGCCAGGGTGCTCGGTCGCCCGCCCTGTTGGGCCCTGACAGCCTGGTTCCGCTGACCGGTCGCGAAAGGGAGGTGGCATCGCTCGCAATCACCGGCATGGGCAACAAGGAGATTGCCGAGCGCCTGTTCGTTTCCGTGCGTACGGTCGACAATTATCTCCAACACATCCACGAGAAGCTCGGCGTGAACTCCAAAGCAGAGTTAGGGAACCACCTCGGTCCCGATCGGTCCTAGCGCCTTCTGAGGCAACTACCGTCGCGATGGTGACGTTTGGCATGTGGGGGTGAATGTGGATGGTTTCAAAGGCGGATCGGTGTCTCAGGGGCGCCGCACGTCGCACGAATACGCACGGGAAGCGATACGCAGGGCGATTCTGCGGGGCGATCTTTCCGGCGGCTCTCGATTGATTCAGACAGAGATCGCCGCCCAGCTCAAGCTGAGCACTACTCCCGTGCGGGAAGCCCTCAGGGATCTCGTGACTCAGGGCCTGATTACCCACGATCCCCACCGAGGCGGAATTGTCCGCGAGCTCAATTGGGAGGAGATGCAGGACATCGTCAAGATCCGCCAGGGATTGGATCGAGCTGCTGCCGAGATGGCCGTTGAGCGAATCACCGTTGCCCAGATCGACCTGGCAGAACTCATCTGTGGTCGGCTCGACGAGGAGTCCGACCTCGGCACCTGGGTCGAGCTGAACGAGCAATTCCACTTCGTCTTCCACGAAGCCACCGGATCGTGGCGCATGACCGGAATTCTCAAGTCTCTCGAAGAGGCGGCCGGGGTCTACGTCGCCCAGGCGCAGCGGGTTCATCCCGACCTCCGGCGCTTGGCTCAGAGGCATCATCGAGAACTGATCGAGGCCTACCGACGCCACGACGTTGAAGCCATCACGTCAATCATGCACGACCACGTGGCGCTTCCAGTCGAGTCGACTTAGCTCGACGTCACGGGTCGGTGTGATCGACTGTGACCACCCGGCGTTCTGTTACGGATCGGGCTATCGCCTCGCACAACTGCATACTTCGGACGCCGTCTATACCGGAGGCGTCCGGTTCTTGGTCGGACAACACCGCGTTGGTGAAAGCCGCCACGGAGCGCTGATGGGCTCCGGGAGCCGGATAGGGGGTTGTGATCTCCCCCTCTCCGGTCAATACGGTGAGCTGGCCATCAACCCTGGCCCTGGTCAAGCCGAAGCCGGCTATGCGCCCCGTGGAACCGAAGAAAACGACGTCGTTGCGCGGGTAGGCCAGGCGCTCGTTGCAGTTCGCATATGCCATGGTTCCGTTGGCGAAGCGGATCAGAACCATGCCGAGCCTCTCAACCGCATCGCTGCCGGGCTCCCGGTCGAACATTGCCGCCACCTCGACCGCCTCCGAGGCGAGTATCAAACGCAGAAAGTCGAGGGCATGAACCCCAACGTTGTAAACGCTCCCGAGCCCCGCCATTTCGGGATCGGTCCGCCAGTTGTCGTAGTGGCGGGTCCCTGATCCGACCTCGACCTCGACCGCCTCGACCAGGCCGATGACACCACCGGCGAGCATCTCCTTGACGTCACGCACCCAGTGGAGGTGCCGGTTGTGGAAGTTGATCCCGAACTTGACACCGGCCCGACGACACTCTTGAACCTCCAGCATTGCGTCGGGGATGTTGGTTGCCATCGGCTTGTCACACAGGACATGCTTGCCAGCCCGGGCCGCGGCTACGACCTGGCTGGCGTGGAGGGAATTGGGGGTCGCTATGAAGATCGCCTCGACTTCGGGATTGGCCAGCATGCGGTCGTAGTCGTCGTATGCGAATCGAGCACCGAACTTGGACGCGAACGCATCGGCCCGTCCCTGGTCGCGGCTCACACCGGCCACCAGGTCACAACTCGGTTCGGCGACCATCGCCGGGGCGATGGTTGTATTGACGATGTTGCCGAGGCCGATCACACCCCAGCCGAGACGCGTCATATTCCTAGAAGGCGGCCCGGGTTGGTTGCGAGGATGGCGTCCTTCTCGGTTGCCGTTAACTCGGTAAGTCCCCTCACCCAGTTAGCCGGGTCCTTCAGAAACATCGGGGCGGGATAGTCGGTCCCAAGGACGACCTGGTCGATACCGACGGTGTCGATGAGGTAGCGCAGGGCGGGACCGCTGTAGGTGCAGCAGTCGTAGTGGAAGCGGGTCAGGTAGTCACTTGGTGGTCTTGTGATGCTGTAGATGGCCGCCGGGTCTGTCCCAAACGGGGGGGTGAGCCCGGACTCGGGGAAACCCCCTTCCAACGCTCCCGCGACCTTGTCCATCCGTGAGATGCCGAACGCCGTGTAGCCACCAGCATGGGCGAGAAGAACCTTCAGGTCGGGGCATCGGTCCATCACACCACCGAAGACGAGGGTTCCAAAGGCCAGGGTTCGTTCAGTGAGATTGCCGATGGCGTTGCCGAGTTTGTAGCGGCGGATCCGACTGTTGACCACGGTGTCGCCACCCTGGTGAAAGAAGACGATCGCACCGAGTTCTTCCGCTGCCTGGAAGAAGGGAAGAAACTCCGGCTCGTC
>DATLEZ010000080.1:0-18175 GCA_035525055.1 Acidimicrobiia bacterium | reverse complement strand
ATTTGTTCGTGGATCCAGGCAAAGTCATAGCGCCAGCCGTATAGGTGGTGGAGAAGGCGAAATAGGCGCTCGCCGTGCGCGGCCAGCCGGGTTGAGAACTCGGTCCATCCCTTCGACCCGAACCTGGACCGCAGGTTCGCCGTCACATGCGTGGCCGCCTCATCGGCAGCGATGCCCATCCAATCCATCAGGTCTGACTTGGGATCACGAGGTCAGTTCGTCGAGCAACTTCGGAAACATCTCCCTCCAGGTCACCCAGTCGTGCGGCCACTCAGGCCCCCACTCATCGACCCGGTTAGGTATGCCTTTCGATCCGAGAATTTCAGCGGTCCTCCACGACTCGCTGGGCTCCTCCGCCCTGCCCAGACCGTGGGCGAACACAACGAAGCGTTGGCGCAAACGGGCGAGGCGCTCACCATCGGGGAGGGTCGGCAGGTAATGGATCGGGGAGGAGAAGAAGAAATCAGACGTAATAGGACCCTTGAGCCAGCGAGTCAGGTTGAAAGTGCCCGACACGCACAACGCCGCCCGGAAGGAGTCAGGGTGCCGGCACAGGACTTCGAGGGCATTAAAAGCGCCGACCGATGCTCCGGCGGTGACGATCTCGATGTCGTCGCTTCGGCAATCGGCCCGGATGGCCGGCACGACCTCGTGTTCGATCACGGAATCGAACGCCGACATCATCCACCCGATGTGGCGATGATCGGACGAGGTGAGGAAGGTCCGGCCGTTGATCGAGTCGACCGAATACACCTTGATCCGCCCATCCCGGAGAAGTCCCTCGAGCGCTCCAATCAAGTGGAATCGCTCGATCTCCTCGAAGTCACCGCCGGCAGTTGGAAAGATGAGGATCGGCACCCCGACCGTTCCCCACCGGGCCACCGCTATTTCTTGGCCGATTCGGTCTGAGTGCCAGCGCTCGACAACCTTCACAGGGACCCTTCACCGGTATCTGCTGGCGCAGACACCCGGCTGAGAGGGTGTTCGTCGCCATATTCCCCGGGTGTAAACGTGGATCCGAGAATGTCGAGGCGGTCGCGCTCGGTGCGCCGCCAGAACTGCAGCAGGCCCCAGAAGTGCTCCGTGTACTGCTCGACTTCGTGGGGAGGGAAGATGACGGATACCTTGCGACGCACTGCCTCCTTGGCCCGCTCCGCTCCGAAGTACTCCCATGTGATCTCATCGAGCATCGCCAGGTGGGTATCGCAGAACTCGAGGAATCGTTCAGTCTCGTACCGCTCATGTGCGATGCCCGCGTAGGCTGACAGCTTCTCGCGGTAAGGGAGGTCCTGGCGAGCAATGTCGAAAAATGCGTTCCAGTCCGGGTTGTGCTGGACCTTCCGGCCGGTCGCGGCGACGTAGAGAGCCCACCGGATCATGGCCTTCACCAGCCAGGGGAGGTGATAGTGCAGGCTGGTCACCTGGGAGTCGGGGCAGGCGTTGGCAAAGTCGATCGGGTAGAACTCGCCTTCCTTCCGCAGCGCCTCGCATGAGTTGAAGTCCCAGTTGAAGAAGCTGTTGATTGTCAGGACCATGTCCGACATGAGTTGCCACTCGGCGGCGTCCAGGAAGTTGAAGCCAACCTTGTAGCGATCGTGCATCGGCGCGGCGGGGTCGTAGCGGATGATGTTGACCTGCGGCCCCACCGCCAGCGCCCGCACGAAGAGGTCGAAGGGCTCGACCGCTTCCTGGAGATGCATGATCGAGCGTCCACTCTTGTCGTAGGCGACGCGCAGTTGCTCCTCATTTTCGATGCGGGAGACGCCTCGCCAGGCTCCGCCGTCGAAGGGCTTCATGTAGCAGGGATATCCAACCTGTTTGGCGACCTCAGCGATATCGAAGAGACGGGCGTACTGCTCAAGGGTCACCTGCAGGTCCGGCTGGGTGTCGTACTCCTTGGGGGGCAGGAGGAGCGTCCTGGGAACCGGCAGACCGAGCCTCATCATCGCGGCGTATGAGGTGTGCTTTTCCATCGACTGGATGGTGAATGGGTTGTTGAAGACGTAGAGGTCGTCGTGAACAACACCCTTCTTTATCCACTCGCGGGAAGTGTGATACCAGTGGGTAAGGCGATCGAGTAGAACTGCATACCGGACGGGTTGACGAAGGAAGAACGGCTCGATCGTGACCCGCTCAACGCGGAAGGTGATTGTGTCATCGCCCTTCGGAATCCGGGGATTAAGGCGAGCGATGATGTCTTCGAAGAAGACCGGCCACTCCAGGTCTGCGCCCAGCGACAGGCCAATAGTCAGGGGCATTTCCGCCATCGTGCGAGCCTAACCCTTCACATCAAAACGGGCCGCGCCGGGAAACAGGAACGAGAGAGCATCACCGAGACGGTCGCGCCAACTTCCCCAGTGATGTCCGTCCCAGGTCTCTCGATAGACATGACGGGCGGCGGCGGCTCCGATGATCGGGGCCAAGCGTCGATTGAGGTCGCAGAGTCGTTCGTAGCGGCCGGCGCTCTGAAACACGGCGGTGTTCTCGAGGCGCGGGTCTCCTTCGAAGTTGGCCAGAAAATCGATGACGGGCGAGAAGACCTCCGGAGGCTGATGCTCTGCCAGCCTGTGGGCGAAGGACCCGGAGAGCAGGGCCAGCCCAACTAAGGCCTGCGGGTTGTGCCAGGCGGCCGCCAGGGCAGCCACCGCCCCGAGGGAGGAGCCCAGCGCGGCAGTCCCGGTTGGTTTGAGACGGAGCCGCCGGACGATGTGGGGAAGCACTTCGCCCACAAGGTGCTGACTGTGAGCGGGGTTGGCGCCGTACTCAACGATTCGACTCCACGGGTCCATGAGAACGACGGCCATGCTCGCCACCGCACCCCCCATGATCAGGCGGTCGATGCAGCCACCGAGATCGCCGAATTCGAGAAAGTCCGATCCGTCATGGACCATGAGGATCGGATGGCCCGTCCGGGCCTTGAACCCCTCGGGGAGGTAGACGTGATAATGGTGGCGCCTGCCCAGTGCCGCCGAAGTCACTCTGACTTCGTGGAGCTGTCCGCGGAGCGGTTCGGGGGGTTCCTTGGCAAACCAAGGGAGTTGATATTTCCGTCCGGTAAGCACCGAGTTGGCGCCAAAGGGGTTGGGGGCAGTGGGGGAATTCAGCGGGTCGTCGATCTGACGGGTTCGCCCGCTGAGAGTGATCGCCAGCCGGTATTCGATTCGGGCGGTAGTTGGAAGGCGAAGGCGGAGCTGCCAGAGGCCGTCGGCGACCCGAGTGAATGGCGGGGGAGCGGGGAACATCGGCATCCACGTGACGAGATGGACCGCTTCGGCTTCGCCCCGAAAGGTGAAGACGGTTTCATCGCCGTCGTGGAAGGGTCTTTCCGCTTCTGTCGGAATTCGCTCCGGCTGGTCGGCGGCGGTGGGCGGAGTCGGGTGCAAGGCCCTCGGATTGTGCCAGGAGATTGACCTCCCGATAGCGACCGCCTTATTGCTCCTCCGAGAGTGTCCGGTTGGCGTTTCTTATCAGCGAAGGGAGGGCTCCCTTGCCGCCACCCAAATTTGGCGGCTCAGTCCTGGCTCAGATGAAATCTGTCGTAGGGCTCCCGTCTTCCGGGACCCGTGCGCCCAATTACGGAATCGCCGGGCGCCAGGCGCCAAATTTCGGGATGGGGCAACTGGCCGGAAAGGGGTACCCGAATGTGGTCCGTCAGCGACTCCGAACTCAACCAATAAGAGCCCGGCGTGAAATGGCCAGGAGATTGCCGGCAGCTGTTTCGTATCGGGGCGACCGATGCCAAACTGAGGGCATGTCAACCACGCCCCCGACCACCCTCACCCGGCACCAAACCGAGCGGTGGACCTCGATCAAGGAAGACCTGGTCACGTCGGTCCTGGCACTGTGGCTGATCGGCGGGTTGTTCGTCGATGGCTGGGCCCATCGCAACTTGTCGGCTCTTGAGACGTTCTTCACGCCGTGGCACGCCCTGTTCTATTCCGGATTCACCGCGACCGCGTTGTGGATGGCCTATCTGGTTCGAAAGCACTCGGGAGTGCCGGTCGGTTATCGAATCGGGATCGCCGGGGTCGGTGTCTTTGCGCTCGGTGGGGTCGGCGACCTCGTCTGGCACACCGTCTTCGGCATCGAGGTTTCCCTCGACGCCCTTTTGAGCCCGACACATCTGGCGTTGTTGACCGGAATCCTGCTGATCCTCACCAGCCCGATCAGGTCCTCATGGCACCGTCCGACGCCCCGGGCCACCCCCTGGGGTCAGATCCTCCCGGCTCTCCTCAGCACAACATTGGTGATCGCACTGCTGCAGTTCTTCTTCTTGTATGCCTCGGGATGGACCAGCGAGCTTCCGGGGGTTCCCTTCCATCCCAATGACGACGAGTTGCTGGCTGCCTACGGAGTGCTCGAGATCTTGATCAGCACCGCCATCATGTTCGGAGGAATCCTGGTTCTGTTGAAGCGCTACCGACCTCCCCCGGGATCCTTTATCCTCCTCTTCGGAGTCGTTGGAGTCCTGATGTCGGCTCTCGACGAGTTCTTCTGGCCGTGGCAAATGCTCCAGATGGTCGCGATCGGCGTGGTGGCCGATTTCCTGGCCGCCCGGATTGATCCCGATCCGGCGACCGCCAATCGCTTTCGCTTGTTCGGACTCCTGGCTCCGATCGCCGCATGGTCGATACGGTTCGTCGCCTTCGGCGTCTTTCGCCCCAACCTCGGCTGGCCGCCCGAGATCTGGGGAGGGGCCATCGTGTTCGCCGGCCTTCTTGGCTGGGGCCTGTCCATCCTGATGACACTGCCGCCGTCGCCCGCACGGGCCTAGAGGGCTTCAATGATCGGGAACGGGGGATCCCTCGGATCTGGTTTGGCCGGGGCGGTTGTGGCCGAGATGGCGGTGGCAGCGGGGGCCGACGGGTTCGTTCCGATAACCGCTGCCCACATCGATGGCTGCCTCTTCCACGGCCAGGCTGGTCTTGACTTCGCCGAGAGGCTCCTAGCCGAAGGCGCCCGGGTGAAGGTCCCTACGACACTCAACGTTTCCTCGTTGGACTTGTTGCATCCTCTTCTGTATCGGGGCGAAGCCGAAACAGCGGAGTCGGCGCGTCGATTGATGGAGGTCTACGAGGCGATGGGATGCGAGCCCACCTGGACCTGTGCGCCCTATCAACTGCTGCAGAGGCCCGGGTTTGGTGAGCAGATCGCCTGGGCCGAATCGAACGCAATCGTCTTTGCCAATTCGGTACTCGGGGCAAGGACCAACCGATACGGGGACTTCCTGGACATAGCTTGCGCAGTCACCGGCGTGGCTCCGTTTTACGGACTCCACACCGACCGTGGGCGGCTCGGCACATTGATCGTGAGATTGGTCGACATCGAGTCCGGGTGGCTCGACGCCGACTGGTTCTATCCGGTTTTGGGAAGCCTGCTCGGACGCCTCTTACCGACGGGAATCCCGGTCATCAGCGGTCTCGACGGGCGCGCCTCCGAGGATCGGTTGAAAGCCCTTGGTGCCGGCGCCGCCTCGACCGGAGCGATCGCGATGTTCCACGCTGTCGGGGTAACGCCGGAAGCCGCCAACCTGACCCTGGCAACCGGGGGAGTGGACCTACCCGAGGTCACAGTTGGGCCTGGTGACCTAAGGGACGAACGAGCGAGGCTTTCGTCGAATCAGGGTGAGTCCCCGCAGGCAGTGAGCCTCGGGGCCCCGCACTATTCCGCCGATGAGCTGAGTCGATTGGCGACATGGATAGGTGACCGTACGACTGTCATGCCTGTATTCGTGAACACCCACCGTGCGGCAACGGCCTCGGTGCCGGACGTCGTCGAGCATCTCGGCCATTGCGGGGTCACAGTCGTGACCGATACCTGTACCTACATCACTCCGATCATCGACCCTGCGATTCGCGTCGTTATGACCGACTCGGCCAAGTGGGCCTACTACGCACCGGGCAACCTCGGGGTCGGGGTGGTTTTCGGGTCGGCGGAAGAGTGCGTGGCGACGGCTCTCGGGGATCGGTGATGAAGGAGCGTGCAGCAGAGCTGAGGTTGTCCGAACCGCTCTCCTTCTGGGGAGGGATCGATCCAGAATCCGGTCGGATCATCGACGCCAGCCATCCCCAGGTGGGGGAGTCGATCAGCGGCAAGATCCTTCGCATGCCTCACTCCCGCGGCTCCTCCTCGTCACCGTCGGTGCTGGCCGAAGCCCTCCGGCTGGGCACCGGCCCTGTCGCGATAGTCCTCGATCAACCCGACCCGATGGTGGTTCTGGGGGCCCTGGTTGCTCGATTGCTCTACGGAATCGAGTGCAGAGTCACGGTCGAGCCGTCGATAGATTGAGTACATGCATGTTCTCGTCAGCGGTGGGACCGGCTTCATAGGCAGCCATACCGTCGTTTCTTTGATCGAAGCCGGGCACGAGGTGGAGATCGCCGACGATCTTTCCAACTCGGGGCTCCCGGTTCTCGACGGCATCCAGCAGATCACAGGGAAAAAGCCTCGGTTCCATCGAATCGATGTGGGCGACCCGGCGGCACTCGAACCAGTAGTCAAGGGCGCCGGGTTCGAGGCCGTGTTGCACTTCGCTGCGTTCAAGTCGGTGGGGGACTCTGTTGCCCAACCGCTCCGGTACTACGACAACAATGTGGCCGGCACCGTTCGCCTTCTCGAGGTATTGACCAAACACGATGTGAAGAACGTCGTGTTCTCTTCATCCGCCACGGTCTATGGCGAACCCGACGAGCTTCCGGTGACCGAGGAGAGCCCGACCGGTGCCGGTACCAATCCGTATGGCTGGACCAAGATCATGATGGAGCAGACGCTCACGGATCTGGCGGTCGCCGATCCCGAATGGTCGGTCACCCTCCTTCGTTACTTCAACCCGGTCGGGGCCCATCCCTCCGCGCTGATCGGCGAACTTCCGGCAGGCACGCCTCCCAATCTCATGCCCTACGTCACGGGGGTCGCCGCCGGAAGGTATCCCTTCATCGGAGTGTTCGGGACCGACTATCCCACTCCCGACGGCACCGCGGTTCGCGACTACGTGCATGTCGTGGACGTGGCTGAAGGGCATGTCGTGGCTCTCGACAAGATCAACGGACGGCCCGGTCGCCATGTCTACAACCTGGGCACCGGTCGGGGTTCGAGCGTCCTCGAGGTCGTTAAGACCTTCACCGAGGCGACCGGAGTCGATCTCAAGTGGGAAGCGAGCCCCCGCCGTCCTGGTGACGTCGCCTCAACGTGGGCCTCTGTCGAGAAGGCCGCTCGAGAGCTGGGGTGGGTTCCCCGCTTCGACCTGGCCGATATGTGTGTCGATGCTTGGCGCTGGGAGCAGAAGCAATGAGGGCCCGCCCCAGGTCAGACCTCTTCGCTCCAAACCATCGGGTAGTCAGCGACGTCTTTGGGCCACGGGTCCCGGCGATGCCGGACGCATTGGGCTAACTTGTCGTTTTGTGCAAGATCCGGCCGTGCTAGGTGACGGTGAACTCCTCGAGGCGGTGATCCAACGGATCGCCAGTGACGTAGACCCGGTCGACCGGGTCATGGCAACAGACTTCGCTCAGGCCTATTTGCGTCGGCGACCTTCCGCCGATGAACGAACGCCCGACGAATGGTTCGCCGAAGTCCGGGGGATGTTCGAGTTCATCAAGCTACGGACCGACGCCTTCTCCGTCAGGGTCTTCAATCCGGATCCCGAGACGGATGGTTACAGGTCATCCGGCACCGTCATCGAGGTCAATATCGACGACGGTCCCTTCCTGCTCGACTCCCTTACCAACGAGGTCCAGGCCCATGGGCTTGAGGTGGCCCGTATCAGTCATCCGGTCATCGGCGTGGATCGGGATGCGGCCGGTCGCCTGACCTGGATCGGACATGCCCGGCATGCCCGCAACAAGGAGTCTGTCGAACACTACGAACTCGACCGCACTCTGTTCCCGGCCGATCTGCCGGGTCTGGAGCGAGCACTTCGGGTGGTGCTTTCCGATATCAGGGCGGCCGTAAGGGACTTCCACCCCATGATGGATCGCATCAAGCGCATGGTCGAGGTGGTGCGCCGCGCTACCGGCTTCTATGCCGAGGCGGACCTCGGCGAAGCGATCGCCTTCTTGCAGTGGCTGCGCGATGAGAACTACGTGTTTCTTGGCTACCGCGAGTACACGGTGGGTGACGAGGACGGGCAGCCCTGTGTCCGGGCCGAGCCGGGGACCGGATTGGGGATCCTCTCCGACGACACCAGATCGACCATGTCCGAAGCCGTTCCCCTGGCCAGCCTGCGACCCGAGGTCGCCGCTCGATATCTTGAGGGAGACCTTCTCGTCATCACCAAGACGAACCGGTTGTCGACAGTGCACCGGCGGGTTCGCCTCGACTACATCGGAGTTCGGATCATCGGACCGTCGGGCACCACGGTTGGTGAGGCGCGGATGGTGGGGCTCTTCACATCGAAGGCCTTCATGGAGCCGGCTTCGCACGTCCCGATACTCCGGCGGAAGCTGGCGGACATCGTCGCCAACGAGGACCTGATCGAGGGCTCGCACGACCACAAGGCGGTCATCCAGATCTTCGAGGGCTACTCGAAGCACGATCTCTTCAGCGCCCCGACCGCCAGCTTGCAGCGGGAGATCATGGGCCTGCTGGCACTGGAGGAGACCCACCAGGTCAGGCTGTTCCTTCGACGCGACATCATGGAGCGGAGTGTTTCGATCCTGGTGGCGCTGCCCCGTGACCGGTTCAATGCCGACCTCCGCAAGTCCCTTCAAGACCTCTTCATGAACCGGTTCAACGGCGCCGCGGTCGACTACCACCTCGAGTTGGGGGAGGCCGATCCCGCCCGGATCCACTTCACCGTCTGGGTCGATGGTCATATCCCCGAAGTCGGATATGACCACCTCGAAAGCGAGGTCCTCGCGATGACGCGGAGTTGGAGCGACCGGGTCACCGAGGAGCTAACAGGGCGGGTGGGCCATGCCGAAGCTCGCAGGCTCGGCGAGGTTTGGACCGGCCGCTTTCCCGATTACTACCGGGTCTCCGCCTCTCTCGAGGCCGCCGCCGAAGACATTCTGGCCCTCGAAGCGCTGTCACGCTCGGAGGACACCTTCCATGTCGGTCTGCGCAACGAAACCGACGCGGGGGAGCCCCTAACCCGCGTTGTCCTCTATCGGTCGGACGGCAAGCGCCCTCTTTCTGAGCTCGTGCCGGCGTTGGAGGACATGGGCATGAAGGTGGTCGAAGAGGTCCCAACCCGCATCGGCGCCGGTGACAAGTTCTTCATCCACGACTTTGGGGTCCTGGGAAGCGACGGCGTTCCCCTCGAACTCAAGGGGTGTGATTCCCGGGTTTCGGCGGCCCTGACGGCGATCTGGAGCGGGGCTGCCGAGTCGGATGAGCTCAACAAGCTGGTGATCACAGGCGGCATGTCCCATCGGGAAATCGGAATCCTGCGGGCCTACCGGGTCTATTGGCGGCGGTTGGCTCTGTCGTTCACCGTCGGCTATCTCAACGACGTACTTAACCAACATCCCCAGCTCGCCGCCGATCTGATGGCGCTGTTCGATATGCGGTTCGACCCTGACCGCATTGACAATGACACGACCGCGTTGGAACAGTCGATCATCGCCAGACTGGACGCGATCCCGTCCCTCGATCATGACCGGATTCTCCGCAGCTTTTACCGATTGATCGAAGCCACTCTTCGAACCAACGCCTACAAGGCTGGCCGCTCGGTGTTGTCTTTCAAAATCCGGTCGGCGGAAGTGCCGGACATGCCCCAGCCGGTTCCCTTCGCGGAGATCTTTGTCCTCGGGCTGGATATCGAAGGCATCCACCTGCGCGGGGGCCCCGTGGCGCGCGGCGGAATCCGCTGGTCGGATCGACGCGAGGACTATCGCACCGAAGTCCTCGGTCTGATGAAGGCGCAGCTCACCAAGAACGCCGTGATCGTCCCTACCGGAGCGAAGGGTGGGTTCGTCCTGCGAAGACCGCCGTCAGATCCGATGCTGGTACCGGAGGAGGTGCGGACCCAATACGAGTCGTATATCCGCGCTCTCCTCGACGTGACCGACAACCTCGTGAATGGGCAGCCGGTGCACCCTGACCGGGTCAAGGTGCACGACGGCCCCGATCCCTACCTCGTTGTGGCCGCCGACCGGGGGACTGCCACGTTCAGCGACCTCGCCAATTCCATCGCCGCCGAGCAGGGTTTCTGGCTGGACGACGCCTTTGCCTCGGGAGGCTCGGCCGGATACGACCACAAGAGACTTGGCATCACGGCTCGGGGTGCCTGGAAGTCGCTAGAGAGACACTTCAGCGAGCTAGGACTTGACCCCTACCGCGACCCGTTCACTGTCGTCGGTATCGGCGACATGTCCGGCGACGTTTTCGGCAATGGGATGCTCGGTTCCGGTCAGATCAAGCTTCTTGCTGCCTTCGATCATCGCCACATCTTCATCGACCCCAATCCCGACCCCGAAGCTTCGTTTGCCGAGCGCCGTCGTCTGTTCGATCTATCGAGGTCATCGTGGGACGACTATGACCGCCACGTGCTGTCCCCCGGTGGGGGAGTGTGGCCTAGGACGGTCAAGCAGATCCAATTGTCGCCAGAGGCGCGGGCAGCACTCGGCGTGACTCAAGCAAATTGGGCGCCGCTGCAACTCGTCAGAGCGATCCTGCTGGCCCCGGTCGACCTGCTCTGGAACGGAGGGATCGGCACGTATGTAAAGGCAAGCACTGAGAGCAATGAGGCAGTCGGTGATCGCGGCAACGACCCGGTTCGTGTCGACGGGTCGAGCCTCCGCTGCCGGACCGTCATCGAGGGTGGAAATCTCGGGCTTACACAGGCCGGCAGGGTCGAGTACGCCATCGCGGGGGGAAAGATCAACACCGACTTCATCGACAATTCGGGAGGAGTCGATTGCTCGGACCGGGAGGTCAATCTCAAGATCCTGCTCGGCATCAGAGAACAGCGGGGGGAGATGACCCGGATCGAGAGGGATCGTCTGGTTGCAGCCTCGGCCAGCCAGGTGGTGGAGCGCATCCTGTACGACAATCTTCAGCAGGCGCAGATGATCTCCCAAGAGGAGCAGGCGGCATTGCGCCGGGTCGGTGCTCACGAGCAACTCATGGTCCAACTCGAGGGCGAGGGCATTCTCGACCGCGCCCTGGATGGAGTTCCTCAGACAGAAGTGCTGGCGGACCGCAGCCGTGCTGGCCGCGGCCTGACGCGACCCGAGATCGCGGTGCTGCTGGTCGACGCCAAACGGTCACTGAAAGCCTCACTGGCCGAGTCGGACCTGGTCGATGATCGCTCCTTGTTGGACGATCTCAAGCAGTACTTCCCGGATGAGGTCTCGGCTCGCTTCGAGTCGTTGATCCCCGAGCATCCACTGCGCCGTGAGTTGACTGCAACGATCCTCGCCAACGATGTCGTCAACAGCGTCGGAGCCACCTTCGTCAGCAGGATGAGTACCCGGAGCGGTGCTACCAAGGCCGAAGTCGTCAAGGCCTACCGAATCGCCCGTGACGTCTCGAACGCCAAGCCGAGATGGGAGGCGATCGAAAGGCTCGCAAACGGGATCGATCTCAACGTCTGGTTCGAGCTGATGACCGGACAGGATCGGGTGGTTGCTTCGTTGACACGGCGCTACCTGGCTCGGCTCCCGAGGGTCGAGTTGGCGAAGGCGATCGCAGCGGACGCCTCGGGTTTCGCCGAGTTCGAAGACGCTTTGCCTGAGGCCGGGCCCGACGACTGGCGGGGGACCCACGGTTCCGAGGAGGCGATCCTGGTCGAGGCCGGGGTGCCCCTCGAGCTGGCCCGGCGACACGCCTTCCGACGTCAGCTCGTTCACGCACCCAACGCAATCGACCTTGCCAAGGCGCACAGCCGCAAGGTGGCAGAGGTGGCCGAGATCATGTTCTACGCCGGCCACGCTGTCGGGCTCGACCGACTCGAGGACATCGCCGGTGGTTTCTACTTCACCGATTCATGGCAGCGTTGGGCGCTCGAAGCTCTCGAGGACGACATGGTCGAGATCAGGCGGACCTTGACCAAGAGAATCCTCCAGGGTGCCGGCGACCTGGCGCCCCAGGCGGCCCTGTCTGGATTCATGGAGGAGCACGCCGGGGCGATTGCGCGCCTCAACGCATTCGTCAGCGGGGTAGGCCTCGACCAACCCGAGAACCTGGCACCCCTGATGATCGGAATCCGCCAGCTACGCGCCCTAATCGGTTGAGTCGGACCGGCACGGACTCAGCCGCCGGGCTGGGGAGTTCGCCGGGGTCGGTGGACCACGCGGGCGGCATTTAGCCCGGCTGAGGAAGCGGTGGCCCGGAAGTACCTAGCGCAGGTGCCCGAGTCGCCCGCGTGAGAACGCAGCAGGCAAGCGTACAAGAGTTCAAGGTAACATAACGGTGATTATGGGCGCTTGAGGTCGAGGAGGTCCAGAGCTTCAGTCGGCCGGTCCGACCGCCTTGGGCTCGAGCCGCACCCCTCGCAGGTTGGCGGCGGCGCCGTACAGATGCCACAGAGCCGATCGGTGCCTGCCTGGGTCGTCAGCTTCGGTGAGGTCGGTGTCGACGTCCTCCATCGCCGCCTCGAGTTGATAGAGGGCATCCCTGAGTTCCACCAGGTTGGCCCTTGACATGAGAACGTCGTCTGCGCCGAGGCCGTGCGAGGCCGCCAGGTGCCTCGCTTCGAACGCTCGTTGGCGATGGCTGCGCCGGCAGTAGACCTGAGGTCGCCCGGGGCCCCCCGGCGCCCGGAAAGCTGTCCCGCACCAGAGACACCTGCGAATGGTGGATAACGTCACTGTGACAGAATGATACCGCGAAACGTCGATCAGCCCAGTCGGGAGATGCGCTCGATGAGAAGCTCGGCAAATCGATCGCCGGGAATCGCCACTCCAACATCGGCGTTGGTCGCCAGACCGGTCACGTGCCAGCGATCGACGACGGTCCTCCCCCGGCAGAGCTCGGACTGGGTATCGACCGTCACGTGACAGTCAACTGTGCTCACGAGGTCGGGCCAGATCACATGGGCGACGGCCACAGCGTCATGGATGGGTGCTCCTCCGCCGCGACCGGCCCCTCCCCCGCCCCGATGCCGGGGGTAGTTGCCGATGAAGAAGTCGAGCAACTCTGCCACGAATCGCCCGGTCCGACCCATCGAGCGAAGTCGTTCGGCGTGGCTCTCATCGAGCAGGGCCTGGTGGGTGACGTCGAGCCCGATCATTGTGATCGGGAGTCCCGACTGGTAGACCCTGAGCGCCGCCTCGGGGTCGACATAAATGTTGAACTCGGCGGAAGGGGTGATGTTGCCGGTTCCGATGGCACCGCCCATCGAGATGATCCTGCTGACGTTCCCTACGACCTCGGGATACCGGCTCAGAAGGAGGGCGATGTTGGTCAATGGCCCGACCGGGATCAGGGTGACGGGCGAGGGTGACGCGAGAATCCTGTCTGCCAGGAAGTCGACCGCATGAACTGGAACTGGCTGGATCATTGGGTCAGCCAGGTCAGGCCCGTCCAGCCCGCTCTTGCCGTGCACGTGCTCGGCTACGACCAACTCCCTGACCAACGGGCGAGGCGCCCCGGCCGCCACCGGAATCTCCCAGCGGTCGCACAACTCGAGGACCTTGAGGGCGTTGACCGTGGTCTTGTCCAGGGTGCTGTTGCCGGCCACCGTGGTCACGCCCAGCAGGTCGACCTCGGGGCTTGCCAGAGCAAGGAGCAGCGCAATGGCGTCGTCGTGCCCGGGATCGCAGTCGATGATGATCGGAATGCTCATAGAGCCATCATGTCATAGGAACTGTGCCCAGCGGCCCGTGGGGTCATTGGGCCAACTGGTCATTGGGCCATGCGGGCATCGACTTCCGCCCGAGTCGGCATCGAAGCCTGGGCCCCTTCGATGGTGGTCGCAAGAGCCCCGGCTACGACCGCTCGGTGCAAGGCCAAATCAGCCGAAAGACCATCGAGCAGACCAACGGTGAGGGCGGCGACGAAGCAATCACCTGCGCCGACTGCGTCGACGACCTCCACTCGCGGCGGGGTTGCTTTGGCAACCGCTCGCCCATGGCGGTAGAGGGTCGCGCCGGCGCTGCCGAGTGTCAGGGCGACGAGGCCGCGCACTTCGCTTAGATCCACCCCCAGAGTTGCGTGTTCGACCTCGTTGACCACGACCAGATCAGCCCGCTTCAGGACCTCCTTGGGCACCGCGCGGGCGGGTGCGGCGTTCAGACAGAAGAACCCGGTGGTCGAGGCAGCTGCGGCCTGGACCGTTTCGATGGGGATCTCCAACTGACACATGATTGCCTCGTCGGAACCAAGCTCGAGGGCATCGGCCGTGAGGCTCCGGTTGGCACCTGGCGCCACCGCTATCTGATTCTCCCCGTGCGAGTCGACCAGGATGACAGCTACGCCGGTTGGGAGGCTTTCGTGCACCCAGCACCGGGAGAGGTCCACTCCTGCCTCTTCGAGCAGCGCTAGCGCCGACTCGGCAATCTCGTCGTCACCGATGGCTGCCACGAGACTCACGGTGGCGCCGAGGCGCCTGGCGGCCAGCGCCTGATTGGCCCCCTTCCCACCCGGGTGACGGGAGAACTTTCCGTCGGTCACGGTTTCGCCGGCAACCGGCAACCTGGGAACACGCATTACGAGATCGAGATTGACGCTCCCGACCACGGTCACCCCGGCCATGGAGGGACCTTAGCCAACCGGTACACTCCCCCACCCTTTGCCGACAGCCCACCCTGACCCCCGTGTGATTGAAGCCCTGGATCGGCTAGGTCGGCCCTATGAAGTCATGGCCTGCGACCCCGACCTGGCGGACACTGTGGCGTTCTGCGAGGCGTACGCGATTCCTCTCGATCGGTCCGCGAACACCATCGTGGTCTCTTCCCGACGCCCCGAGGGTCGTCACGTGGCGTGCGTTGTCCTCGCTACCGATCGCCTCGACGTCAACGGTGAGATTCGTCGGCGATTGGACGTGAAAAAGGCTTCGTTCGCTCCTGCCGAGGAGACGGTGAGCCTGACGGGGATGATGATCGGCGGCGTCACCCCCTTCGGGCTCCCTGAGAAGCTTCCGATCTGGATCGATGCCCGGGTGATGGCCCTTGATTGGGTGATCCTCGGGGCCGGAAGCCGGAGCGCAAAGGTGCGAATTGACCCCGCGCTATTGAGCGCGCTCGGCAACGCCACCGTCGTCGATGGGTTGGCCAAGCCTGCTGGCCCCATTGACGACGTTTGATCGGTGAACAGCCCGACGCAGCAGGAAGAAGTACCCGACCACCGAGATCAGTGCGAACGAGAACCACTCGATCGCGTAGAGCAGGTGCGGGCCCTCGTCGCTGGTGTCGGGTCGCGCCACCGCAATGGGAAATGTGGCTCCTGATTGGTCGCCAACGACGTAGACCGGTAGCAGGGAGAAGGACACCTGGTGTTGAAGGCGGTCGAGATCGACCCGGGCGATCTGGACCAGGCGTCCCTCCGGTTCGGTCGCTCCGCCGGACTGGCGGGTCCTGGTGAGACTCACCCATCCGGAGATTGTGACCTCCCCCGCCGGCGGAGCCGCCGGGACGGGGACGGCATCCATCTCGAGCGGAACCCAGCCGCGGTTGACAAGGACGGCCCGGCCGTCCGGCAACACCAGCGGCGTCACCACATGCCACCCGGCCGTGCCTTCGTGAACCTGGGAACGGACCAACACCTCCTCGCTCGGCTCGAATTCCCCGGTGAGCGTTGCACCCCGGAACTCAAGGGAGTCGAGGTCGGTCCCGGCACCGGCGATCAACTCTTCGATAGGTAGCCGATCGGCGGCAAGCCGACTCGCCGTGACGATGTTCTCGAGTTGTCGCTCTTCCAGCCTTTGAATCTGCCAGAACCCGAGGTTGACGAAGAGAACACAGACAGCGACGACCAAAACGTGGCCCAACAACCAGCGCGGGCTCCCAAGCACTCGAGGCATGGCCAGTCAGCTTGTGCGGTTCCGACCGCCACATCAAATCGGCGGCACCGGCCGGCCGTCGATTCGATGTCAGGCGGCTAAGAGGACCTCGTCGCTCTCGTCGGCCAGTAGCGCTTCAGCCACGTCAATCGCCTCCCCTTGCCCGCGGACGGCAACCGGTTCGGTGAGCCAACGATCCATGACGGCGTGGGTGCGGCCGGTGCTCTCGAGGATGCGGGCGAGATCGTCCGTCCAGTACCACTTCGTGTCTCCACGGAACATCACAACACCTCCTCGGGTCGGGGAACATTTGCGAGTTTACGAGCCATGTCAATGTCCCGAATGAGCAGCAGATTCGGGCGTCTGGCAGTCATCATTGAGAGCCGCGACGTGCATTGCGACAACTTCGATTTTGCTTCGCCGACCGTCGGCGGACTCCCAATATCGACGTTGAACGGAGCCGGTGATCCAAACTCTGCTGCCAACCTCGGGCGGTGCTGCCATGAACTCTTCCTCGGGCTCCCACCACACCACCGGCAGGACGTCGAGGCGGTTGTGCGGCTCCTCCGATCGAACCGCTACCAGCAGGCGCGCCATTCTGCTGCCGGATTCGAGAACCCGATGCTCGGGTGCAGCCGCCAATCGACCGTTGAGCACAACCATGTTGAGGTCCATAGGAACCCCCTCCTGGCCTCAGGCTTGGCCTGAGGTCCTGATCAGTCGGGGAAGACGAGATGGGTCGAAGAGTACGGACGGCCAGTGACAGAAAGTCTCAAAGCTCAGCCTGCAGCTCCGCCAGGCCCGGCAGCGCCGGATCCTCGCGAGCGATAGCCGCGATCAGCCGTCCGGCAGACTCTTTGTCGCCGGCCGCCATCGCCACGCGGGCAGCAACGAACCATCGCCTGACTTCGGACTCGGCGGCAGGCGAGACGAGACGACCAGGTCGAATGATCCGCCAGGCATCAGCGATCCGGCCCTTGTCGAGCAGATGACTGGCGTAGACGACGGCCGCCTCTCTTTGGGTGTCGCGGTCGCTGCCCAGTTCGACGAAGAGCTCCCAGGTCTTGTCGACGTCGGCCGAGCGGCCGAGGGCCCGAAGGGAGTCCATCTCGACCGGCATGTGGATTGTCTCTCCGGTGAAACGCCGAAACGCCCTGAGCTCCTGCAGGGCCGGAAGCCACTGCTCGGCGTAGTACGCCGAGAGGCCCAGGAGCTCGCGGATGATGGAGGATTGCGGAGCCAGCGCCTTGGCCTGACCAAGGTGGTCGATCGCTCGCTTGTAGCGCTCTTCGGCGTGGTGGGCGATCCCGAGTTCCAGTTGGCGTAGTGCGGCGTCACGGCGATCTTTGGGAGTCGCCCGGATCACCTCGTCTCGAACCCACTTGGGCAACGTCCCGTCGGGGACCGCCGTGATCGTGCGCGGCCGAGAGTCCTGGCGGGTCCGGCGGGCCCGGTCGGGATCCTGACCCCGCGACCCGTCCGAGCGAGAACCGCCGGGCCTTTGATCACGTGCCTGGGGAGGCCGACTTCCCGGACGGGACCGACCGGAATCTGAGGACGATGACGGGCCGGATCTCGATGGGCCGGATCTCGATGGGGGTCCGGAACGGCCTGATCCGTTGCTGCGTTTGACGCGGTCGTCGTTGCCACCGCTGCGGCCGGGTGGGGTTGATGAATTGCGAACCACGATCACCTCGAGCCTTTGGCATCGGTCGGATGCTGCGACAAAAAAGGGCCGACACCTAAACACGGTGCCGGCCCGCTAACCCACCAACCTCCAGAGGGCGTGGGTCGACGGGGCAAAGAATGCCCGGCGGTGACCTACTCTCCCAGGGGTGTGAACCCCAAGTACCATCGGCGCTGGCTGGTTTCACTTCCGTGTTCGGAATGGGAACGGGTGGTTCCCGGCCGCTAACGCCACCGGACAAAGCTTTGAGCAACTCGGTACCCCGAGCACTCCATAGCGAGCACGTTGATCTCAAATTCAATCCAAGCCCTCGGCCGATTAGTACCGGTCGGCTACACGCATTACTGCGCTTCTACCTCCGGCCTATCAACCTGGTCTTCTACCAGGGGCCTTACCGGGTTACCCCGTGGGAGATCTCATCTCAGGGTGGGTTTCGCACTTAGATGCTTTCAGCGCTTATCCCTTCCGTACATAGCCAACGAGCCGTGCACTTGGCAGTACAACTCGCACACCAGAGGTACGTCCACCCCGGTCCTCTCGTACTAGGGGCAGCTCCTCTCAAACTTCCTGCGCCTGCGGCGGATAGGGACCGAACTGTCTCACGA
>DATLEZ010000079.1:0-4118 GCA_035525055.1 Acidimicrobiia bacterium | reverse complement strand
GATGGCGGCGCCGGCGAAGACGATCGCCGCGTAACCAAAAAGGGGCTTGCGACTGAACACCGGGAGGATTTCCGAGACGATGCCCATTGCCGGCAGGATGAGGATGTAGACCTCGGGGTGGCCGAAGAGCCAGAAAAGGTGTTGCCAGAGGATCGGATCTCCGCCCGCAGTGGCGTCGAAGAACAGGGTCCCGAATTGTCGGTCGAACATCACCATGAATAGTGCAATGGCGATGATTGGAAGGGAGAACAAAAGCAGGAAGGCCACGACCAGCGTCATCCAGATGAAGACGGGCACCCGCAGCAGGCGCATGCCTTTGGCTCGGAGGTTGAAGAAGGTGACGATGAAATTGACGGAGGAGATCAACGAGGCGATACCGAGAATCTGGATCCCGATGACGGCAAAGTCGAGCGCTGTGCTGGGGGAGAAGTCGGCTCCGGCATTGGGCTGATACATGAACCATCCACCGTCGGGCAAAGCCCCAAAGCTGCGAGCGTCGGATGGGTCGAGATTTCCGGGGATTCCCGCGACTCCGGTCGGGGCGCTGATTCCCGAGAAGAGCAGCCCGGAGTAGAGAAAGATCCCTCCGAACAGAAAGATCCAGTACGAGAGGGCGTTGAGTCGGGGGAACGCAACGTCGCGGGCCCCGATCATGAGCGGGATCAGGTAGTTCATGAACGCCGCCGACATCGGCATCACGACCAGGAAGACCATGGTCACGGCGTGAGTTGTGAACAGGCCGTTGTAGTCGGCGGCGGAAAGGAAGTTGCTCTCGGCCGAGGCGAGGTGGATGCGGAGCAGCAGCGCTTCCAGGCCTCCGACGATGAAGAAGATGAACGCCGTGTAGCCGTACATGATCCCGATCTTCTTGTGATCGACGGATGTGACCCACGACCAGAATCCGGTTTCGGCAGTGGGCCGGCGGAAGATCGTGGTCGGGCGGTCAGCGATGGCGGTCATGTCAGGGTCTCCAAGAATGCAGCCAAGTCGTCGATCTCCTGTTGAGTCAAACCGAGATTGGGCATGAAGCTGCCTGGCTTCTCCTTGGGAGGGTTGGCCAGCCAGATTTTGAGGTTTTCGAGCGAGTACTCCTTGTAGGCGCCGGCGATGACTCCCCGGTCCATGAAGTGGGTGAGATCGGGACCGTTGAACGCACCCTGCTCGATCTCGTTGATGGTGTCGATGTTGTGGCACTGGGTGCATCCTCGATTGAGGAAGACGCCCAATCCGGCCCCGGCCGGGGTCCCTTCGCCAGGCGTCACCACCGGAGCTTGTTGCTCTGTCACCCAATCCGAGAATTCCGCTTCGGTCACCGCCCTCACCTGGGCCCTCATCAGAGAGTGCGAGAGTCCGCAGAACTCGGCGCACTGGCCCCAATACACGCCGGGTTCGTCGGCCTGAAGGCGGAGGTGGGTGGTCTGGCCCGGCACCAGATAGCGTTTGCCGTTGAGGGCGGGCACCCAGTAGTTGTGGATGACATCCTCAGAAGTCATCGAGGCGCACACCTCCCGGCCAGCCGGTATGACGAGCACGTTGGCGGTCTCGATGCTCTCCTCGGGATATCGATACTCGAACCACCACTGGTGTCCGATGATCTCGACCGGATAGGCGCCTTCCCCGCATTCGGAGAGCTCGAACACTGCCTGGAAGGTGGGAACCGCAATCGAAGCGAGGATGGCCGCCGGAATCACGGTCCACAGAATCTCGAGCTTGTTGTTGCCATGGATCTGGCGAGGCTCCTTTCTGCCTTGGCGGTCTCGAAAGACGATCGCCGTTACCAACACCGCCCCCTCCACCAGCACGAAGACGCCGGTGGCGATCCAGAAGACCGGCCAGAAGAGATTGTCGATCCTCTCGGCGAAGGGGCCTTTGGGGTCGAGAGCGTTGAGCGGAGAGTCGGGAATCCCTATTACCGAACAGGCGCCCAAGGTGAAACCCAGGGCGGCCAGTTGCAGCAGTCGGAGGAGCCGGCTTCGCGCCACGGGGGGCATCATAGGTGGCGATGCCTCCAGGAAAGCCAAGCTCCAGCAGAGACGCGATCCCCGATCAGCGATCCGCGATCCGCCCGCATTTCGCCCCGACCCATTTGAAGCCCAGATGCCGGGGAAACCGGTCAGGCGCCGACGGCCTCCAGGGCGCTCTCCAACTCGGACGCCTTCATGGCGCCCTCGAATCGTGCCATCACGACTCCGTCGGCGTCGATCACGAACACCCACGGTTCGCTGGGCAGGCCCCAGGCCATCACGGCCGGGACGATGATCAGGTCGTCGGAGCTGGTGGCGTCCAGGTTCTCGTAAATCTCGACGTGCAAGAAGTTGGCGGAGGGGTGAGTCGCCGCGGCCGCCTTGACCTGGTCGAGCATCGGACCACAGGTCTGGCTGACACAAAAGGCGGGGGTGGCGAAGACGACCACAGTTGGACGACCGTTGCCTAGAGCGACGTCGAGGGAAAGTTCATAGAGGGCCGGATCGGGCTCGTCGTCTGAGCTGATCTCCTCGAGCGAGTGGTCGGCCAGCGTGCTGGTCTTCACGGCCGGGGCAAGATCTCCCACCCCGGGCACGGCGTCGGTGGCGGACACCGTAAAGGCTGCTTGCTGGGTCGGTCCCATGCCCTCGGGCCGGAGCCGGACCCACCAGTTGCCTTCCTGATCGAACGACGAACGCACCAGGTACAGGCCGACGACGTCGGGAACCGTCCACATGAATTCGGCAGTAGCTTCGATCTCACTCTCATCAGGGCCGGTGAGAATCGCCGTTGCCGGTAGGTCAGGTGACGCCAGGAACTCGGCGGTCTTGCTGTCCACGAGGCCGACCATCAGGCGTTGAGTCTCCCCGACCGCAAACGTGCCGGGGGCGTTGGCAACAACTGCGAGGTTCTCCTCGGAGCCGGCCATGCCGCATGCGGCCAAAACCGGAGCCACCACGAAGACCGCGCTTAACCAGCGCATGAAGCGGGGCATATGAGGAAGGCTACAAGCGCGCCGGAACTACGCCCGTGCCGACTGGGTAACCTCCCGGGCATGAATGCCACTACCGCCGTCGCTTCCTCGACGGTCGGGTGGCGAGATCGCCTCGGTGCCTACTTCGCCCTCACCAAGCCGCGGATCATCGAACTGCTCCTGGTCACGACGGTCCCGGCGATGGTTCTGGCCGCGCGCCGGTGGCCCGGGACGGGTCTCGTCCTTGCGACGTTGATCGGCGGAACCCTGTCGGCGGCGGGAGCCAACACCCTCAACTGCTACTTCGATCGTGACATCGACGAAGTGATGCGACGCACTTCCCGGCGACCGCTACCCCGCCACCAGGTTTCGCCCTCGGCGGCGATGACTTTCGGCATCCTTCTCGGACTTGCCGGGTTCTTCTGGCTCTGGGCGTTCACCAATGTCGTGGCGGCCGCGATCTCGACACTGGCGCTTCTCTTCTACGTGTTCATCTACACACGATGGCTGAAACGCACCACCGACCAGAATATCGTCGTCGGTGGAGCCGCCGGGGCTGCTCCTGCCCTGGTGGGGTGGGCGGCCGTCCAGGGGTCCGTCGGCCTTCCAGCCTGGATCCTGTTCGCCGTCGTCTTCTATTGGACCCCGCCCCACTTCTGGGCGTTGGCCCTTCGTTACGAGGCGGACTACGCCAAAGCTGCGGTCCCGATGATGCCGGTCGTGAGAGGTGTAGCTCCCACGACCAGGCAAATGCTGCTCTACGCCGGCCTCACCGGCCTGGCGTCGCTCTTGCTGGTGCCAGTGGCGGGAATGGGCTGGATCTACCTGCTTTCCGCAGTCACGCTCGGAGGCGTCTTCATTTGGGAGACCTGGCTGGTCCATCGAGACCCTGGCCGGGCGATGATGTTGTTCACCTATTCGACCCGGTACCTGGCGCTGCTCTTCGCTGCAGTGATGCTCGACGTCCTGGTATGAAGTTCGAGTTTTCCGAGACGAACCGGCGGCGATGTAAGGATGATGCGTCGTGAGTTCGCGCACCTCCCGCGATCTCGCTGACGCTCGATCGGTCCCCCCTCAAGAGGGGGGACAGGGTCCGAAGTAGGACCCCGCGGCTAGTTAGCCTGACCACACATCACCCATGCTTGCCTTCATCTCTTATCCCCCGATTCCCATCTTCAAC
>DATLEZ010000078.1:0-53522 GCA_035525055.1 Acidimicrobiia bacterium | reverse complement strand
TACAACATCTGGTTCTCGGCCGGTGGCAACTTCCAGTCACGGATCGGTGTCACCGCGGCGATGCTGTCGATCAACGGCGCCGACGTGCCGGCAGAGATCGTGGTGCCGCACGTGATGCGTCAGGTCACGGCCGCCGACTGCGACCCCGATCGGGTCAACCCGTTCGTGTCGGGGACCTCGCTGGTGCCGGATCCGGTGCTGGAGGTCATGTTTGCCGGCTGATGACTGATAGGAATCCAACAGGAGGGTCCCCAGGGGACCTGGTCCTCGAACTGCAAGGCGTGTCGCGGCAGTTCGGAGCGGTCCGGGCGCTGACTGACGTCAGCTTCGACTGCCGCTTCGGCGAGGTTCACGCCCTCGTGGGCGAGAACGGTTCGGGGAAGTCGACCCTCCTGGGGATTGCGTCTGGGTTTGTTGACCCCGATCTGGGCACTGTCCGGATCGGGGGCAAACCCTTGCGTCGGGACTCGCCGGCGCTGGCCAGGAAGCTGGGTCTGGCCATGGCATATCAGGACACCTCACTCATCCTCGCCCAGCCGGTCAAGAACAACCTGTTCCTGGCGGCTCCGCCGGATCAGCGACCCGCTTTCTGGCGGCGGAAGAAATGGGCGCGCAAGCTATTGGCGGAGGTCGATCTCGACCTCGAACTCTTCCCGGACGCTCCGGCGGGCTTCCTCACGCTCGCCGATCGTCAGTTGTTCGAGGTGGCCAAGGCCCTCGTTTCCAATCCAAAGGTGCTGCTTCTCGACGAGCCGACCACCGCCTTGGGCCCGGACGAAGTGGATGCGCTTCATCGCGCAGTCGCGGCTTGCAGGAGGCGCGGGATGGGTGTCGTCTACGTCAGTCACCGGCTCCCCGAAGTTCTCGAGATTGCTGACCGGATCACCGTGCTTCGCGACGGTCGGGCTCGGGGTACCTTCGACGCGAAGTCGACTACGGAGTCCGAACTCGTCGAACTCATTGTGGGCCGCCCGTTCGATTCGGCGTTTCCGACCCGCTCGCCGGTACCGGCCGAGACCCGCGAGGTGCTTGTGATCACCGGATTGCAAGGTCAATCTTTCGGTCCGGTGAGCTTCAGCCTCCAGGGTGGGGAAGTCGTCGGGATTGCCGGGGCGGAAGGCAACGGCCAACCCCAGCTGTTCGACTGTCTCGCCGGCCGAACCCCGCCCCGGGCCGGTCGGGTTGTGTGCGACGGCAAAGACCTCACCCTGATCTCAACTCACGAAGCGGTCCGGGCGGGGATCATGTTGTTGCCCGGTGATCGCAAGCACGAGGCGTTGATGCCGGTGCTCGGGGTGCGCGCCAACGCGACTGTTCAGTCGCTCCGGCGTTTCACCCGCTTCGGCCTCCTCAAAAAACGAGCCGAACGCCGCGCAGTCAAGGATCTAGTTGACCGTCTCGAGGTGCGCACGCCATCGCTTGAACAGCCGGTCGAGTTCCTGTCCGGTGGCAATCAGCAGAAGGTTTCGGTTTCGCGAACCTTTCTCAGGAAGCCTTCTGTGATCCTCGCCTACGAGCCGACTCAAGGTGTCGATGTCGGATCGAGGTTCGACATCTATGAGGCCCTTCGTTCCCGAACTGACGACGGCACTGCGCTCCTCGTCAAGTCGAGCGACCCCATCGAGCTATCGGGACTGTGTGACCGAGTGCTGGTGATGTCCCGGGGCACCATCATCGAGGAGATTCCCGGTGACGAGCTCGACGAGCGTCGCATCACCGAGGCCATCGTCCGCGGGCCGGGCCTGTCTAAGGCCGGACGCTCTCCTTATGGTGTGGCAATGCCGAAAGCTGGCGCAGCTTCAGCTTCAACTGGCGGGGGACCCTCCCCTTCCGCTTCGTCTGGCGCCGGAACGGACTCCACGTGACAACGCCTCAACCGGAAGGGTTGGTCGACGTCTCGAGACAGCTTGTCCGCCGGGTCGTCCGCAATGCCCGCGACGTCCAGAAATGGCGCAAGATCGTCAAGGTTCGACTCTGGATGCCAGTGGCGCTGCAGATCCTGCTGGTGGGCGGGCTGGTCTGGTACACCAACTCCCGGTTCCCCGGATTTGTAAACACCACCAACGTTTCCCAGATCCTGATCCTGGCGACGCCGCTAATGGTGGCGACGATCGCCCAGACCCATGCCCTCCTCGTCGGCTACATCGACCTTTCGGTGGGGGCCATGATCAGTCTCGGGGTGGTCGTAGCTTCCTTCATGATCCGCGCCGACACGAGCCCGACCGGGATCCTGATCGGTTCCGGTGCGATCCTCCTCATCGGAGTGGTAGTCGGCCTGGTCAACGCCGGCCTGGTCCGCGGGGTCAAGATCCCCTCGATCATCGCCACGCTGGCGACCCTCAGCATCCTCGACGGGATCTCCCTCACCATGCGCCCCACCGCCCAGGGGATTATCAGTGCCGACCTCGTTGCCGTCCTCAAGACCAGTATCGGGCCGATTCCTGTCGCCTTCCTCCTGGTGGTGCTGGGAGCTGCTCTCTTAGATGTTTGGCTGCACGCTTCCGGTTCGGGTCTGCAGCTGCGCGCCGTCGGGTTCGACGAACGGTCGGCGAAACGAGGTGGGATCAGAACCAACTGGGTTCGGGTAAGGGCGCTCCTCCTCTCGAGTGTGCTGGCCGCGGTCGCTGCGTTCTTCGTCATGGCGCGATCCCCGATCGGCAACGCCCAGATCGGCTCGACCTTTGCCCTCAACAGCATCACCGCGGCCGTTCTAGGGGGCGCCTCCCTGGCCGGCGGCAGGGCCACCTTCGTAGGTGGCATCGTGGCGTCGCTCCTCCTCGCTTTGATTCTCACCGTCCTGCCTTACCTGGGTCTGTCACCCGACGACGGATTGATGATCATCGGTGGGTTGGTACTCATCGGAATCATCCTCTTCCAGGTGGGGGACATCAAAGAGTTGGTGAAGAGCAACTACCGGCGCACCCGCCGCTCGGTGATCGGAAGCCGGCCTCCCAAAGCCGCCGTCCTGCCCAACTTCTATCCGTCCGGTGACAATTTCGCAGTGCTCTCGAACGGCAGGAAGCTGATTCAGGGCGGAACAATTCTCAGCCTCGATCGCGACGTCGGCGAATTCACGACCGGAGATGTCCTCATCGAGGGCGACAAGATCCTCGCCGTCGGTCCGGGTCTGGTGAACGGTGACTCGGAAGTGATCGACGCGTCCGGAATGATCGTCATGCCCGGGTTCGTCGACAGTCACCGTCATATCTGGGAGGGCTTGCTTCGCAACATCGGCACAGATGTACCCCTCGAGGGCAGGACCAGCTACATCTCGTTCATACTTCACAAGCTGGCACCGGCCTATCAGCCGGAGGACGCCTATGTGGGGAATCTGGTCAGCGCGGTTGGCGCAATTAACGCCGGGATAACCACCCTTCTCGACTGGTCACACATCCAGGCCTCGCCAGCTCATACGGATGCCGTGATTCAGGCTCTCAAGGACTCCGGTCTTCGGGCGATCTTTGCCTACGGTTTTCCGTGGTGGGGCAAGTGGGAGGAGCGCCAACCGAGCTGGTTCGTCCGTGCCGCCACCGAGCACTTCTCGAGCAAAGACCAGATGCTCACACTGGCCCTGGCGGCTCCGGGGCCTGAGTTCACCGACTTTGAGGTGGCCCGTGACCATTGGAAGCTGGCCCGGGAGACCGGAGCACGCATCACCACTCATGTCGGCGTCGGCACTTACGGTCAAGAACGGAAGGTGCAGGAGATGGGCGAGGCCGGGCTGTTGGGTCCCGACACCACGTACATCCACTGCACAACTCTCAACGACACCGAGATCCAGATGATCGTCGACAGCGGCGGCTCGGTCTCGCTGGCCTCCCCGGTCGAGATGATGATGGGACACGGCATGCCCCCGATTCAGAAGTTCCTCGACCGCGGGCTCGCTCCCACCCTCAGCATCGATGTCGAGACCAACGTCCCCAGCGACATGTTCAACCAGATGCGTTCTGTGCTGGGCCTGCAGCGGGCCTCGGCGGCCGCCGAGGGCAAAGCGGCGGTCTCGACCCGCGACGTTCTGGCCTGGGCGACGATCGAGGGGGCGCGGGCCAACGGCCTCGATTCGAAAGTGGGCACCCTGACCCCGGGCAAGCAGGCAGACGTCATCATGCTCCGCACCGACCGTCTCAACGTGACCCCTCTCAACGACCCGGCCACCGCCGTCGTCGCCGGCATGGACACCAGCAATGTCGATTCGGTGTTTATCGCCGGTCGGGCGATGAAGCGAGGCGGCAAGGTGTTGCACGTCGACTGGAATGCGACAATGAAAGCCGTCAGCGAATCGCGCGATGGTTTGATCGCCCGCTCCGGTTTCAAGCTCCCCCAGATCTAGGGCCTCGGTCTTAGTCTGCCTGCCCGACGGCATCGGTTTCCACTCGCCACAGACGACCCCGCCCGTTGCCGGCCCGAAAGCCGACGCCGAAGTCGGTCACCCACAGATCGGATCCGACGAAGCAGCAGTTGGTCGCAAAGGCCTGGTCGTCGAATAACAGGTGGTCGAGGACTTCTCCTGTCGGGCTCACGACGGTCACGCCATGTGAGCCAGCGGTGGCGATGAAGAGGCGCCCGTCGGCGGCGATGGCGAGGCCGTCCGGGACATGGCCCTCGGGAAGCGTGCATAGCAAAACTCGCCTCCTTTCTTCTAGCACACAAACGGCACGGGTATAGGTCTCGACCCAGACCAGCCGCTCATCGGGAGTGAACGCCAGGCCATTCGTGTAGGACGGTGGAAGTTCGATCAGGACCTCACCGCCCTCGTCGCCCAGTGCGAACAACCGGTTGGGGGCCCGGGCGGCGTTGGGATCGTACGGCTCCGAGGGGTCGGTGAAATAGAGACGGCCATCCGGACCAAACACGAGGTCGTTCGGCGCTTGCAGCGGAACGCCGGCGACCTCGGTCGTCACGGTCGTGATCTCGCCTGCCAATGAGATCCGTTCGATCGAGGGCGTGGCGGGAACTTCTGCCCTCCAATCGTCGACGACCCCACCGTTTTGAGCCGCGTAGAGGAAACCGTCGTGTCCGTAGGTCACCGAATTGGGAGCGCCCGGGCCGACCGATATGGTCGAGACCGTGGTGCCGTCGAACGCCGACACCATTCCCAGCACCTGCTGCACGAAGGCAATGCGACCGTCGGGAAGAGCGACAGGCCCTTCCGGAACCTCGAGACCGGAAGCCATGACCTCGCGCCTCATCGTGCTCAGCCGGCGGTTGACTCGAGCAGCGCTATGAAACGCGGATGCGATCGAAGGGAGTCGAGATCGGTGTCATGTTGTACCCAGTTTCGGATCTCGGTGTGACCAATGGGGAGCGCCTTCCCCAGGAGGTCGATGGCCAGGTTCGGTTCTCCGAGCTGGGCATAGACGCAGGCTGCGTTGTACCGGGTACGGACGTCATCGGGTTCCATCAATAGTGCCCGTGAGATCCACTCCCGGGCCCGGCTGGTCTGACCAGTCGAGGCAAAATAGCTGGCGCCGAGATAGATCGCCCGAACGTTCTCCGGACGCAGTTTGATTTCAGCCTCGATCCGCTCGAAAGCGAGTAGTCCTGCCGCCTCCGCATCCTCTGAGCGCCCGAGAACGCGATAAGACTGCATCAGAAATACCGGGGATTCGAAATCGTCCGGCCTGATCTCCGATGCCCGTTGAAAGGACGCGGCGGCCTCGTTCATCCGACCCTGGGCGAAGCAGGCCCGCGAGTAGAAATAGTGTGCCTCGTAGAGGTTGGGTTCAAGGCGGAAGGCCGTCTGGAACTCGGCCTCGGATTCCTCTAGACGGTCGACGATCGAGAGAGCCGCCCCCCGCGAAGCGTGGCCCTCCGCCAGATCCGGATCAAGCTCGATCGCTTTGGCGCTGGCTTCGAGAATCCTTTCGACCGGGGATTTCAGGTAGAAGTTGAAGAGGAAGGATTCACAGTCGGCCACTCCCGCCCAGGCCCGAGCGTAGTTCGGGTCGAGTTCGATAGCCCTCTCGAACATTCGTTTGGCGACTTCGTAGCTGGAGCCTGAGTGACGACGGAAGAACTGACGCCCTAGGAGATAGAAGTTATAGGCCTCGACGTTCTCGGTCGGAACCTTCTCGATTGCTTCTCTCTCCATCGGCAGTAGAGACACGCGCAGCGACTCGACGATTCTGTGAGTGATCTCGTCCTGTACGGCGAAGACGTCGGTGAGGTCGCGGTCATATCGCTCCGCCCAGAGGTGCCCGCCGGTGGTGTTGTCGATGAGCTGGGCCGTGATCCGGACCCGGGTCCCGGACTTGCGAACGCTGCCCTCGAGAACGTGGCGCACACCAAGTTCTCGGGCCACCGTTTCCACCTTCACCGGAGTGCCTTTGTAGGTGAACGAAGAGTTTCTGGAAGGAACAAACAGTCCCGAGATCTTGGAGAGGTCGGTGATGATGTCCTCGGTGATGCCGTCGCTGAAGTACTCCTGCTCGGAATCGCCGCTCATGTTGACGAACGGCAGTACTGCCACCGACGGAGCGTCGGGGCGCGGGCGTGGCGCGGTGATGGCGGAGCTGCGGCCGCCCGGTGCCCAACTCCAAACCCGGATGTTCCGGGCGATGTTCTTCACCTGATGGTCACCGGAGTCTTCGAACGGAATCTCGATCTTGCCTCGAATCTGCTCGTAGATCGACTGCGAAACACACAGGCCCCCCTCGCCGGCCAGGGCTTCCAGACGGGCAGCCACGTTGATCCCGTCACCGAGGAGGTTGTCGTCCTCGACGATGACGTCGCCGAGATTGATGCCGATCCGAAAACGCATCTGCCGATCGGGCCGAACCCCGGCGTTGCGACGCTCGATCTCCTGCTGGATGTCGATGGCGCAACGGACCGCCTCCACCGGACTCGCGAACTCGGCGACGACGCTGTCGCCGGCCCCTCCGAAGACCCGCCCGTGGTGATCCTTCACTAGGCCGTCGACGACGGTGCGGTAGGCACCGAGCCGCCCGATGGTGCCCTCCTCGTCGGTCTCCATCAATCGGCTGGACCCGACGACATCGGCCGCCAGAATGGCGGCAAGCCTGCGTTCGACCCTTGGTGCCGATTGTCCGGAAGTCACGGTGCTGGCAGGCTAACGCTGGTACCCGTCGCTGGGCCAGGGGTGGACCTCTCAAGTACCAGTCCTGTCATTGCGATAGATGAGGATGACCTCGTGGTGGACGGTGCTTCCTCTGGCGATGGTGGCGTGGGGGTTCTGGGTCGTCCTAACTCGATGGATAGTCGACATCCGGATCTCGTTGAGATCGGATCTGGCGGTAGCGCCCGGAGCCCGGCAGGACGTCGACGACTACCTGCGACGGGGTTTCTCGCTGGTCGGTTCCTCCGATGTCGCCACCGGTGCTCACGACACGATCTTCAGCTATATCCTCTCAGCCGACCGGCGAACCTACGCGGTCGCCACCGATCAGGTCCGTTGCGTCGCGTCCGCGTTTGGCGAGAGGGTGATGGTT
The DNA here is from genome assembly GCA_035525055.1 of Acidimicrobiia bacterium. GTDB lineage: Bacteria > Actinomycetota > Acidimicrobiia > Spongiisociales > ZC4RG35 > DATEEG01. Next base: position 46,074 of record DATLEZ010000078.1, on the reverse strand, counting down.
TCGATCAGCCATGCCGCTACTCCCGTTCCGGCCCTGGAGTTGCGCCAACGGGTAGTGACCGGGGGAGTAGCTGAGCTGCTGGGCGCCCATGAGGCAGCTCTGGCGGTATTGGCCGGCCACGGCCTGCAACCCGATCCGTTGCGACCCGAACGGGTAGCCCCCTTCTCGATGTGGATCGACCGGGTCTCGATGGACCACCTCGTGGGTCACAAGGTTGGGTTCGGGCTGGCCATGCTCTGGAGGATGCTGAGCCTGCCACCTCGCAACGCCTCATTGATCAAGGCCGACCGACAAACCGCGGCGCGGATCGAGCGCTGGATGGTGTCGATAATTCCGACCGCGAAAAGTTCTTTCGAAGGCAATTTTCGCGCTGGAGGGTGGAAGCACTAGGTTGCCGATTGTTCGTCAACCGCTTCCCCGGCGGGCACTTCCCCATTGATTTCAGGCGTTTCTTCGCGCCCGGGAGAGGTCGCGAAAACCGATTTAAGAAGGTCCTTGACCAGTGACAAGCTTGTAATTACAGTCGTGTATTCGCCCCAATAGGTTGTGGTCAGGGGGTAGGCAACCACAACATATTGTGGTCCATTGGTGGGAATGCACGTTGACTCGGGACGTTTGGGCCCCTTATCCGCTCACTAGAAGCAGAGGGGACCCCGGATTCTCTGGAGAGGAGAACACAGATGACAACAGGCCTACGGATTCCTCGTCGGTACACCTCAGAAGGCGCCGACCCCTATTCGACCATCGAGTGGGCCCGACGGGACTCCCGCATCACCAACCCCGATGGTTCGGTGGTCTTCGAGGTTCTCGACGCCGAGGTGCCGGCATCGTGGTCGCAGGTCGCAACCGACATCGTTGTCTCCAAGTATTTCCGCAAAGCCGGCGTCCCCCAGACCGACGCCGACGGCAAGCCCGTCCTCGATGGCGACGGCAACCCGGTCCTCGGCTCCGAGACCTCGGGCCGCCAGGTCTTCGACCGCCTCGCCACCACCTGGCGCTACTGGGGCGAGAAGCACGGTTACTTCGCTTCGTCCGGAGACGCCCAGGCGTACGAAGACGAGATGAAGTACATGCTCGCCAACCAGATCGCCTCTCCCAACTCTCCGCAATGGTTCAACACCGGCCTTGCTCATGCCTATGGCATTACTGGCACTCCCCAGGGCTTTTGGTACGTCGACCCCGAGACCGGCGAAATGACCGAGTCTCCCGACTCCTACACCCACCCTGCCCCCCACGCGTGCTTTCCGGCCGGAACCTTGATCATGACAAGGGACGGCGACAAGAAGATCGAAGACATTGTTGTGGGCGATTTCGTCGTAACTCACGAGTCACGTATTCGCCCGGTCGTCGATGTGATGCGGCGTGAGGTCGATGAGTCACTTATCACTTTGGTTTCTGAGATCGGCACACTTGTGGCTACTTCGAATCATCCAATCCGCGTCCGTCGCGAGGACGGAGATGTCTGGAAAGACGCTTCCAACGTTGCCGATGGCGACTTCGTAGTGATCGGTGACGGTTCGATGAGAGAGATCGTTTCGATCGGGGCGATGCCGTTCGTAGGTACCGTTTACAACTTCCAGGTCGAAGAGGACCAGTCCTACGTCGCCAACGGCGTTGTAGTTCACAACTGCTTCATCAATGGTGTCAACGACGACCTCGTTAACCCCGGCGGGATCATGGACCTCTGGGTCCGGGAAGCCCGCCTCTTCAAGATGGGTTCCGGCACCGGGTCCAACTTCTCTCAGATCAGAGCCGAGAACGAGACCCTCTCCGGTGGAGGCAAGTCCTCGGGCGTGATGGGCTTCCTTCGCATCGGCGACCGCGCCGCCGGCGCCATCAAGAGTGGAGGGACGACTCGTCGCGCCGCCAAGATGGTCATCCTCGACCTCGACCATCCCGACATTGAAGAGTTCATCGACTGGAAGATGCACGAGGAAGAGAAGGCCCGCATCCTCATCAACCATGGTGGGTATGCCGCCGACTTCAACGGCGAGGCTTACGCCACCGTCTCCGGGCAGAACTCCAACAACTCAGTGCGGGTTCCAAACGAATTCATCGAAGCCGTCCGCAACGACGACGACTGGCAACTGCGCGAGCGCACAAGTGGCAAGGTCCGCAAGACCATCAAGGCCCGCGATCTCTGGCGAAAAGTGGCCGAGGCCGCCTGGGCCTGCGCCGACCCCGGCGTCCAGTTCGACACGATCATCAACGAGTGGCACACCTCCCCGGCGGGCGGAAAGATCCGCGCGACTAACCCCTGCTTCACGGGCGATACTCGAATCGCCACCGACAAGGGCCTGATCCAGTTCAAGGACATGGTCAACCGCGTCACCGAGGGCGAGAGTTTCCAGGTCTATACACACGACGCCACCGGTGAGCAGCCTGCTGAGACGATCAGTCTGACCACCGCGACCCAGGTGATGATCACCGGCAAGAACCAGATCCTCCGTCTCGAATTCTCCGACGGCCGGGTACTGCGCCTCACCCCCAACCATCGTCTCTGGACGGCCAACCGGGGCTGGGTCCGGGCCGATGAACTGACCGAGACGGATCATGTGCGCCTCCTCGATCAAGAGATCGACTTTGGAATGGCCTCCATGTCGATCCCGGTATCAACCGAAGTCACCTCGTACCTGGCACGGAAGTCGTCGCGTAAGAACCCCGTCCAACTTCCTGAGAAGTGGACCGAGGACTTCGCTCACTACCTCGGCTGGCTGATCGGAGACGGCAGCCTGACGAGTGAGACCGCGGTCACGGTCTACGGGAGCAAGGAAGAGCAGCAGACAGTGATGTTCCAACACCTTGACCTGCTGACACAGATCAATGGTGGCATCGCACCCAAGCCGACCAAGATGGGCAATGGGACCTATCAGTTGAGGTTGGCCCGGCTTTCCTTTATGCGATTTCTCGAAGCGCTCGGCGTCAGTACCGGCCTGGCAGGAGACAAGAAAGTTCCGTGGTCGATCTTCGAAGCACCAAAGCAGATCGTGGCGGCATTTCTCAAGGGCCTTTATGACGCGGACGGTTGTGTTCGCTACGGCGATACGACTCGCTATGTCGGACTCGGCAGCAAGTCTGTCGAGCTTCTCCAGGGTGTCCAGCAGTTGCTAGATACGTTTGGAATCCATGGCTCTATCTACAACCTTCGAGCCTCGAGCAAGAGTGTGTTCACGTATACGACCAAGAACGGTGAACAGCGTGAGTACCGCGGTGGCGCGTTCTCAGACCTGCGGATCATGGGTTCGGATCTTGAAAGGTTTTGGAAGTCGATCGGGTTCTGGTTGTCGAACAAGAACGACATTCTTGAACAGGTCTTGTTCGAGACGACCAGATACGCAACCCGTCATTGGGTCAAGCTGCGGGCCAGGACCGAGGACGGTTGGGAGACGACGTACAACCTGACCGAGCCGAAGAACCACTCATACCTCGCCCTGGGAATAATTGTAAGTAACTGCGCCGAGTACGTTTTTCTGGACAACACCGCCTGCAACCTGGCCTCGATCAATCTCGTCAAGTTTTTCGACGACGACACCAACGTGTTCGACACCCAGGGCTACGAGCACGCCATCCGTCTCTGGACCATCACACTCGAGATCTCGGTGGCGATGGCCCACTTCCCGTCGAGAGAGATCGCGCAGGGCTCCTACGACTACCGCACCCTCGGACTTGGTTACGCCAACCTTGGCACACTGCTCATGCGGATGGGTCTGCCATACGACTCCGACGCTGGTCGGGCCGTCTCCGGTGCCATCACCGCCATCCTCACCGGCTACTCATATGCCACATCGGCTGAACTCTCCGGAGCGGTCGGTCCCTTCCCTCGGTTCGCTGAAAACCGCGAGGCGATGCTGCGGGTAATCCGCAACCACCGCCGCGCTGCTTACAACACCCATCAGAACGAGTACGAGGGCCTCTCGCACTTCGTGATGGGGATCAACCCCGACCTCACCCCGTCCAACCTTCTCACCGCTGCGAGGCAGAGCTGGGATCTGGCTCTCGACATGGGGGAGCGCCACGGTTTTCGCAACGCCCAGGTCACGGTGATTGCTCCAACCGGCTGCCTGGTCGGCGGATCTTTGGTTCCGACCGAGCGTGGACTCGTTCGACTTGGAACCCTGGGAGATCCTCGCGGATCGCAGTGGCAAGACCTTGGAATCAAGGTCGGCACGGACGAAGGCGCCAAAACGGCGAGCCAGTTCTACGTGAACGGAGTGGAACCGGTCGTCACCGTCGACACGGCCCGCGGTTACCGCATTCAGGGAACACCGACTCACCGGATCAAGGTCGTGCAGGCCGACGGCAGCTGGGTCTGGAAGCGCCTTGCGGAGATCGCGAGAAGCGACGTCGTCCAAATGCAAATGAACCAGCTGGTGGGCAACCCGCACGAGGTGGATTTGGGCAAGGAATTTGGACAGCTGAACTCTGATTGGGCAGAACTCTTCGGCTACTACTCGCAGTTTGGGCTTGCCGAGTTTGAGTCTCGTGTCGTGTTCGAGATCCCTCATCGTCGCCTGGAGGCGAGGGCACAGATCGAACTCCTCGTGAAACGCCTGATGTCCTTGGACTCGACGTCAGAATCTGATACCTCCTGTTTGATATTCGAGAACCCGTCACTTTCTCGTCTGCTGTCGGATACTGGCAACTCTGGACGACGAGGCCTGTCAGACGCAGTCCTAGGGACGAACAGCCGATCAATCTATGAGGCCTATCTGAGTTCATTCATGGAGCAAGGTCACATATACGTGGAAGACAGTTCGTTTGCGCGTGAGATTCAGACCCTTCTCTTGGCTCTGGGTTACACGTCAAGGATCTTCCAACCCCGTAGTGAGCGTGACACTCCGAACCCCCGCTTGGGGGAGGACAGCTACTCGTTGTGGGAGGTGTATATGCCCACGGACGACTGGGAGCGGTTTGTGTCAGGCGAACCTCTCACTGACTCTACTTTTAGCGACCGGGTTGTCTCGGCCGAACTCGGCGAGGAGCAGTTCACCTATGACCTTTCGGTCCCAGAGAACGTCACTTATGTCGCGAACGGGTTCGTGTCTCACAACACCATTGGCTTGCAGATGGATTGCGACACCACCGGTGTCGAGCCCGACTTTTCGCTGGTGAAGTTCAAGAAGCTGGCCGGCGGCGGTTATTTCAAGATCGTCAACCAGTCGGTGACCCCTGCCCTTGAGAACCTCGGGTACACCGATGGCCAGATCGAAGACATCATCCGTTTCATCGTCGGGACCAGTTCGCTGGTCGGCGCTCCCAACATCAACCGTGAGTCGCTGATGGAGAAGGGGTTCACCGACGAAGACATGGCCAGGATCGAAGCCACCCTGCCGGCGGTCTTCGAACTCAGGCATGCTTTCAACCCGTTTGTGCTCGGCGAGGCGACGATGCAGCGCCTCGGATTCGAAGTCGATGAGTACGCCACTTTCGAGTTCGACCTGCTGCGAGCTCTCGGATTCACCGGGCGCGAGATCTGGGAAGCCACCGAGTGGGTGTGCGGACAACAGACGATCGAAGGTGCACCTCATCTCAAGGACGACCACCTGGCGGTGTTCGACACCGCCAATCGCAACGGCCGCAACGGCCAGCGGTTGATTCATCACACCGGCCACATCAGGATGCTTGCCGCCACCCAGCCGATGTTGAGTGGCGCGGCCTCGAAGACGATAAATATGCCCAACGAGGCGACTATCGAGGATATCGAGGAGAGCTACATGCTCTCATTCGAACTCGGGGTCAAGTGCATGGCTCTCTACCGCGACGGTTCCAAGGCCAGCCAGCCATTGTCTTCGAGCTCCGACGACGCCCAGGCGGCGGACGAGCCCGAAGAGGTGACGAGGGCCCACGAGATCGACAAGCAGATCCTGTGGGGCAAGATCCCGGTGGGGATGTCGCCGACCCAGGCCTATGCCCAGGGGATGCACCCGCCCCGCTTCCTGCTCCCGCCCCGTCGTGGTGGATACACCCAGGAAGCCAAGATCGGTGGTCACAAAGTCTATCTCCGCACCGGCGAGTACGAGGACGGCACCCTCGGCGAGGTCTTCATCGACCTGGCCAAGGAAGGCGCCACCCTCCGCGGAATCCTCTCCTGCTTTGCGATAGCAGTGAGCAAGGGCCTCCAATTCGGTGTGCCGCTGGAGGAGTTCGTCGACACCTTCACCTTCCAGACCTTCGAGCCACGTGGTCTGGTGGAGGGTCATCCCAACATCAAGATGGCCAACAGCATCGTCGACTACGTCTTCCGCGCCCTGGCCGTGGAGTACTTGAAGCGAGACGACCTCGCCCAGGTTCCTCCGTCCCGTGACGGCGAGCTCCCCGAGCCCGCCAGCGGCCTGGCCGTCGAAGCCGGTATCCAACTGGACCTAACTGATGCCGTCGCCGAACAGCATGTCGCGGCAGTAGCGTCAGCAGTGAAGTTCCTCGAGTCCAGGCCGGTGGCACCAGCGGAAAAGCGGGCGTCCGCTATGGCGGTGGCGGCGGTGAAGTCCAAGGACGCAGGCACGATGGCGATGCAATCAGCCCTAGGCGAAATGATGGGCGACGCACCGTTGTGTGACACCTGCGGCCACATCACCATCAGAAACGGCTCCTGCTACAAGTGCCTCAACTGCGGCAACTCCCTGGGCTGCAGCTGATGAGTCGTCTCAACTACGAGTCTCCGCGAGAAAGAATTGAGCCGTCCAGGACAGTCTTTGTAGTGCATGGTAGGAATTTGGCGGCACGCGGCGCATTGGTGTCTTTTCTTAGGGCACTTGATCTGAGACCATTGGAGTGGACTGAGGCGATTGCCCTAACGGGGAGACCGTTGCCATACATTGGTGAGGTCCTTGATGCCGCATTCGCCCACGCTCAAGCGATTGTTGTTCTAATGACACCTGACGATGAAGCGCGACTCCGGCCACAATTCTGGAGAGCCGAGGATGCACCCTACGAGTCTGAGTTCACACCTCAAGCCCGATCTAACGTCCTCTTCGAGGCTGGTCTGGCGATGGGCAAATCGCCTCATCGCACCGTCATCGTCGAGCTGGGTGCCTTGAGGCCATTCACGGACCTAGGTGGCCGTCACACAGTTCATCTTGATGGAAGCGCAGGGCGCCGCCACGACCTGGCCGAGCGCCTGCGGCTGGCGGGGTGTGAGGTGAACACGCAGGGTGTCGATTGGCTCACCGCCGGGGACTTCGCGCTCGAGACCGAGCTGCTTGAGACTGATGAGTGGCTCGTCGCCCAACCGCCCGAGCAAATCACGGCCATCACGCAAGCCCGACCACCAGACGGTGATGACGAACCAGGATTTATCGAGATCCTCGCGGCCATGGAAGAATCGTTCCCTTTGCTTGTCGAAGATTTCAATGAGCTTTCCATCGAAACGCGGCGGTTTGGCGACCTGTCACGAGAAGCGACGAATGCCGTCGAGGAGAGCGACTCCAGGGCGGCGGGTATGCGGGGCCGTCTAGCGATCGCGCTGAAATTCGCCGAAGACATGGAGGCTCCCGTGGCTAGGTTTGAACAGCTAGCCGCTCATGCCAACGACCAATGGTTCCGGGTGCGAGGCGGGATAACGTTCCTACTCGGTCGGTTAGCGTCCGGCGATTTGACGCCGGAGGAGCACGCTGAGGCCCCTGCATTCCTCGCGAGCATGGCTCAGTTGCGCGACGCGGCAGCACTCGCTTCGCCGACAATGGACAGCTTCAATGCAAGTCTTGAAACCCTTGGACGAATCGCGAGACCAGTCGGTAGGCTTACCCGTCGTCTGCGATCGGCCAATCTGATCGTGATCGGGGTCATGGAGCAAGTCGCTAAGTTGCAGATCCCTTCAGGGCTGCGGTCGTAGCCTGGCCTTGTGGTGAGAATGGTGTTTCTGTGGTGATGACGATCTTCCGGAACAGGCACCGCCCGATCTGCGAAGGCCTGCTGCAAGTATTTGACCACGGCTTTTCGAGCGTTTCGCCGCAGTGGCTTAATGAGTCTGGCATTAATGGAACCGTCACCCTAAAAAGGGTGAAGAGGATCTGATTCCACTCTCATCGTCGAACGGCCATTGAACCCTGTCCTCGCCCAGTTAGAGGAGAATTTCTGTGTCCGCAAAAGTAAGACTTCCGGTCCTGCCATCGAGGGTCGTTGGGCTGTGAGGAGACTACGGTCGAACGGTCGGGTTGCCCCAGGTGGGGTGGTAACTGCCGAGACCTTCGAGGGAGGTCGTTTGAAGTCTCAATTTGAGTACTGTCGAGACATCGACCCTGAAGTCGTGGTGCTCCGCGTATCCAAGGTCTACGAAATCAAGGACCGTTCCTTTCTCATCAACTACCTCGAATCGGAATCGACCGTCGACGTCGGAGTCGTCCTCTAGTCCAACGGTGGCTTCGAATATTTTGTAGTCGCGGTTGATGTCGTATTCGAGCCAGCCGAGAGCATTGTTATGAGCTAGGCACCAAAGAGACTATGAATACTCGGTACTGTCGATTTTAGCAGGCCCTGCTTCCCAAGTGAGACCAGAAAAATGGCATCGTTGACCTCCATCCCTCTCAATCTCAACATCGAGAACCGGGCTGATCGCTGCGACTGTTGTTGGCGGTGGATCGGTCGTGGTCGTAGCGACTGAACTCGTAGTCGTCGGTTGCGTTGATGTCGTAGTGTCCGGAGATCCCGCCGCTCGAGGGACCGTTGGTTGTTTGCTGGAGCGACGTCGATGTGCTCGTGTCGCCACCTCGGAATTTGAAAACAAGCGTGAGAATGGTTGCCAGCCCGGCTAGTAGCGCCACGAAATAGCCGACTTTTGCCGTCCGAGGACCGGGGGTCCAGGTATTCAAAGCACTCCTTCGGTCTCCGCGTGATCGTAGAGGCACTCTGGATGCCTGGGAGGCTGGAGCAATTCCAACCTGGCCGGACGGCCGCTGACGGTTTCCACAGCTAGGTCTGTTCGGGACTCCTGTGCTTGCTAATCGCCTGCTCCGGTGACCGCGGTCCGCGTCTCGGTCTTCTCCCAAGAACAGCCTGGACTGGTTCGGGCCGGCTCGTCGTCGCGGTTCGGTTTCGGGCGTTTCCGTGAACGGCTCAAATGTTCGGGGGTGTTCCCTGGTGAAACCAACAGGTGTTTCCGGCCACTCCGCTAGTCAGTAGCGGGTTGCACGACGTGGGCGCGATGTCGAGAGCCGAATGGTGCCTGCTTCGTATGAAGCTTGCTTACCTCCCGGAATATGTGTCAGCCTCCTTTGTCCAACATGAGTCGAATGTCCGATTAGAGGCCCTCGCCCAGAGGAACGAGGGAACGGCGAACCTGCGTGGTTTCACTTTCTAATGTTCGCCGAGCGAAAATGGTGCGCCACAACAGACCGGTGTGGTCTGCAACTGTCGGACACCCTGCACCGCGCAATAGGCCGATCATTGCCTCGGGGGGATGGATGAAAGCGCGGAACTGGCGTTTGCGGAGGCGGTGGAATCCGTTTTCGACTGCCGCGATCACTCGGAACCACGGGCGCGGGCGGGGGAAGGTGACGACAACGAAGCGGTTGGCTCGCGAGGCCGCGGCCGTCAGCAAACCTTTCCAGTCGGGGTAGCAGCACACCACCTGGTGCAGGATCACGGCGTCGGCTTTCGGGAGGCAGGCCGCTTCATGGACGAAATCGCCGGTGAGTCTCGTCACACGGTCGGTCAGGCCTCGTTCGGCTAGGAGAGCCTTAGCCGCCGTCTCCCAGTTGGGGGAAAGGTCGATGTTGATGGCGCTGGCCGCAACGCCGCTCTCGAGCAGCGCCACCTGGATCTCGCCTACGCCGCCGCCGACCTCGAGCACCGTCATCCCTTTCGGCCCGAGCTCGGTCAACATGTCGACGACGGTCGCCTCGGAGCCGCGCAGACCACGGCGGCGGAAACGGTTGGCGAGGCTGGTGGCGGCTCGCGCAGTGAACAGTTCTTCGTAGTCGCCACCGTGGCAGCAGTTGGAGATCTCAGGTCCCTTCTCGACTAGGCAGGTACCCCAGCAGGCTCCGTTTGGTGAGCCATTCTCGACGCGATCGCCTTGGCGAGGTAAGCGCTATCCCGGCCGAGGCCGTTGATCTGCGATGAGGACGCCGAGTATTGGAAGTTCAAGCCGATGAAGTACAGGCCCGGGTGGTCCTCGACGACACCCCGGTTGTGGGCCGGGACACCCCTCCGCTCGAAGACGGGCAGGTCGATCCAGGAGTAGTCCGGTCGATACCCGGTGCACCAGATCACGTTGGCGACGTCGAGCGCTCGGCCATCCTCGAGCACGGGGCGTCCATCCTTGATCCCGGCCACTCTCGCAACTCGCTCGACGCCGGCGGCCGATAGGTGCTTGGGCTTGACCCTCACCAGCGGCAAACCATGGCCGGCCTCGAGCGAGGCACTGATCTTGCGGGCGATCGGGTTGTGGACCGTCATCACCCGGTGGAACATGAACCTCACCATTGGATAGATGACGGTGGCCGTGAAGCCGTTGATCGGGAACGGGATGTGCCCGACGTCACGACCCGAGAGAAGCGTGGGGTGGTCCTTGACAACGTCCATTGCGATGTCGGCTCCGGAATTGCCCGCTCCCACGATGAGCACCGGGCCTGGTTGCAGCTGGGCGGTGCTGGAGTAGTGGAACGAGTGGAGTTGGATCACGAATGGGTCGAGTTCCGAGGCGAAGGATGGGATATGCGGGATCAATTCAGGCGAAGTGGCGATCACCACGTTGTCTGCCTCGAATCTCAGGCTTCCGGCCGCCACCAGGAATCGTTGGCCTTCGCTGGCGAGAGCATCGACCCGGACACCGGATCGCACCGGTAGACCGAACCTGGCCGCATATGATTCGAGGTAGTCAGCCATCTCGTCCTTGGCGGGGTAGGAGCTCCTCGGCGCCGGGAAGCTCATCCCCGGCAAGCCGTCATACCCGGCTGGAGTGAAAAGCCGGAGCGAATCCCAACGGGTCCGCCAGGCGTCGCCGACACGCTGGTGGGCGTCGAGGATCACAAAGGGCAATCCACGCTGGGCCAGCTGATACCCAAGCGCCAATCCCGCCTGTCCTCCACCGACAATCACAGTCTCGATTCGTTCCAAGTTGTAGCCGTTTCTCACGATCGCACCTCCTCATGCGACCGTACGGTGGAGTCGGCTTCCCGACTTCGGCAGAACCACTCATTTGCGCTCAGCCGTTGGTGGGTAGTTCTACCCACTAGCGGCTCTCAACGAGCCCGTGTTTGAAGGCGTAGGCAGTCGCCGCGGTCCTGGAGCTGACTCCGAGTTTGGTGAGGATGTTGCTGACGTGACGATCGATGGTCTTGACCGCCAGAAACAACTCAGTGGCAATTTCCTGATTGGTGTGACCGGCCGCGAGAAGGGTCATCACTTCCATTTCCCGGGACGTCAAGCCATGGCTCGGGACCGCCGCCGCCAGTCCGTCGATGTGGCGAAGGTCAACGGCGGCTCCAAGCGTGGCGAAGACCTTGCGTGCTGCCTGCTGCTCCAGGTTGGCGGTGTCCTCATCGCCGATCGAACGGCAGCAAGCGGCAATCATCGTTCGGGTCCGCGCTTCGTCGTACGGCGCTCCCAAGTCGCGCCAGGTGCGCTGTGACTCGCGCAACAACGTCAAGGCCTTGCGGGCGTCGCCCTCGGCAAGACTCACCCGGCCGAGGGCCTGGTTAGCAATCGCGCTCAGGACGGGCATGTCGACCTTCAAGGCGATGGCGGCCAATTCGTCGGCGGCGGTGCGCGCGATCGGAACCTGTACGGTGGCGAGGGCGGTGTCGACGACTGCCGGTAGTAGCCTCGCCCGCTTCCATGCTTCGGTGGTCTCGTCGAGGGCGCGTTGGATGGCGGCCATCGCTGCCGGGCCTTTCCCTTGGGCAAGGCGCAGAAGCCCGAGCCCGGGCTGAGGGTCGTCCCCGAACTCGACTGACTTCCGAAAGGCTTGGTCGGCAGCATCTAGGTCGCCATGCACGCGGTGCAGTTCTCCCAGGCGGTACCAACCCATCCCGGCGGCGTAGGTGTCGGCGACTTCGAACCGCTGGCAGGCAAGCTCGGCCTCAGCGAGAGCCTCCTGCCACTGTCCATGGAACTGTTTGATAGCTGCCCGGCGTACCAGGCATTGCCCGGTGAAGGTGACCATTCCCGATTGTTGGTCGCACCAAATGGTGAGGGCCTGGGTCCACTCCTGGGCCCGACGGATGTCGAAGACCTCATCGCAGGCGTCAATCACCGAGCAGTAAACGGCTCCTGCTGCTGGCGCTGCGATCGGACCTCCGACCACTTCCATCATGGCCTCGTCAAGGACGGCGAGCCCTTCGCGAATCAGCCCGAGACGCAGCAACGCCCGGCCCTGAACATTGAGCGCCAGGGGAACCACGTCTGCTTCCCCCGTCCTGCGGGCGAGTGCAGCCGCTCGTGCCGCGGTGTCCCGGCCAGCCGGGTAATCGCCGTTCACCACGACCTGGCGGAAGGCTTCTCCGACCAGCAAGTATGCGTGCCCGGCGGATTCCTCCCCGGTGCCCTCGAGTAACCGGGTGGCACGCCCGACCCAGCCACCGCCTTGGCCAAAGTCTCCGACATTGAACAGTTGAAACGACGCCCAAAAGGCACATCTGACGGCGGCGAGAGTCTCACCGGCTTCGACCCGCTTGTGATAGGAGCGAGTGAGGGCATCGATACTGTGAGTCATGTTCCCGAGCAACATCGCCGCTCTGGCGAGCAGTTCGAGTTGTCCGGGCGTCAAGTCGGATGCCCGATCCGCCGCCGTCAGTTCCTCAAATGCCCTAGCCCAATCAAGTCGCTGGGTGCCAACTCGCTGGGTGCCTGGGCGAGTGGCCGAGAACTCTCCCTTATCGGCAGGTGAATCGTCCGAGGATTGTCGGGCCACCCGTCGAGCTTAGGGAAATGGGTATAACTACCCACGGTCTCGATTGCCCCAAATTGGGCGCTTCTCCCGAAGATGAAGAACAGGCTGCGCCGTACGGTCTCGGAGGAGGTGGATTGTGACCAGGTTGTTGCTTACTTGCGGTTTGGTTGGTGCGGCGCTATTCGTCGTCACGTTCTTGATCGACGGGGCTACCCGCCCGGGCTATCGGCCGCTCTATCACCCGGTTAGCGCACTGGCTCTCGGGTCGAGGGGTTGGGTGCAGACCTCGAACTTCGTTGTCACCGGGGTCTTGATGATCGCGGCGGCCGCCGGGACCAGGGAAGCCCTTGATGTCACAATCGCCCCTGCTCTGCTGGCTCTGTTCGGCGTGGGGCTCGTCGTCTCCGGGGTCTTCACCATGGATCCGATGCGGGGCTATCCGCCGGGCACCGAGCCAGGGACACCCGCAGTCCTGAGCCGCAGGCACAAGGTCCATGACATTTTCGGATTTGTGGTGTTCTCGTCATTGGCGGCAACGGTGATCGCATTCGCGTTTGCCCTCGAGGGAGGTTGGAAGACCTACTCCTTCGCCACTGCGGTCGTAGTCATCGTCCTGTTCGTCCTCTTCGGGGTCGCCTGGGAGCGAGACAGTCCATGGATGGGGTTGCTGCAGCGGCTGACGATCCTGGTCGGGTGGACCTGGAATCGCCCTTCTGTGTCTGTCGCTCCTGTCGCCCTAAATTGCCGGGTATGGCAGCACCAAAGACCACCGTCAAGGACGCCAGCGTCGAGGACTTCATCAACAAAGTTGAGGATGAAAAAAAGAGGCAGGACAGCCTCGCGTTGCTGAAACTATTTTCGAAGGTGACCGGTGAGAAACCCAAGATGTGGGGTTCCAGCATCGTCGGCTTTGGTTCGTATCACTACAAGTCAGAGAGAAGCCGGCAAGAAGGCGACTGGATGCTGACCGGATTTTCGCCGAGGAAGCAGAACCTGACGCTCTATGTGTTGCCCGGCTTCGGTAATTACCAGGATCTGCTGAAGGACCTTGGCAAACACAAGACCAGTGTGGGGTGCCTCTATATCAACAAGCTGGCAGACGTCGACATGGCGGTTCTGGAGAAACTCATCAAGGAAACCTACGCAGCCATGAAGGTAGAGCACAGTTAAGAGCGCTTGTCGGAACTGTCGCTGAAACCAGCGTGAAGGACTCGAGGGTTCGCCGGCTCTCGCGCTGGCATCGTCGCATCTATCGACTGACCCGAGGTCTGATCGGGCGGCGGTTGGTTGACAACGACATGCTCATCCTGACCACAACCGGTCGGCGATCGGGGCGGCCGCATGAGGTGCCTTTGCTCTACCTTCGCGATGGCGAGAGCCTGGTGGTGATCGCCTCCTACGGTGGGCGACCGAACTATCCAGACTGGTATCTCAACCTCGTCGCTCAGCCCGAGGCACGGGTTCAGGTCAAAGAACGTCGGCAAACGGTGACAGCGCGGGTTGCGACTTCTGAAGAGCGCAAGGAATGGTGGCCGCGGATCGTCGACGCTTACGAGGGCTACAGCCAGTACCAGTCACGTACCGATCGCAACATCCCCGTCGTGTTCCTAGATCCCCGCTGACGACTGTCCCCTTGCTTGCGGGGGGACCGATCGCCGCTTTGGGCGATCGAGGGGGGTGCGCGAACTCCGGACGCATTCCTACCACAAACCGCCGCCGGTTCGTCTCGATTCTTCTCCAGACGAACCGGCCCGGTCCAGATGGTTCACCTGCCGGTGGGGGTTGCCGATCACCCCCCTCGCCCGGCCTGACGGCCGTGCGGTCCCCCCGCAAGCAGGGGGACAAAAAACAGGCGGGGGGACAACCGAACCACCGAATTGGGGGACGGATAGGCTCCCGACATGGGCGAGAAGCTGCGTGTGGTCCTGGAGGTTGGAAAGAAGCAGTGCCGGGTTGTGGCGGGGGCCATGGACTGGCCGGGGCTTGACCGATGGGGCAAGACCGATGACCTCGCCATCGAGAAGCTCGCGTCGTACCTGCCGCGTTACGTCGGGGTTGCCAAGCTCGCTGGCATGGCCAAGAAGTTCACGCTCCACCGCGACGTCGAGATCGTGGAGCGCGTCACCGGGTCCGGCTCGGCCGACTACTGGGGCATCGCCCACGTCCCCTCCGAGATCGAGCGGGAGGTGCTGTCGCCGGCCGAGTTGAAGCGGCGGCTCGCCCTGCTCCGGGCATGCTGGAGCTATTTCGACGCGACCGCCGGGCGGGTCTCGGCTGACCTTCGGCCCGGACCCCGCGGCGGCGGTTGGACCCGCGACGATCTCATCCGACATGTCCATCTCAACGAACCCGAGCAGTTCACCCGCAAGGTCGAGGTCCGCACTCCGCGCGAGCTCATGCTCAGCCCCGACGGCCGGGCCGACCATCGGGAGGCGACACTCGACGCCATCCGGGCCTACAACGCCGAGGGCAAGGCGGCCCGCAGTTGGCCGATCCAGTTCCTGATCCGGCGCATCGCCCACCACGTCATGGACCACGCCTGGGAGATGGAAGACCGGGACCTCAGCTCCGAGCAGGACTAGCGGTACATCCCGGTGTTCTCGGAAATGCGGGCCTTGACGATGTTCTGGACAATCTCGGCGGGAATCAACTTGTCGGGTTGGAAGCGGATCGACCCCTTGCCCGTCTTGAATTCCTTCACCTTCTCCTTGAACGCATTGAAAACGTTCGTGCTCATCACATAGAACGTGCAGCCGGTTTCCGTGGCGCCGAACGCGACCAGCGGGCGATCCTGAAACCTGAACGTGGGGACCTGATAGCTGATCGCCTCGGTGGCCTCGGGCACGACCTCTCTGATCGTCTGGCGAAGAGACTCGAGTGCGGTGCGGGACGGCTCGGGCACGGCCGCCAGATATTCCTCTACCTCGGTTGACATGGCTTCCTCCGGGATTGCGATCTCAACGAACCTTAGGTTCGTAGAGCTGCCAGTTGCCCGGCACTCCTTTGAGATCGAACGAGCCGCAGGGGATGAAGTCGATGCCAGAGCCGACCACGAGATCCTTGACGGTCCCCGAGGCGAGGATGCCGCCGGTTTCGGCCTGACTCATCACTCTTGAGGCGATGTGGACTCCGACCCCGCCGATGTCGCCTCCCCTGAGCTCGACTTCTCCGGTATGAATGCCCGCCCGGAGCTCGAGGCCGATCGCCGACACCTGCTCGACGATTCCCAGGGCGCAGGCAACGGCCCGGGCGGGACCGTCAAAGGTGGCCACGCACCCGTCGCCGGTCATCTTGATCTCCTTGCCCCGGAACCTCTCGAGCTGGGCGCGCACGATGCGGTTGTGCTCTTCGAGAAGGTCGAGCCAGCGAACATCGCCCAGGGTCGAGGCCAAGGCGGTGGACCCGACGATGTCGGTAAAGAGAACCGTCGCCAGTACTCGATCTGCCCGGGAAGATTCCTTCCGACCCGTCAGGAACTCTTCCACGCTGTCGAGGGTTGGTCCGAAGTCTCCGGCGTGGAACGGGAGAGTGTCGGCGCCTTCGACGATCCGAAGCTCGGCGCCCGAGATATTCTTGGCGATGTACTCGCCAAAGGCGAGGCGGTGGAATTTCGCATCCCGGCGTGCCACCACCAGGGTCGGCACGGTGATGAGGGGCAGGGCTGCCCTCACATCCACCTCGGCGAACCAGTCGAATGTCGTCTTCACGAGCCCGAGCGGAACCGACATGCGCTGGTACCTCGTCCACCAGTTGCGAAAGCGCAGATCGTTGGCGACGCTCGGGGCGGTCAACTCCAGCATGTCGGAGGTGGTGCCGTGCTGGGCGACGTATTGCTTCGACAGGGCGTCGGCTGCTTGGAGAGGGGCCCCGATCGGATAGTCGTCCTCCCGGAGCAGGTGGGGCACGGCGTTGACGAGTACCAGGGCGCTGACTCTCTCAGGGTCGGTGGCGGCCAGCATCATCCCCGACAGCCCACCTTCGGTGTCCCCGTAGATAACAGCCTGATCGGATCCAGCGGCGTCGAGAACGGCGCGGACGTCGTCGACGTTCTCCTCGATCGTCATCCACATGTTCCGGTTGGGCACCGGGTCCGACACTCCTGATCCCCGCATGTCGTAGCGAATGACGCGGCCCATGTTGGCGAGCCGATCGAAGAAGCGAGCCGCCGATGGTTCGTCCCAAATGGCGTCGGCGTTACTCAAGGCTCCCGTGATGAACATGATGTCCCGTTCGCCTTCACCGATGACCTGATATCCCACGTAACCGAGGTTGGTTTCGGCGTAGAGGGTCTGAGGACGACCGCTGCGTCCGCGCGTCGTCATGCTTTCGAACCCCCGGTCGACTCCATCATCTCGGCCAGTTTGCGGACCGTTTTGCTGTTGCGGATTGTCATTGCCCTATAGAGGTCGGTGCCGACCACTTTGGTCATCCTGCTCTTGTTCTGATTCGACCGGTCGATGCGCCAGATGACCGCCCCGGGGACATAGACGACGTCCTCGATCTCAGGTTTGATCCTCCACTCTTTGAGAACGTCCTTTTGATCGAAGCCTTCCCACAGGAACATGACGTCGCACCTCATGGTGGCGTCGGTTGTCCAGGTGTCAGGTAGCGCTTTGATCACCTTCCTGATGGCGGGAAGGTCACGGACCAGGACTTTGATCTGCAGCCCGATGTCGGCGGCGATGGACTCCTCGAGAACCGACATGATCCTGGGAGATTTGCGACGATTATCCCTGAACACCACGTTGCCAGAGTTGATGTAGGTAGTGACATCGCTCATGCCCGACTCCTCGAACGTCGCCTTGAGCTTGCGCATGTCGACCTTGTTCTTGCCACCGACGTTGATGCCCCGGAGGAGCGCCACATAGATCATCCAAATCCCTGCTGATTCTGACTTCGAGGGATACAACCATATGGACGCCGCGCTCGGGACCCGGCTGTACAGTTTCGCCGATTGCGGCGGGGTTCGGGGCGTGGCTTGATAGCGAGGAGAAGACGACTTGGTTCTTGACTTTTTGGGTGATCTCAACTGGCTTGCGGTCATCGTGGCAACGGTTGCCTGGTTTGTGTTCAGCGCAATCTGGTACTCGGTGCCACCGCTGAGCAAAGCCTGGATGCGGGCGGCCAAGGTGACTCCCGGCGACGGCCCGCCCCTCGTGACACTTCTGATCCCGACCTTCATGGGCTATTTCGTCACAACGATCGTCATCGCCTTGCTGGCACGGGCGGTCGGGGCCACCGACCTGGCCGACGGACTGGTTCTGGGCATCCTGCTTGGAGTCGGCTTTGGCGTGATCGGCGCCCTCGTCGTCCAGATCTACGAGCAAAAGGGTGGCTCGTACTGGTTGATCAACGGGATCAACGCGATCATCGCGTATTCGATCGTGGCTGTAATCGTGACGGTCTGGGTGTGACCTAGGCGCCTGGGCCAACTGGTCTACGACACCAGGCCGCTTCAGCCGGCCCATAGTCGCCTTGTCGCTATCTCGGCTCCCTCAGTGAGGGCCCGGAACTTTTCCCACACGATCGACGGGTGTACCTCGGGGGCGAAGCTGGCTCTCGAAGAGAAACCGCAGTCGGCTCCGGCAAGCACGTTTTCACGACCGACCAGGGAGGCGTAGTTGCAGATCCCGTCGGCAATCAACTCCGGATGCTCCACGTAGCTTGTCGCGTGGCCCAGGAAACCCGGAATGAGCACCTTGCCATCCGGCAACCGGAGGTCCTTCCAGATTGCCCACTCGTGGTAGTGACGCGCATTGGCGACTTCGAAGGAATAGGCACCGGCGTTGATGCGAAGCATCAACGGGGCGATCTCCTTCAGTGGGAGGTCATGGATCCGGGGTCCGGCATTGAGCCCGTAACAGGTGTGGAGCCGAATCCGGTCGGCCGGGATGCCGCGCAGAGCGTGGTTGAGGATCTCGATGTGCTCTTCGGCCAGACGCCGGTTCTCGGTGAGGTCGCTTCCAGGCCCGCCGGTCAGGATCTCGATCAGCCAGGGGTCATCGATCTGCAGCAGGAACCCGGCCTCGACGATGGCTAGGTACTCCTCGCGCAGCGCTTCGGCCACCGCAACCGAATAGTCCCGGTCGGTGGGGTAGAAGGAATTGCGACCGAATCCCCGGGGGCTGGTCGACGGGATAAACGATTCGGTCACCTCGACTGCGGCCAGAGCCGCGCGGAGATTGGCGATGTCGGTGGCGATAGCCTCGTGGCCCCGATAGGCGACCGGGCCCACGCATGCCATAACCCGCAAAGGGACAACGGTCTCGGTGTATTTCCCGAAATACGAGCGGTAATACTCAGGAAACGCTTCGATCTCTCGTTTCCAGGATTCAGGTAGAACCGGATCGCCTTCGGCGGCGGAAAAACCGTCGAGCCGCTCCACCACATAAGTGAAGAAACTTGCTTTGCCTTGCTCACCGTCGGTGACCACGTCGAGCCCGGCTGCAGCCTGATCGGCCACCACCGAATTCACCGCATCGGCAACTTGCTGCTTGAAGAGCCGGCGGTCGTAAGTCCGCCCGTGTTCCTTCTCCCGCATCGTCTCGAGCAGGGGATGGGGCCGGGCCAAGCTGCCGACGTGTGTGGTGATGATCCGGTCGGTGCTTCGCTCCATCAAGCCTTCCGCTGGAAGGGTGGCTGGAGGGGATAGCCGCGCGCCTCGTAGTCAAAGCCGCCGAGTTCTAGTTGGTCGAGGCCAGGGTGTTGGGGGGAGGCGTAGTACGCACGAATTTCGGCAATTAGCCCGGTGCCGGGGTCGAACCGGTACCATTCGTCCCCTCGCAGGACCTTGCCTTGCTTGGTCTTGAAGTGGCTCCACTCGATCACCGCCCGGGCCGAGGCCGGATCGGCGATCACTTGATCGACGGTCCAGATCGATCCGAGGTCGGCGACGGCCTTGATCCATCGCTCGGCGATCACCTCGGCACCTACGAACGGCCCCCCGTACATGCCGGGAGGAAAGTAGTGGACTGCATCGGGAGTGAAATGCGAGGCGATACCCGCGGCGTCGGCGGCATTGCAGGCGTCGAAGTAGCGGCGGATGCGATCTTCAATCGCGGCGATGGTCATGACTCCGGTGCCCCGGGCGCCGGCCTCGGCGACCTGGGCATCCTGGTCGGAGCCGGCCCCGGAGACCCCGATCGCTCCCACCATCCCGCCCTCCGAGATGATCGGCACCCCGCCGGGCACCGGCATCAGCGGTCTCCCTTTCCCCAGGGCCGCCAGAGCCGGTTCGGCCTCGATTGCCTTCGTCCACCACTCTGTCGGCTGACCAAATGCCGCCACTGTCCAAGCCTTGTCGCTGGCCACCCCGATCGACAGCATCGGTGCCCCATCCATCCGGGCGCTAGCCAACACCTGGCCCGACGGATCCGTGACGACGACGACCACAGCCACCTCCAATCGTCGCGCTTCGGCGATGGCGGCAGTCAACGCCGCCTGGGCGCCAACCAACGTGAGGACCCCTGTCGGCCGTGTGTAGCTCATAAAAGTTCCTTGCCAGGTTCGTAGCCGATCATCTTCAGCAGAGACGCCACGCTCTGATCGGGGTCGAGAACGTCAAACCAGACACTATGCATCCCGGTTGCTTCGGCTCCCCGGCAGTTGACCGGCATGTCGTCGATGAAGACACACTCATCAGGAGCGAAACCGGTGCGCTCGATCACCTCCAGGTAAGGCTCGGGTCGGGGCTTGCGAAACGGAAGGGAGGCGACATCGATCACAACATCGAAATACCTCGCCGGCTCCCAGGTGTGCCACCAATCTTCCCCCATCCACTTGCTGGCGTCATTGGTGAGGACTGCCTGGAACAGTGGTGAGGCGGCGATTACGCGAATAGCTTCCCAGACCACGGGCCTCTCCTCCCCGTCCCAGTCGATGTCGGTCATCGGGTCGAAGGCGATTCCAGCGTCGGACAGACGCTGACGAAGGCGCTCCAGATACAGAGACTCCTCGATCAGTCCTTCGGTCATCGCCCGATAGTCAGGGTCGTCGACCGGTCCGGTGGGCCCGAGCGGCAGCCGTTCCAGCGGCCAGCCCCGGGCCCTTCCGATATCGACCATCGGCTCGGTGAAATAGCGCCGGAACACTCCACCCATGTCCCACACGACAGCGCTGATCACGATCCCGGCTTCCATTCCCTGGCGTGTCTGAGGAGCATCTCCCGGATCGAGATCGTGGGTTCGGGATCGGGAACTTCAACGAACACCTCGCCATTCACCGTCTCGACCGGGAAGCGGGGCAGGAGGACGTCTGTACCGACGTGGCGACCGGCGGGCAGTCGGTAACGCCAGAAGTGAAATGGGCAGATGAGCGTGTTGTTGAGCACGAGCCCCCCTTCCAGTGGCGAATTCTGGTGGAGGCAGCGGTTTGGAAAGGCGACCACCTCACCGTTGACCCGCACCACCACCGCCTGCCCGTTGCCGATCGGCTGGCATTGGGTCTCGGAGATATCTGCAAGGGGACCGGCTGATACGCGCACCTTCAATCCATCAATCGCTTAGGCGAACTTGATGACCACGGCTTTGGACTCGGTGAAGAACTCGTATGAATACTCGCCGCCTTCCCGACCGATACCCGAGTCCTTGTAACCGCCAAAGGGGAGGTGAAGATCGCGGACGAAGAAGCAGTTGACCCACATCGTCCCGGTCTTGACCTCGCGGGCGACATGGTGGGCTGTGTCGAGGTTCTTGGTCCAGACCATGCCCGCCAGCCCGTAGGGCGAGTCGTTGGCAATGGCGATCGCTTCGTCGACCTCGTCGAAGGGCATCACCACTGCCACCGGTCCGAAGATCTCCTCACGGGTGGCCCGCATCGAGTTGTCGACATCGGCGAAAACGGTAGGAGCGATGTAGTTGCCTTTGGCCAGGTCGCCATCGGTGATCCGGTGTCCACCCGTGAGCTTCTTGGCGCCCTCCTTCTCGGCCAGGTCGATGTAGGAGAGGACCTTTTCCATGTGCTCGATCGACACCAGGGGGCCGACCCGGGTGGCCGGATCCAGCGGGTGGCCGATCGTCCAGCTTTCGGCGCCTTCCACGAAGCGGGCGCAAAACTCCTCGTAAACCGGACGATGGACCAGGATCCGCGAGCCGGCAAGGCATATCTCGCCCTGGTTTAGAAAGACTCCGAGCAGCGATCCGGCGACAGCTTCGGTCATGTCGGCGTCTCCAAGCACAATCGAAGCCGACTTCCCGCCCAGCTCGAATGAGAGCTTCTTCAGTCCCGGGGCAGCTGCGGCCATGATCGCCTTGCCGGTATTGGACTCACCGGTAAAAGTGATGGCCGCCACTCCCGGATGGCGAGTAAGGGCCTCGCCGGCAGCTTCAGGTCCGAAACCCTGGACGACGTTGAACACGCCGTCGGGCATCCCTGCCTCCGCACAGATCCTGGCGAGGATGGAAGCGGTTATCGGTGACTGCTCGGCGGGTTTGGCGACCACCGTGCAACCGAAGGCCAAGGCCGGAGCCACCTTCCAGCTCAGCAGCATCAACGGAAAATTCCAGGGGGAGATGGCGGCTGCCACCCCGATCGGCTCCCGTAGCTCGTAACCAAAGGTTTTGTCCCACGCCTTGTCGAAGGCCTTGCCCCCGACGTGCTCGGCGTAGTCGGCGAAGAACCGGAAGTTGTAAGCGGCTCTGGGGACATCCTTGCCCAGTGAGTCGGAAATGGGCTTTCCCATGTCCCGGGTTTCCCACTCACCCAGCTCAGCGGCATTGGCCTCGATTCCGTCGGCCACCTTCAAGAGGATCTGCTTGCGGGCCGTGGGGCTCGTCCGGGCCCAACCATCGAACGCACCTTGAGCGGCGACCACCGCCCGATCGACATCAACGGCCGTGCCTTCGGCGACCTCGGCGATCGGTTGGTTGTCGATCGGGCTGACCGACTCGAATGTGGCTCCGTTCTGGGAGTCGACGAACTCACCTGCGATGAAGTGACGGACCCGTTTCATCCGTCTTTTTTCCGCTCTTCCAGCACCTCCCGCCAGGGCTTGCCACCTACCCCGTACTGGTGGGGCTGCATCTCGTAGACCATGATCCTCACCGATTCGATCGGTGCCCCGAGCGAGGTCGAGATCGCTTGGGAGACCGCGGTGATCATTTTCTCGATCTTCTCGGGGGGTCGACCTTCCATCAGGTTTATGTAGACGAGTGGCATGCAAGTCCCTCCTTCAAGTCGCGTGAATCGTGACAGATCCCAGCCGGTCGAACTCGGCGGTGACGACCGCTCCTGGGTAAAGGTCGATCGGTGGAGTCAGGCCGCCCGAGATGACGATGTCACCGCGCTGGAGCCGGCGGTCGGAGTTGTTGACCATCCAGGCAACGGCTGCTGCCGGATGATCGAGGGCGGCTGCCCCTGCGGCGGTGAAACGGACCGCGCCCTGTTCGCTTATCGCCACCCCGGTCAAATCGAGTCGCTCTGGACGGTGGGGATCTCCAATCACCAACATTCCGGCCGAGCTGTTGTCGGCAATGTTGTCGAAGGCGGCAAAGCGAAAGTCGACGAAGCGGGAGTCGACCACTTCGAGGCACGCCATCACACCGGTGGTGGCGGCCAGCACCTGTTCGGTTGAAACCGGCGGTTCCAAGTCCTCGGCCAGGAGAAATGCGATTTCGGGCTCGACCTTGGGGTGGATCAGAGAGTCGAGCGGAACCTTGCCGTCATTGATGATCATGGCGTCGGTCAGCCACCCGTAGTTCGGGTGGTCAACTCCCATTGCTTGTTGCATGGCCCGGCTGGTGAATCCAAGTTTGCCGCCGATGATCCGTTCACCCTCGGCCAGGCGCCGGTGGATGCCTTCGGCCTGAACGCGATATGCGTCCTCCAATCCGAACTCCGGGTCCCGGCTGGTGATGGTGGCAACGGCCCGGCGTTCGAGGCGGGCTCGCTGCAGTTCGTCGGCGAACATGTCAACCGTCACGGCGTGAACGTACTCTGTGCTTTCCGGATAGGGGAGAGGAGTCCCGCTATGCGGGATGACAAACCCGATGTTCAAGCAACTCTCAGTTCCAGGGTTCCGATCCGATCGATCTCAACGACGATCTCGTCGCCGGGCTCTATCGGTATCGCAGCGGTGAGAGCACCGGCCAGGACCAGACTTCCGGCCGATAGGGTCCGGCCCCGCTCGGCCAGCTTGCGGACGAACCAGGCCACCGCCCCGGCCGGATGATCCAGAACGGCAGCTCCGGCCGCGGTCGCGATCAACTCGCCATTCTTGGAGAACACGCACCCCACGGTGCGCAGGTTGATCCCGGCGACGGGGACTCCTACTCCGAGGGCGTAGCGGGCTGCGGAGGCGTTGTCTGCTATCACGTCGGGGAGAGTGAACGAATATCCGGCATAGCGCGAGTCGAGGATGTCGATGGCAGGCATCACCGCCTCGGTCGCGGCGAGGACATGCGCCGTCGTGACTCCGGGACCTTCGAGGTCAGCCCCGATCAGGAAGGCGATTTCTGGCTCGGCCCGCGGCTGGATCAGCTCACCGGCGATCAGGGGCTTTTCAGGTGCCACACGAGATCCGGCCAGGAGCCAGCCGTACGACGGCTCGCTGACCTTCATCTGCTCCTGCTTCGCCTTGGACGTCAGACCCAGCTTGGCGGCGTCGACCTGCCCACCGAGGGCGGCGATTACCCGGTCCTGGATGTCGTACGCAGCTTCCGGAGTCAGCCCACTCTGCTCGGGGTCGAGGGCGGTGCGAGTACGGATGGCGTTGACGAGACGGTCTGCCAGGTCAGTGGTCAATGACGGGCCACTTGAGCCGCGGCGGCCCGCTTCTGAAGCTCGACCGCTACGTCGATGATCATGTCCTCCTGTCCGCCCACCACCTGGCGACGACCAAGCTCCAGCAAGATCTCTTTGGAGTCGATTCCGTATCGCTCGGCGGCTCTCTTGGCATGGAGGAGGAAGGAGCTATAAACGCCGGCGTAGCCGAGCAGGAGCCCATCTCGGTCGATCACACCTTGCTCGGGGCGGATGGGTCGGACGGCGTCCTGGGCGGCGTCCATGATCTTGAGGGGATCGACGCCGGTGGGGATGCCCGATTTCTCACAGACGGCAATCAGCACCTCGGTCGGACAGTTACCCGCTCCGGCGCCCAGGCCGGTCGTGCATCCATCGATCTGGTCGACGCCTTCCTCCAGTGAAGCGAGAGAGTTGGCGACCGCCAGCGAGAGGTTGTTGTGAGCATGAATCCCCACTTGGCACGACAAGGCCATCTTGAGGGCGGCCACCCGGCGACGGGCATCGTCAATGGTGAGCGCCCCGGCGGAATCGACCACATAAACGGCGTCGGCTCCGTACGACTCCATTTTCTTGGCTTCGATAGCCAGATTCTCGGGAGATGTCATCGAGGCCATCATCAGAAACCCAACGGCCTCCATCCCCAGTTCGTGGGCCAGGGAAATGTGCTGCTGAGAGATGTCGGCCTCGGTGCAATGAGTGGCGATTCGGGCTACACGGGCGCCAGCCTCGGAGGCCGCCCGCAGGTCCTGTTTGGTTCCGATCCCGGGCACCATGAGAACCGCGATCTTGGCCGTCGTCGTTTCGTCGACAGCTGCCCTGATGAGGTTCATCTCATTGGTATGGCTGAACCCATAGTTGAAAGAAGATCCACCCACGCCGTCGCCGTGGCTGACTTCGATCACCGGAACCCCGGCCCGGTCGAGGGCCCTTACGACCCGCCGGGTTTGCTCTTCGGTGAATTGATGGGCGACAGCGTGTGATCCGTCGCGCAGGGTCGAATCGGTCAACCGGAAGCGTGGTGAACTCACCAGGGACCCCCGTCCATAGACCGGGCGATTGCTTCCCCAACCCGGACCGCTGAGGCGGTCATGATGTCGAGGTTGCCCGCATAGGGCGGGAAATAGTCGCCCGCGCCTTCAACCTCGAGGAGGGCGACCACTCGGGCTTTGACGTCGCCGCCGGGCGTGTGGAAGAGGTCCTCTTCGAAAACCGGTGGACTCTTCAATCGGTAGCCGGGGACATACTTCGACACCTCTTCGACCATCGCCAGGATGGAGGTAGCCACCTCGTCCCCGTCGTAGCCGTCGTCGAGGGCGCAGAAGACGGTATTTCGCATGAGGATGGGAGGGTCGGCGGGGTTGAGGACCATGATCGCCTTGCCGTGTTGGGCGCCGCCCACTTCGACGAGAGCCGATGAGGTGGTCTTGGTGAACTCGTCGATGTTCTGGCGGGTTCCCGGGCCGGCCGACAACGATGCCACCGTCGACACAATCTCGGCATACGGTACTTTGGTCACTCTGGAGACGGCGTGGATGATCGGGGTCGTGGCCTGGCCACCGCACGTGATCAAGTTGATATTGGGAGCTTCCAGGTGCTGATCGAGGTTGACCGGCGGCACGACCAGCGGTCCCAGCCTGGCCGGGGTGAGATCAATCGATCGCAGGCCTGCCTCTTCATAGCGAGGGCCGTTCTGGCGATGGACCCAGGCCGAGGTGGCCTCGAACACGATCCGATAGTCGCCGGCCCTCTCCAACAGCCAGTCGACTCCTTCATGAGTGGCGTCGAGTCCTAGTGTTCGTGCCCTGGCCAAACCCTCCGAGTCGGGATCGACCCCGACCATGGCTCGGACGTCCAGGTCGGGGGATCGAAGGAGCTTGTACATCAGGTCCGTGCCGATGTTGCCGGAGCCCACGATTGCCACTGGTGTCTTGGTCATTCTCTTCTCTTCCCGGCAACGTCGCCGCAAGGTTGTTCTGTGGGGCATGAGAGCGACGCTTTGGTGTCGACCCTCCGCGCTGAGACGGGGAGGCCTCTCATTTGAAGTTCACTGCGACCGCGCCCAACCGATCGAACTCGGCCCGGATCACGTCACCGGGTTCCACCGGGAACGCCCGGTGAAGGGCCCCGGTCATCACGAACCAGCCGGGCTCAAGGGTGACATCGAATGGGGCTAGGGTGTTGGCCAGCCAGGCCAGTGCCGCCAACGGGTTGCCGAGGGCGGCGGCTCCCGCCCCGGTATCGACAGTGACGCCGTTACGAGCCACGACCATCCCGCAGAGCCGGGGGTCCCACCCATCGACGGGGACCAATCGGGGGCCGAGCATGATGGCCGCGGAACTAGCCAGATCGGCGATGGTGTCCACGAGGCGGATTTTCCAGTCCTTGATCCGGCTATCGACCATCTCGAGTGCAGGCAGAGCCCCGGCGACGGCGCGGGCCGCTTCCATCGTGGTTACTCCGGGACCCTTGAGAGGAGCGTCGAGGACCAGGGCTATCTCGGCTTCGACCCTGGGTTGGATGTAGCGGCCCAGATCGACGGTGGCGCCGTCGTCGTAAACCATGTTGGAGAGCACCGGGCCGTAGTCGGGCTGATCGACTCCCATCATTTCCTGCATCGGTTTTGAGGTGAGGCCGAGCTTGTAGCCGACAATCTTGCCGTCGTCTCCGGCGAGAAGCCGGGCGTATTCCTGCTGGATGCCGTAGGCATCGACCACAGTCAGTGAATCGTCGACCTTGGTCAACGGATCGATCGGTTCCCGATTGTTCTTGGCTTCGAACAGTGCCTGCGCCCACTCCCGGTGCGACTTCATCGAACCGCCCTCCGCGAGTGATGACCGAGTCGCATGGAAGCGGCCCCGGCCGCTTCCATCACCGCGAAACGTAAAGCCGCGATCTCGGCATCCATCCTTGCCCGGGGTCCGGCCACGCTCATCGCTGCAATCACTCGGCCGGTGGCGTCACGGATGGGCGCGCCCACGCTCAGGGTGTCAGCCTCAGATTCACCATTGTTCTGTGCGTAGCCAAGGTCCTTGACCTGGGCAAGCTCCTTCTTCAAGAGCTCGACATCGGTGATGGTCTGGCCGGTGATGACGGGGAGATCCCAGCCTTCGAGCAGCATCTCGAGTTCGGTGCCGGGGAGATGGGCGAGGAGAACCTTGCCGGTCGAAGTGCAGTGCGCCCAGTTTCGTCTCCCCACACCAAGAAACATGCGGAGAGTGTGAGGGCTATCGAGCCGCTCGATGTAGACCACCTGTCTCCCGTCGAGCACCGCGACCTGGACGGTGTCCCCCGTTCGGTTACGGAGCACGGTCATCGGGGGAAGCAAGGCATCCGAGAGGTCATAGCCGGGAGCCACCGCGGCCGTCAGATCGAAGATCGCCAGGCCCAAGCGATACTTGCCCGTGGCTTCGTCTTGTTCGATCAGGTGCTCTGACTCGAGGGTTGTGAGCAGACGGTGGACACTGGACGTTGAGAGCTCGAGGCGTCGGGCGAGCTCGGAGACCCCATACAATCGGTGATTCGACGTGAAGGCTTTCAGCACTCTGGCTGCGTTGCGAACCGAGGACAGCCCGCCCGGCTCACCCATGAACGTCCTTCCTCACCGCTGCCAGCAGCGCCTTGCGGATCTCGTCGGGGTCGGGGGCAAGCTGGCCGGTGTATCGACCGATCGTCTCGTCCCACGGGACAATCTCTCGAGCCAGAAGAGCCTGGGCGCGCACCAGTCCGGCCCGGGCGGCTCCCTCCATCTCGTCGACGAGCTTCTCCCGCCCGCGGGCGGCGGCCCGGATCGACTCGAAATCGCGGGCGTCGGCGACATGAGCGTTGGCCAGTCCGGACCCGGCATGACCGGCGTGGTGGGCCGTCAGCTGACTGCCCGGCTGGACAATCAGGTGGTAAACGTGGGTGCTAAGCCCCAACGCCCGCCGTACCAAGTCGGGAGCCGGGCCCTGGGACTCGTCGATGATTCCCAGTGTCGGTAGGACTACCGGGTCGAAAAAGCGAAGGCTCCAGGCAAGTCCGTCTGCCGCGTCGGCGATCTGCACCTCTTGACCCTGCGGGACGGCGAGTGCCTCGCGAGTCGCGATGACGTGAAGGTTGCGGGCCGCCGCCGCCACCACCGTGAAAGGCGCGGCCAAAAGGGGCATCCGGGCCTGGATCGCCGGGGGTTGCGTTTTAGCCTGCGTGGCATAGGCCTGATGGACGGTGCGAACGTAGTCGCCAACCAGCAGACGCATCTGCTCGGGCTTGGGCGTCGGCTCCGGCGGGGCGGGCGCGGTTGGGGTCACGGGCGAAACGTACTCCGGGTTTCCCATCCGTGGGACGCCAATCCCTCTATGCGGAATGGCCCTCTATGCGGAATGGCCTGGCACCCGCTTCGATCGTAGTTCGGCCACAGGCAATCGAGACCGGACACGCTGTCGGCCGATTTAATCGCATTCCGCCGAGAGGGATACCACTGCTCCCGGCGGGAAGCGTCTGATACCTTGCGGCGCCATGGGAATCTTGCGACTCAGCCATGTCGACATCAAAGTCCCCGATCTCGATTTAGCGGCGGCGTACTACTCACAGGTCTTGGGGCTCGACATCACCGAGCGCACCGACGATCGGCTCTTCTTCAAATGCTGGGACGAGGAGGACCACCATTCGCTGGCAGTTCGATACGACCCCCGGGTTGGTCTCGATCGTTTCTCGTTCAAGGTCGACTCCGAAGACGACCTCGACAACTTGGAAAGCAAGGTCGAGACTTATGGGTTCGCCGTTCATCGGGTCTCGAAGGGTGAGGAGGTGGGCCAGGGCGAGTCGATCCGTTTCGAGACGCCATCCGGTCACGAGATGGAGCTCGTCCACGACGTGGAGAAGGTCGGAAGTCGGATGGGCAAGCTCAACCCCCGCTTCGAGCCGGAGGCGTTCACAGGCATTGCCCCGCCGCGGATCGATCATGTCCTCATCAACGCGGAGGAGGTCGGCGAGGCCGCCAAGTTCTACATGGAAGTCCTCGGCTTCAGGTTGACCGAACAGCTCATCGGCGGCAACGGCCACCCTATTGGCGTATGGATGGAGCGGTCCCACAGTCCCCATGACCTGGCGGTGGTGAACGGGCCCAATGGGGCACTTCACCACTTTGCCTTTTGGCTCGACGACTGGGACCACGTCCGCAAGGCCGCCGACATCCTCGCCTACAACGCGATCCAGATCGATGTCGGGCCCACCCGTCACGGTGTCACGCGGGGAAACACGATCTACTTCTTCGATCCGATGGGCACCCGCAACGAGGTGTTTACCGGGGGCTACCGGCCTGATCCCGACTTCCCGACCATCACTTGGACGGAGGAGAACTTCGGCCGCGGGCTCTTCTATTACGAGAACGAAGTAAACGAACGCTTCATAAAAGTGCATACATGAAACGTTCCCCGTTCCTCACGCACCACGCACCACGCACCAGGCACCACTGCGACGTCGGAGACGTCGCCTGATGGGGATCCTGCGTCTGTCCCACGCCGAGATCAAGGTCCCCGACTTGGAGCTGGCCACCGCCTACTACACGGAGGTGGTTGGTTTGATTGAGACCGCCCGTGAGCCCGAGCGGGTCTATCTGAAAGGATGGGACGAGCACCAGCACCACTCGATCATCCTCCGCTACGCCCCCATCTACGGCCTCGAGTTGATGGGGTTCAAGCTCCAGGACCGGAACGATCTCGACCACTTTCAGGAGCGGATCGAGGCGGCCGGGGTAGCCACCAAGCGTTTCGAGAGCCGCGAGCTGGGTCCGGGGTCGGGCGAAACCGTTCGGTTTGACGCCCCCAGCGGCCACACCGTCGATTTGGTCTGGGGGATGGAACAGGTCGGAAACCTGCTGCCCGTTTACAACCCGCCGCCCGAACCGCAAGGTTTGAACGGGATCCACCCTCCCCGGCTCGACCACATCTTCCTGATGTGTGAGGACGTCGATGGGGTCACCGACTTCTTCCGTTCGGTGCTCGACTTCCGGTTGACCGAGCAGATCCTTTCCGACGATGGCCACCTCCTCGCAGCCTTTCTGGAGCGGACCCACACCGCTCACGACCTCGCTCTTGTGACCGGTCCCAACGGGGCCTTCCATCATGTCGCGTTCTGGGTGGACGACTGGAACGAACTCCGCCGAGCCGCGGATATCTGCGCGTATCACGGGGTGCGGATCGACGCGGGTCCCACACGTCACGGAGCCACGAGGGGATGGGGTCTTTACTTTTTCGACCCGGCCGGAAATCGCAACGAGGTGTACACAGGCGGCTATTGGGCCGATCCCGATCGGGAACCGGTCACCTGGACGGAATCCGAGATGGGCCGGGCGATCTTCTACTACGAGGGCATCGTCGACCAAGAATTCCTGACCGTCCACTCTTGAAATGGATATGAGCGACTCGACAAGCGAAGAAACCACCAGCGGCGGCCCGGCCGAAGGGGTTCAGCTGCCGCGAACCGAGCGTTACGAGGCACCCCTCTATCTGGCCAAGTACCTGGAGCGGCAGTCGCGGGGCCAGCCGACCAGTGATCCCGACCCCGGCGACAAGACCCCGCTCTACTTGCGCCGTTTCCGGGAGCGACGCGAGCAGGGTTCGATCACAGAAAAGCTTCCCCCTCTTCATCAGCGGGTCGGCCTCGGGATGCAACAGGCCATGTCGGAGGACAACCGCACCAAGGAGATCTCGGCGCCACCCGAAGCTCGAATGAAGCTGGCGGCAGACGTCTACTTGATCCGTCACGGCGAGACCCAGGGTTATTCCACCGAGGCAGGTCTGACCCCCGGTGGCAACTGGCAGGCACACACCTATGGCCACACCGTCAGCAAGCGGGTGTCCAACGGCGAGACCATCGTGATCCGTCACGCCGACACCAACCGGGCTGGCCAGACTGCCACACAGATCCAGTTTGGCTTGCTCGACGGGCTGGCGATGTTCGAGAAGAACGTCAAGGTGTTCGAACCCGCTCCTATGGCGGAGTTCCGCAATTTCCAGGTCGCCACGCCCGATGGCCTCAAGGACGTGACCTCGGCATTCCGCCACTACTACGCCACCCTCGAGGAGTTCGAAAGGACTGCGCTGGGCGATCGGCCGATGTGGCTGGTGGAGGTCGACCGCTTCTGGCGCACTCAGAGCGGAGGTTCGGATCCGATCCAGCATTGGCTGACGATCCCCATGATGCACTTCGAGCCCCCGGCGATGGTCGTCCGAAGGTTTTGGCAAGGAATCCGCAGTCTGGCCGAGGAATTCCCCGGGGCCCGCCTTCTGATCCCCACCCACTCCGGCCCGATCCGGGCCTTCGCCATCACCGCGTTTGGCTACGACCCCGGCGAGCCTTACAACACCGAGCACGTCAGGGTGAAGCTCAAGGAGGGCAGCCAGCAGGCGCTGGTGAGCTATCGCAACAGGGTGCAAGAGATTCATGTTCCCGAGATCGACACCCTGCCCACCTGGCAGTTGGACGAGCAATGGGTTCCGGGCTGATTGTGCCGTGACGTTCTGAGGAGGGCGAGTGTGCAAGAGTTGTCCGACGATTGGACCCGATGGCTGGTCGCAAGCCATCGAGTCGAGACCCCATAGAACACTCGCGCCCATGATGGCCTCTGACTACATCATCTGGTTCGAAGCCTACGAGGAGGAGCACCGGCCGCGGGTGGGAGGCAAGAACGCGAGCCTGGGGACGATGATGAAGGCCGGGCTGCCTGTCCCCCCCGGTTTTGCCGTTACGACCGACGCCTTCGAGATCCTGCGCACTCACACCGAGACCCGTGCCCGGGTCAACCACCTACTGCAAAGGATCGACCTCACCGATCCGATCGAGTTGCGCCAGATCGCGTCCGAGATTCGCAAGCTGATCGAAGAGATCCCGATGGATCAAGGGGTCGAGGACCAGATCAGACATGCTTATCAGGTCCTGTGCGAGCGTTGTGGCCTCGAGCGGATTCCGGTGGCGGTTCGCTCGTCGGCAACTGCCGAGGATCTTCCCAATGCCAGCTTCGCCGGCCAGCAGGACACCTACCTTTGGGTGATGGGCGAGGCCGCCGTCATCGACCACGTCAAGAAGTGCTGGTCGTCGCTCTTCACCGATCGTGCGATCGCCTATCGCCATGAGATGGGTTTCGACGACGAAATCATCTCGATGTCGGTTGCCGTGCAGAAGATGGTCGACCCCAAAGCGGCGGGAGTTGCCTTCACCCTCAACCCCTCCAACGGCGACCGCTCTCA
The DNA here is from genome assembly GCA_035525055.1 of Acidimicrobiia bacterium. Taxonomy (GTDB): domain Bacteria; phylum Actinomycetota; class Acidimicrobiia; order Spongiisociales; family ZC4RG35; genus DATEEG01. The sequence continues at coordinate 13,281 of DATLEZ010000078.1, read as the reverse complement.
GGTCGCAATCGACGCCTCGTGGGGCCTAGGCGAGGCAGTAGTGGGCGGAGAGGTCACCCCCGACAACTATCTGGTCGACAAAGTAATCAAGGAAATCGTCGGCCGGATCATCTCTCCCAAGACGATCGAGTACCGGGTCACGGATTCGGACTCGGTGGAGAAGGTTGAGGTCGAGGAGGAGCGACAACTCATCCAATGCCTGACCGACGACGAGATCAAAGCCGTGGCGGCCATGGCCCGGCGGGCCGAGCGTTACTACGGCAAGCCCCAGGACCTGGAATGGGCCATCGATCGCCACCTCCCACCAGGGGAGAACGTGCTGCTGCTGCAGGCTCGACCGGAGACGGTCTGGTCGCGCAAGGCAGCGGTCCCCATCAGTCAGCCGGAGGACAACCTGACCTCGATCGTCGCCACGTTGCTATCACCGATCCACGCCCGGGAGACCAAACCGACAGACCCCAAATCGACGACTTACCCAGCCAGCAAGTAGAAACCGCGGCCCGCTTACAGAGGAGGATGCATGGCCGATACACGATTCCCGAGCCCATTTGAGATCCCGGTGCCCGAGGGCGCCGAGGGCTGGGAGCAGCTTTACCCCTACGCCAACATGTTCAGTGAGGGACGGCGGGACTATGAGGAGGCCCGGTTCTGGTTCTGGGACTCCATGCACTGGCCATGGCCGATGACGCCGTGGGATTCGACCCACATGGAGTGGGCCATTGCCTCACTGGGTCAGTACAACACGAGGCACTATCTGATTCCGCCGGCCAACGGCATCGATTTCCGGATCCTTTACGGCGTGCCCTTCTTCTCCCCGGTCACGATCGAGGACGGCGCCACCATCGAAGCCCGCGTGCCCCATTTCATGGAACGGGCCGGGCACTATTTTCAGAACTGGAACGATCTCTATCAGAACTGGCTCGTCAAGATCAAGGACACCATCGATCAGCTGAGCTCGATCGATTTCTCGCCGTTGCCCGAGGTGGAGCCGATCGAGGTCATTACCGAGGGCCGGGGTGTGGGTTCCGGCTTGCGGCTCTTCGAGGAGTACTCGAAGTTCAAAGCCTTGACCTTGAAGGTCTGGATGCTCCACTTCGAATTCCTCAACCTTGGATACGCCGCCTACCTCGACTTCTTCGGCTTCTGCAAGCAGGCGTTCCCCGGTATACCCGACCTCGGCATCGCAAAGATGGTGTCGGGGATCGAGGTCGACCTCTTTCGTCCCAATGAAGAGCTGAAGAACTTGGCGCACAAGGCGGTCGAGTTGGGCATCGATGACCTGTTCCAGTCGGACGACCCCGCCAAGATCCGGGCCGGTTTGGAGAGCGACGTCGGACGCAAGTGGCAAGAAGCCTGGGACGCGGTGAAGGAGCCCTGGTTCAACTTCTCCTCCGGCACGGGTTTCTACTACTTCGACAAGACCTGGATCGATTATCCCGAGATCCCCTACGGCTTCATCCGTGACTACATCACCAAGATCAAGGCCGGGGAGAGCATTGCCCGCCCGATCAACGAAATCACGACCGAACGCGACCGCATCGTCTCGGAGTATTCGGAGTTGTTGCAGACCGATGAGGATCGAGCGACCTTCGAGGGCAAGCTCGGTCTGGCCCGGACTGTGTTCCCATATGTCGAAAACCACAACTTCTACATCGAGCACTGGTCGATGTCGGTGTTCTGGCGAAAGTCACGTGAGCTTGGCGCGATGCTGTTGAAGGAGAACTTCCTCAAAGCCGAAGACGACATCTTCTTTATTCGCCGCGACGAAATCGATGAGCTGCTGGCCGATTTGTATATCAACTGGGCGGTGGGAGGCCTTCCGGCCGGCCCCACCCACTGGCCCCCGATCATCCAGAAACGTCGGGCGATCGTCGAAGCGCTCAAGAACTTCAAGCCGCCCAAGGCCCTCGGGGCCCCCCCAGCAGTCGTCACCGAGCCCTTCACGATCATGTTGTGGGGCGTCACCACCGACTCGGTCAACATGTGGCTCGGTGCTCCGGAAGGAGCGAGCGAACTGAAGGGTATGGCCGCCTCACCGGGTGTGGCCGAGGGACCGGCGCGCCTGGTCTTCTCGGCCGACGACGTCGGCATGATTCAGGACGGCGAGATCCTCGTCGCCCCAATCACCGCTCCGTCTTGGGCTCCCGTGTTTCCCAAGATCCGAGCCTGCGTCACCGATATAGGCGGGGTCATGTCGCACGCCGCCATCGTGTGCCGCGAGTACGGCGTACCTGCGGTGACGGGGACCGCCTACGCCACAAGGGAGATCAAGAACGGAATGATGATTCGGGTCGACGGCAACGCCGGCACCGTGACGATCCTCGACAACTGAGAGCAATCTCGATAGGAGCTAGCCGATGCTGAGCAAGGAGCAGAACGAATTATTGACCCGGGTGGGGCCGGGCACGCCGATGGGCGAGCTGCTCCGCCGCTATTGGTATCCGGTGGCATTCATCAAGGACCTTGATGAATGGCCCATCAAGAAGGTTCGGCTGTTGGGCGAGGACTTCGCCCTTTGGAAGACCGCCCAGGGCGGCTACGGCATCATTCAGGAGAAGTGCCCTCACCGACACGCCTCTCTGGCCTACGGGGTCGTTGAACAGGACGGAATCCGTTGCGGATATCACGGCTGGCTCTTCGACAACGGAGGCGTCTGCCTTGATCAGCCAGCCGAGCCGGACAAGTCCCAGTTCAAGGACCGGATCACCGCCTTTACCGGCGAGGCGGAGGCGCTGGGCGGCATGGTCTGGGCCTACGTGGGCCCTGCCCCTGCCCCCAAGCTGCCCAAGTTCGACGTGTTCGTCGACCCGGGATTCAAGGACGTTGGTTATACGACACTTCCCTGCAACTGGCTCCAGATCATGGAGAACTCGGTCGATCCCCATCACGTCGAGTGGCTGCACGGCCGTTACTTCCAATTCCTTGGCCAGCAAAAGGGCTTCCTGGCGCCAGCGTCGTTCCAGAAGAGGCACATGAAGGTCGGCTTCGATCCGATGGAGTGGGGAATCCTCAAACGCCGGGTGCTGGAGGGCAACACCGAAGAGATGGACGACTGGAAGATCGGTCACCCGCTTGTGTTCCCCTTCTCGATGCGGGTGGGAGGAGGAGGGATCGAGCAGATGCAGATGCGGGTGCCAATCGACGATACCCACTCTTGGGTGCTCTTCTACACGAGTCACCAGCCGCCGGGCCTTACCGAATTTCCCGACCAGATCTATCCCGAGGGATACGAGATCCCTTGGCTCGATGACAGGGGAAACCACATCGTCGACTACATCGAAGGCCAGGACATCATGGCCTGGGTGACCCAGGGCGACATCAACGACCGCACGGCAGAGCACATCGGCAAGTCGGACATCGGCATCATCATGTTGCGACGAATGTTCCGCGAGCAGGTGGCGCTGGTTGAGTCTGGCCAGGATCCCACCGTCGGAATCATCCGCGATAAGCACGAACGCATACCCCTGCCGTGCGAGAAGGACAAGTTCGGGACCAACTGGCTGGAGTTCGCTCTGTCGTGGTCCGACATGGGCTCGACCCGTTACTCGCCGGCGCTTGACATGATCAAGAAAGTGCACATCGACGCGGCTGCCGCCCGGGGTGAGTTGACCGGCCAGAAGGAGCCATTCCAAAAAGAGCAGCTCGAGGTCCCGGGGCAATGACGGAACCAGCCGGGTGAAGCTGCCGCGGGCGACGCCCACCGACTATCCCAACCACGTTGAGCCCCTCGATCCGGTGCCGGACCGACGGCTCAGCGGAGCTCATTGGTGGGATCCGGACCGTCTGAGCCACCTCGATGACCTACCCGTCTTCTGCCCGAAATGCGGGGCGACAGTCATCGAGAGCGGTGGTCTCTCGGTCGAGTACTGGGAGGGCGATGAGCGGGTGTATCACACCTGGTGCCACGAGTGCGGATGGGCCGGGGACATCGCCAAAGTCCATCGCATGATCGGTCACGAGGCCGAGCATTGATCGCACAGCCCGGTGTCACCGGTCCGGACCATGTCTGGGGCTACACCCCATCAATCGAGAATATGTTTCCCCTCCCGCGTCAGCGGTGGATCGATGAGTTGTCCAGCTCCGAATCCGACCTTGCCGGGATAACCCACAAAGCCTTCTTATGAGATTGCTGCTCGACCTCGGTGGGGTCGTGATCAAGACTCCCTTCGAGATGCTTCACCACCTCGACGGCCGGACGCCGCCTTGGACCGGCCCGTTCCATCCCGAGTCGGATCCTGAGTGGCAAGCCCTGCAAAGGCAAGAGATCACCGAACGGCAGTACTGGGATAACCGGGCCCGTGAGTTGTTCGACGGACCCGATCCGATGCCGGAGCTCTTCAGGGTTCTCCTCGACCATCCCGAGGAGGACATCGTCCGACCTGAGATGGCGGCATTCTTGGAGGAGATTGAGCGGCCTGCGGTTTTGACGAACGACATGTCCCGGTTCCACCCGCCGGAATGGACCGGACGGATGACGCTGTTTCGCCGATTTGATCCGCTCATCGACCTGTCCCACGAGGCATACTTGAAACCTGACCCGCGGGCTTTCCAGATCGCCCTCGACAGGCTCGAGTCGGCGGCCGGTCGGGTGTTGTTCGTCGACGATCAGCCCTACAACCTGATCGGTGCCGACTCCGTCGGGATGCGAACGGTGTGGTTCGACGTGACCGATGTGCTCGGCAGCATCGATCGAATCAGGAGGGCCCTGAATGGCGGCTGAGACGGCCGTTGTCGTCGGTGCCACCGGGGCGATGGGTTCTGCGATCACATCGCGACTGGCGGAGCGCGGATTGCGCGTGCTGGCGGTGGCGCGGTCCGCCGACGATTTGGAGACTCTGAGGGAGAAGTCCGATCTTGTCGTGCCCTGTGTGGCCGACATCGGCCACAATGACGCCATCGCAGCTATCAAGGAACAACTCGGGGGTCCGGTGCGGATGGCGGTCTTTGCCGCCGGGCTGCCGGTGCGGGGCTCGGTCGACACCACCGATCCCGATGCCCTGGTGCTGGGGGCCAACATCAAGGTCGCTGGTCTGGTTCGTCTGCTCCACGCCGTCCGAGATGCGTTTGTCGATAGATCCCGGTTTGTGGCGTTCGCCGGGACTCTCGGCTTGGAACCACGGGCCCATGAAGCCGGACCGGGCGCGATTAACGCCGCTGTGTTCAACATCATGCGCCAGATCTCGATGGTGTACGGGCCCAAGGGAGTGACCGTCCACACCATCGCTCCCGGACCCACCGACACACCCCGGCTGAGGAGGATTCTGACAAATGTCGCCGCCGAGCGTGGATTGAAGTTTGAGGAGACCTACAACGAGTATGTGGCTCAGAACACCCTCGGCCGATTGGGAACGATCGATGAGGTCGTCTGGGCGGTGATGTTGCTGCTCGAGCCTCAGGCCGACCTGATGCACGGCGGGGTGATCCATCTCGACGGCGGGGGCTTGCGCGGAATCTCCTGATTCACTGCTGGCAGTGGAAGACCCGGTCGGGTCGTTGGCACTGATCACTGCCCGTTCGCCGGCCGCTTTGGTTGCGGTGTATTCAAAGGGGATTTTGGTCGGCAGCGGAAAAGATTCGTCCACTGCGCGCAGGTGTCCGCCAGTACAGAGGACCGAGTCCGTGCTGATAGGCACAAACAAACCTCCGAACTCCGCCGGTCCGGGCCGCGGTCAGAAGCCGTACCGTACCCGCGGCGTTGGTCCTCTCGTAAATACCTTGGGTGCCCACTCCTTCGTTTTGGCCGCGAAACGGATGACGTCTGGCAACCCTTGAGATCCTCCGCCCCGACGTTGTCGAGAGAGCACATCAGCTGGCGGGGCCCCGAGCCTGGCGACCATCGCAGCGCTCGTTTCTGAGCGAGCCATCGCACGGACGGTGTGATCCCTTGTCAGGGATTCGATCACGGCGCCACCAACAAGGCCTGATCCACCCGTTACGAACACCATTGGTTTCAACCAAATAACCATACTGCTCGAACGACAGGGTCCTCAGGTCCCCGATCGGACCTGGTGGGATAAGGTCTGCCTCCCGACCCGAGGGCATCTCTCTTGGCCGACGAAGAATCCGAACTCGACGACCTCTACGCGGCTCCGCTTGATCAGTTCGTCAAGGTCCGCAATGAGGTCGCTGGTCGTCTGAAAAAGGATGGCGATGAGCCGGCGGCTGCTCGTGTTGCCGCACTGAAGAAGCCTTCCGTTTCGGCCTGGACAGTCAACCAGCTAGCCCGCTCGGGTTCCCTCGACCTGCAGAGGTTGATCAAGGCAGGGGAGGCGCTCGAGCAGGCTCAGAGCCGGGCGATGTCAGGGAAGGACTCGAGTGGCTTCGAGGAAGCGCGCCGTGACGAAGCTGCCGCCATCTTCTTGCTCCGCACTGCCGCCAAGCAGCAGCTGAAGGCGGCATCTCCGGCGGTCCTCGACCGCATTGTGAGCACGTTGCGAGCGGGGGTCGCGACACCGGAGGGACGGGGACTGCTCAAACAGGGTCGGTTGACCGAGGACCTGGAGCCGACTGGGTTCGGCTCGTTCGCCGGGTTGTCTGTGCCCGTAGCTCCGAAGAAGGCCGCGACCAGCAAGCAGCAGGACAGGATCGAGGCGCTGCGCAAACGCAGCTGGGAGGCGGAGGCAACCGCGCAAGCGACGGAGGTCGAGGCCAGCGATCTGGAAGAGGAGGCTCGGGACGCAGAGGCGGTCGCCCGGAAAGCCAGTAAGGCTGCCGAGACGGCTCGCAAGCGGGCCGATGCGGCCGCAGCTCAAGCCCGGAGCATCGAAGCGGAGCTGGCTGAGCTCGAGAAGCGCGCCTAGAACCCTCTCCAGCCGACAGGAGCCACACGCCGGGTGTAGCTTCGGGGAGTCTTCCGACGCTTGGGTCGTCGATGTGGGGAGGAGGCACGATCGTGCGTGCGATTGGCAATGCCGTCGTGGGGCTGATTCGAGCCCTGCTCGCGGCAATTCTCTACTTGTTCACTTTCGCATGGCTGCGACAGATCATCCAATTGATCGCGGATCTGCTGTCAACCGGACGCCGCAACAAGCGGGTCCGTGACAGCCGACGGGGCCAACCGAATCGGTGTCCCCCCGAGTGTGCGACGGTTCGACCCGAGGTCTATAAGCGGGCCGATCCTCTGATCTACTCCCAGACCTATCTGATGGAACAGGGACTGGCGGTGACGTGGGACAACCCCGACATCCAGCTCTTCAGGAATGGGAATCCAGTGGCATCGAGCGGTTTGATCCAGGACACCGACTACGAGGTGGTGGCAACCATCTGGAATAGTTCCACCTCAGCGCCGGCCGTCGACATGCCCGTCGAGTTCCTCTTCTTTGGCTTTGGGATCGGGACCCAGGGCCAGGCCATCGGGAACGATGTCGTCACCCTTCCCGTCAAAGGAGCGCCGGGTCATCCCACCCGGGCGTCCGTTAACTGGCATACCCCGAACACACCCGGGCACTACTGCCTGCAGGCCCGCCTCCATTGGAACGATGACGCCAATCCCAAGAACAACATTGGCCAGGAGAACACCAATGTGGGCATCGCGGCGTCGCCGGCGGTGTTCGAGTTCCCGGTCCGGAATGATTCCGAGGTCCCCCGTCGATTCCGCCTGCGGGCCGACGGATACCGGATTCCGCCCAAGATGGATTGTCGCGCCAAGCCCGACAAGGGAGATAGCGATCGAAGTTTTCCGGATCACAACCTAACTACGGCCTACGTGCCTCCGTTGGAGTTGGAGGCGGACTGGACATTTGCCAGGTTCCGCCACGGTGTTGGAGGTCACCCGATACCCAGCGGTTGGGCTGTGGCTATCGAACCATCCGAGGTAACGCTCGGTGCATTCGCGACCGAGAACGTGGTGGTGACAGTGACTCCTCCGGCGAACTTTGCCGGTGAAGAGGTCATCAATGTCAACGCCTTCTACGGCACCGACCTCGTCGGAGGAGTGACGCTGAAAGTGGTGAAGGCATGATCATCCTCAGCAAGATTTGCACCGGAAGAAGCCGCTGATGGCCGACTGTCAGAAGCACTTCCACTGTGTCGCTCCGGCCGACTTCAAGCCGCTCCAAGCCAAGACTCTGGGCATCGCGTCGCTGATATTCGCGATAGTGGCGGGGGCATCCCTCTCGATCCTGCTTGGAGTCGTATCAGGCGTCCTCTTCATAGCCGCCGTATTCGACCTCTGTCGATTCCTACATGGCGGGAAGCTGGTCTGCCTGGAGGAGGACGTCTGCGTCATCGGCCGGGTTACCAAGTTGATCCCGGTCGGGTCCGACAAGTCCGGTCTGGAAAAGATGGACGACGACTTCACGTTTGAGATCGTCCTGTCGCCTCACGCGAACAGCGAGAAGCTGAACGCCGTTCAGGAAACGGACGAGCATCAAAGCAAATTCATCACCAAACAAAGCTCGGTCCTCGATCCATTGGGCCTGGGGTATGTGGGGGTGGGGCAATCCAACCCCGACATCGACCAGATCCTGCATTGCGAGGTGAAGGGCTGCCGGGTTCACGACGTGTGCATCGTGCTCAAGGCCATGTCGTTCCCGATCGCAGCTGCCCTGGCCGCCTGCTCGCTTCCCGGAATCGGTTGGCTGGCCTGCCTCTTGGTGCTTCTTGCCTTGTTAGCCCTCACCGCACTCCTCGCGGGGATCGTCTGGGCGGCAACTCACAACGGAGACATCCACGATGTTCTCGACCCCTCATCCGGAGAGATGAATTTGGGAGATATCGTCGTCGTCAAGGGAGACTGGGTGTATGACGCCGGGCACAGTGGGTGGAACGAAATCCATCCGGTCCGACACGTCCAGGTAATTCGGGTGCCGGACCGGTTCAAAGGCGACAATCCAGCAACCGAGGAATTGGTTGAGCAGTTCAAGAAGAGGGTCCTCGATCCCTGGTGTTTCCAGGTGGGTACCGCTGGTTCGGACCTGGTCAAAGGCGAACAGGAAAAGCCCGAGAACAAGTGGCACATCCATCCTGTGATCGACGGGTGTGAACCAGCCGAAGAGCCTCCGCCCATTCACTAGTCATGGAAACACTGAACGTCGCCACGGGCCTGCTGGCCCTTGTCGCGATCTTCATCTCGTTCGTGATCTCGGCCTCGGCCGGATTGGGCGGTTCGCTTCTCCTGGTGCCGGCGCTCGTGTTGGTGCTCGGTCCCAAGGAAGGCGTGGCTCTGGCCGCTCTGCTGCTGGGGGTGAACAATCTGGTCAAGGTGATTGCTTACCAGGCGACGTTGCCATTGCGAAGGGCCCTGCCGATTGTGGTGATGATCTCGGTCGGGGCGTGGCTCGGAGCCAGTCTCCTGGTGAGGACCTCGGATCAGATCGTCGGGATTGCCGTCGTGGCAGCCTTCGGACTGACGCTCGTTCTGGAGCGTTTGCGTTGGCAGCCGGGAAGGCTTGTCGCTGGTCCGGTCATGGCCTTCGGTTCCGGCGCCGTCTCCGGTTTCTCAGGGACGTCGGGGCCGCTCAAGGGGGCGGCGATCCGCAACCTCGATCTTGACCGCTTCCATTTCGTAGGGGCGGCCTCCTTGGCCTCCCTGGCGGGCGACCTCACCAAAGTCACTGTGTTCTCCGAGGCCGCCATCCTCGGCACCTCGTCTTACGCTGTCGCCCTGGTCGCAGTGCCGCTGATGCTTGCCGGCACTCTTTTGGGTCGCGGCTTCAACCAACGCACCGGCGAGCGCGGATTTGCCATCCTGTTATGGTCGGTTATGGCCGGGTACACGTTTCGCCTGATATCGGCCGTCGTCTGACACGACGTGGTCCGACCTTAGGACTCGTCCTCGTACTTGAACGAGACCTTCACCTTGGCCCGGTAGGAGACGACGACACCGTTGTCGAGTTGCATGTCGAGCTCCGATACTTCTGCAACACGTAGGTCCCGGAGATGAGCCGCCGCCTTCGTCACCGCGGCCTGAGCCGCCTTTTCCCAGGATTCGGTGCTGGTCCCCACCAGTTCGATCACTTTGTAGACGCTCTCGGCCATGTCTCTCCTCCTGTGAGCGAGCTTCAAGTCATGTAGTCGCCAAACTATCCAGTTGATCATTGCGATGCGCTCGACATCGGCGATTCCGCGGGCGTCACGACGTCGATCACTCACCACGACGTGTGGGCGGCGAGCACCAGATGCCCGTTGTGCCAGTCGTCCCCGGTCGTCGTGCCCACAAAGGCAACGTCCTTATCAGGCCGCTTCAGGTCGGGAGCCGGAAGGACTCCACCATCGCCTCCACGCCGTCGGGATCGCCGCTGATTGTGAGCACCAACTCGTCACCAAGCTCTTCGAGTTGCCAGTCGACGAAGCCGCAGCACTGGCGCTCGGCGCCAACCAGCCTGACCAGTTCCGACCGGGTGTCGTCGGCGGCGGTGAAGTGGAGACTGAGGCCATGAGCCACGCGGTCCACCTTGCCCACGGTCCTCGCCAGGGATTGCCACTGCTGCCACCTCTCCCGGGCTTCACCGGCGTCGAGCGTGCAAGCAATTGGGATCATGTCGACTCGATTCTCGCGCGACTCCCGTAGGTGATCGCCATGCCGGCCTCTGGTTCGGTTTGACGACCGAGCATACTGAGTATATTACTCGGTATGTTAACTGTACTCGTGGACCAGTGAGTGTTCGGCACGCCTTGTTGGCTCTGCTCAGCGAGGGCCCGAAATATGGTCTGCGGCTGCGGCAGGAGTTCGAGGCGAGGACCGGGGAGGTGTGGCCGCTCAACATCGGGCAGGTCTATACGACACTGCAGCGACTGGAGCGCGACGCACTGGTGGAGTCCGACGATGCTCAAGGCGATGGTCCCCAGAACGTCTTCCGCATCACGGCAGCCGGCCGCCGCGAACTCGATGAGTGGCTTCGAACACCGCCCGACACTTTGCCTCCACCGCGCGATGAACTCGTCATCAAGGTGCAAGTGGCCTTGCGGGTGCCGGGCGTCGACGTTCACGACGTGATCCAGGCCCATCGTCGGCACCTGGTCGAGACGATGCAGAGATACACCCACCTCAAGGCCGAGGGATCTGAAGATGACGTGGGGCTAGGCCTGATCGTCGACGCCGAATTGTTCCGCCTCGAGGGCGTCGTACGGTGGCTCGACGCGGCCGATGCCAGGCTGCAACGGCTGCCCGCCACTGGTCCCGTCGAAAGGGCCTACGAACAGTGGCAACACAAAGCGGTGAGACGATGACTGCCGCCCTCGAAGTGCGTCACACATCGAAGGTGTACGGATCGGGTCCAACCGAGGTGCACGCACTACGCGACGTCGACCTATCGGTAGAGCGGGGCGAACTGGTCGCGATCATGGGACCGAGCGGCTCTGGGAAGAGCACACTCTTGACGATCGCCGGCAGCCTGGAAGACGCCACTAGCGGCGAGGTCGTGGTCGATGGCGCCGAGCTGTCGAGAATGTCGCGCAACGACCGGGCCCGGCTTCGCCGACGGACGATCGGATACGTGTTCCAAGACTTCAACCTGTTGCCTGGCCTCAGCGCGCTCGAGAACGTCGCGTTGCCGTTGGAACTCGACGGGATCGGGGCCAGGGCGGCATGGGCCACCGGGTTGGAGTCGCTGGAATCGCTAGGGCTTTCGGACCGCGCCGATCATTTCCCCGACCAGCTCTCAGGCGGCGAACGTCAAAGAGTTGCAATCGCTCGGGCGATCGTGGGCAACCGACATCTGTTGCTCGCCGACGAGCCGTCAGGCGCGCTGGACTCGGCCAACAGCGAGGCGGTGATGCGGCTCCTGCGCGCGGCCTGCAAGGGCGGGGTGGCTGGAGTAGTGGTAACCCATGACGCGCAGCTGGCATCGTGGGCCGACCGGGTGGTGTTCATAAGAGATGGAAGGATCGTTGACCAGACAGCGCAGCCTCCCAGTCCGGACTCGCTCCTGGGCTCTCACAACGAACCATGAACGTTCTGCAGGAGCGGAAGACGGTTGACTCCGACAACGGCGGCGGTGGTGGACCTGCCCGGCGGGCGGTGATCCGCTGGGCGGTGCGGCTGTACCGCCGGGAATGGCGCCAACAGGCTCTGATACTTGCTTTGTTGACGGTGGCTGTCGCCGCAGCGATTTTCAGCGCCTCTGCCGCCTACAACATTGCTCCAATTCCGGGAAACGCCAGGTCCGGCACGGTCAATCACAACCTCAAGTTCGATGGCTCTGATCCCCAGGCGTTGGCGGCCGCTATTTCCGCCGCCGAGGAGTGGTTTGGCACGATCGAGGTGATCTCTCACCGGCAGGTACCGATCGCAGGCTCGGTGGAGAGCATCGAGATCAGGGCCCAGGACCCCCAGGGGCCCTATAGCGGTCCGATGCTGACGCTGCTGGAGGGTCGCTACCCAACGGCTGCCGGCGAGGTCGCGGTGACCGACGGGGTGGCCGAGACGTTGCAGCTCAGCCTCGACACTACGTTCCCGTTAGATGGCATCGAGCGGCTCGTTGTCGGATTAGTGGAGAATCCCAGCGACCTGCGGATCGAGTTCGTATTGGTAGACCCATCGCACAGCGACCCGCCGGAGGAGGTGACGATGCTGGTCGATGCGCCCGACGACAAGGTCTTCGGGTTCCGAACGGGGAACATGCTGGCTAGATCGCAGCGACCCGCCAATGAGGGCGCGCTCGCAGCCGCGGGAGTGCTGGGTGCCGCAACCGTGGCGCTGCTATTGGTTGCTCTGGTGGCCGTCGCCAGCTTCGTCGTTGTCGCTCAACGGCGCCTACGTCAGCTCGGCATGCTGGCCGCGATCGGGGCCACCGAGAGGAACCTTCGCCTGGTGACGGTGGCCAATGGTGCCGCGATTGGAGTCATCGCCGCACTCATCGGTGCTCTCATTGGGTTGGCGAGTTGGACCGCGGCGGTGCCGCTCATCGAACCGGCAGTGGGGCACCGGATAGCGCGGTTCAATGTGCCCTGGTGGCTGATCGGAACTGGCATGGTGCTGGCAGTGTTGACCGCAACCGGGGCGGCCTGGTGGCCGGCTCGGGCAGTGGCGCGGATCCCGATCACGCTCGCACTGTCAGGCCGGCCCCCGCGGCCGACTCCGACCCATCGCTCGGCGGTACTGGCGGGTGCTCTGGTGGTGGGTGGCACCGCAGCTCTTGCTCTCGCCGACCAGGCCAACTTCTTGCTTATCGGTTTCGGCACGCTGGCGATCCTGCTCGGTGTCCTGCTCATTGGCCCCTTGGCAATCCGGGCGCTGTCGATCGCCACTAGAGGGGCGCCGATTGCAGTGCGTTTGGCCATAATGGACCTGGCCCGTTACCAGGCCCGTTCTGGAGCAGCCCTGGCCGCCATCAGTCTCGT
>DATLEZ010000077.1:0-26713 GCA_035525055.1 Acidimicrobiia bacterium | reverse complement strand
GCAGAAGGGCGGTCGTCGGTGGCCGACTCGATAGCTATCACGGGGATCGAGGTCTTCGCCTACCACGGCGTACTGCCCGAAGAGAAGAAGACGGGCCAACGCTTCCTGGTCGATGTGGAGTTGTCGATGGACCTCGCCTCGGCGGGAGCTTCGGACGAGCTTGCGGAGACGGTCGATTACGGGTTACTGGCTCAACGAATCCATGACGTGGTGGCATCCGAACGATGGGACCTGATCGAACGCGTCGCGACCCGGGTTGCCGAGACAGTTCTCGAGGACACCCGGGTTGGGGCAGTCGAAGTCACGGTCCACAAGCCCGCTGCGCCCATCGCAGTCGGATTCTCCGATGTGTCGGTAACCGTCCGACGGGGCCGGAGCTAGGGGTTGTGGTCCGGGCGGCCATCGGGCTCGGGTCCAACCTGGGAGACCGCCTCGGACTCCTGAGGGTGGGACTCGACGGACTCCGACGGGCAGGAACCCTGCTCGCAGTGTCGTCGCTCTACGAGACCGCCCCCGTTGGAGGACCCGAGCAGGATCCCTATCTCAACGCCATGGGGTTGATCGAGACGACCCTCTCGGCCCCCGACCTGCTCGCCCACCTTCATGGGATCGAAGCGCAGGCCGGTCGGGTCCGGCAGGAGCGCTGGGGACCTCGAACTCTGGACCTCGACCTGGTGGTGTACGACGAACTGGTGGTCGACGGGCCAGACCTCGAGTTGCCCCATCCGCGGGCCCACGAGCGGAAGTTCGTCCTTGCCCCACTGGTCGAGGTGTGGCCCGAAGCCAGCGTCCGTTCAGGGACGGCCCGGGCGGCCCTGGAGAACGTGGGCGACCAGAAGGTCTCGTTGCTGGCCTCCGACTGGAGTGACGGCGTACCCCGCTTCCTCGAACGAGGAGGCGGCTGGGTGGCTTGCCAGGCCCTGCTTCTGACCCTGTGGGCGGTGACGTTCGTAGCCAGCGCCGCATTTCCACCCCGAACATGGATGTGGATCGGCCTCCTGCCGGTGTTGGTAGGCGTCTGGATGGCGCTGGCGGCCGTGCCGTCGCTGGGGCCGGGGCTCACGCCCTTTCCGGCACCAAGCCAATCCGGCCAGCTCACGACGACCGGACCCTACGGGTGGGTGCGGCACCCCATGTACGGCGGGATCCTTCTCGTGGTGAGCGGAGCTTCGATCCTGGGCGGATCGTGGTGGGCAGCAGGGGCTGCAGCGGCGCTGGGCATCCTGTTCTTCTTGAAGAGCCGGCATGAAGAGCGGTTCCTCCGGATCGCTTACCCGGACTACTCGGACTACGCGCGGTCGGTTCCGAAGCGGCTCCTGCCGGGGATCATCTAGCCTCTCCCGACGGACCGGTACCCGATCGGACTGGAGCCTGGCTTTGAGAACCCTCGACATAATCGTCGCCGCCCCGGGCCGTGCCGGTGGCGCATTGGCCATCGCCGCCGACAAAGCCAGCCATCGAATCGTCGGCGTGGTCACCAGGACCGGGTCTATGGCTAATCGCTTCTCACAGAGTCCATACGACGCGGATCTGCCAGACGCCGACTTATTGGTGATCGCCACACGCGATGACCACATCGAATCGACCGCCGTCCGCCTTGCGCCATACGCCAGAAACATTCGTGGAGCCGTCCACATGTCGGGCTTCAAATCGATCGATGTCCTGGCACCTTTCGCTCGGAGCGGAATCGGGATCGGGTCATACCATCCGCTTCAGAGCCTGTCCGACCCTGAGACCGGTGCTCGATCGCTGGCCGGAGCGTGGGCCGGAGTCACAGCCGACGAGCCCCTGTTCGGATTGTTGACCGGTTTGGCGACAAGCCTCGGGATGGTTCCGTTTCGCCTTCTCGACTCGGTCAAACCGGTCTATCACGCCGCCGCTTCGGCCGCTTCGAACTATGTAGTTGCCGCTCTGGATCTGGCTGGCTCACTCCTCGAATCCGCTTCGATCCCATTCGAGGCGGTGGCACCGTTGACCCGAACGGCCGTGTCGAACGCTTTCGTCCAGGGTCCCCGCCATGCCCTTACTGGCCCCATCGCCCGCGGTGACTGGGAAACCGTCAAAGGACAGTTGTCCGGAGTGGCCCGGACCCAGCCTGATCGCCTGAAACAGTTCCGTCTGATGGCCGAAGCCACCGCCATAACCGCCGGCAAGTCCCTCCCGGAGGACCTCGATGACTAAACCCGACGTTTTGGCGCGGGGTTCTGCTCTCCTGGTGTCGATCCTCCGCGCCAGAAGCAGGGTTTCTCCTGGCGTCTGGCGTCTGGCGTCTGGCGTCTCGGCTCCTACGAAACCCACCACCCACCATCCACCACTCACCACGCGTTGATGGAACTCGTACGAACATTTGCCGAGGCGAGGGTTCGGTATCTGGGCAGGGTCGCCCTGGTCCCGACTATGGGCTTTTTCCACGAAGGCCATCTCGCCTTGATGAGATCTGCCCGGTCCACCGCGGACACGGTGGTGGTCTCGATCTTCGTCAACCCACTGCAGTTCAACGATCCGGCCGACCTCGACCGATACCCCCGCGACCTCGAACGGGATCTCGAAATGGCACGAACCGCCAACGTCGACGTTGTCTTCGCGCCTCCGTTGCATGAGATGTTTGCCAACCCGCCGACCACGAAAGTGGTGGTGGGTCCGATCGCCGAACGCATGGAAGGGCCGCGTCGTCCCGGGCACTTCGATGGGGTCGCAACCGTCGTCACCAAGCTCTTGGCCGGCCTGCAGCCCCATTCGGCGTACTTCGGTCGTAAGGATGCCCAGCAACTTGTCGTCGTGAGGAGCCTGGTTGAGGATCTGTCTTTCCCGGTCGCCGTCATCCCTCACTCGACAGTACGAGAGTCCGATGGTCTGGCTCTCTCAAGCAGAAACGTCTTCCTGAGTACCGACGACCGCCCCGGTGCACTCCTGTTGAGCAAAGGTCTATTTGGGGCCGCCCGCCTGGCAGAGTCTGGGCAGCGAAAGGCCGAGGTCCTCAAGGAAGCGGTGCGTTCGACCCTGGCAGCCTTGGAGGTCGAGTACGTCGAGCTTGCCTCGCAGGAACGTGCCGAAGTTCTCGAGGAGTTGGATCGACCTGGGTTCCTGGCCGCGGCAGTTCGGGTCGGAACAGTTCGACTCATCGACAACATCGCCCTCGATGTCGTTGGGGGAGAAGTGGTAGCCGATCGTGGGATCCGACTCGAGCGTCAGAGCGTTCTCTATGACCGAGTGCCGTGATGCTTCTCCTCTGTGATGTAGGAAACACGACCACGGTGGTGGGACTGTGGGACGTCGACCATGTCGATCGTCGGTGGCGGATCTCGACCGATCGTGATCGGACCGCCGATGAAAGCCGGCTGTTGCTTCGCTCGATGCTGGCCGAGCACGGAGGCCCCGTCACCGGCGGTGCCCTCTCCTCAGTGGTTCCGCCCCGGACAGAGGCATGGCGAGAGGCAATGGGCGCCCTCATCGAGGGCCCGCTGATCGTTGTCGGTCCGGGCGTCAAGACCGGGATAGCCCTGGCGGTGGACAACCCCCGCGAGGTCGGCGCCGATCGTGTGGCCAACGCCATCGGTGCCCAGCGCCAGTTCGGGGCTCCGGTGATTGTGGTGGACTTCGGAACTGCCACGACAGTTGACCTGGTCGGTCCTGACGGCTCCTATCGAGGCGGTGCCATCGCCCCCGGTTTGGAAGTCTCCGCCGACGCCCTTGTCACTCATACCGCGGCTCTGCGTCGGGTCGAGCTCTCCGCCCCCCGGAGCCCGGTCGGCCGGTCGACGGTGGAAGCCATCCAGAGCGGCTTGATCTATGGCTATGCCGGGCTCGTTGACGGATTGGTCGGGCGGATTATGGGAACCCTCGACGTGGCTTGCCCGGTCGTGGCCACCGGAGGATTGGCGGTGGTGATGATCGGTTTCACCACCGCCGTAACCGCCCTCGAACCCGACCTGACCCTGATCGGCCTGGCCGAGGTGTACGCAAGAAATGAATAGAGGCCAGACGCCAGACGCCAGAACGTCAGAGGCCATCGGCTTTACTACCCATGGCCGATGCTCAAACCTCGAACCTCAAACCTCGAACCTTCGTGAGCCACTCAACGCCGCCTGAAGAGAGCGACCGGTTCTCCAAATACCGACCCGATCTCATTCCTTATCGGTTCGAGCGGACAGCTTGGGCGGCTGAGTTGCAGAATCGGTTTACCGATCTCGGGCCAGGGCAGTCGACCGAAGTTGAAGTGACGGTCGCCGGACGGGTCTTGCTGCACCGTTCGTTCGGGAAGCTTGCCTTCGCCACGATTCGTGACAACACGGGGCGGATCCAACTGCTGGCCGAAGCCTCGACACTTGATGCCGCCACTATGTCAGCGTTCGGCGATATCGATCTCGGCGACTGGGTCGGGGCCGCCGGAACGATCGTCACTACCAAGAAGGGCGAGCTCAGCGTTCGTATCTCCTCCCTAACAACGCTGGCCAAGGCGCTGCGGCCGCTTCCGGACAAGTGGCACGGAATGGTTGACGTCGAGCAGAGGTCCCGTCAGCGGTACGTCGATCTGATCGTCAATGAGGATGCCCAGCGGGTTGCCAGGGCCAGGACTGCGGTTGTTGGCGAGTTACGAAGGCAGTTCAACCAGCGCGGCTATATCGAGGTCGAGACTCCGGTGCTGCTGGCGGAAGCGACCGGGGCACTGGCCCGTCCGTTCGTCACCCACCACCAGGCACTCGTCCTCGACATGAAGCTCCGGATCTCGCTTGAGCTCTATCTGAAGCGGCTAGTCGTCGGTGGGCTCGAACGGGTCTTCGAGATTGGCCGGATTTTTCGCAACGAAGGTGTCGACAGCACTCACAACCCCGAGTTCACGATGCTCGAGTCGTACGAGGCGCTGGCTGACTACTCGGACATAATGGAGCTCGTCGAGGAAGTGTTCACGGCGGCCGCCGTTGCCGTCAACGCCACCACCACCTTCACCTACAAGGACCGGAGCCTCGACATGACACCTCCCTACCGGCGAGCCCGTTTCATGGACCTTGTTTCGGAGGCGGTGGGCGAGCCGGTGACCTTCGACGTACCGATCGAGAACCTTCGCGACCTTGCGCTAAGGCATGGGATCGAACCCAAGGCCGATTGGGGTCACGGTCGGATCGCCGCCGAGATATATGAGGAGATGGTTGAAGACCGTATCTGGGACCCGACATTCGTGATCGACTATCCCAAGGAGATTTCACCGCTTGCCCGCGTCCACCGGACCGATCCCAACCTCACCGAGCGGTTCGAACTGGTGATCGCCGGGACCGAATACGCCAATGCGTTTTCAGAACTGGTCGACCCGATCGACCAACGCGAACGCTTTCAGGCTCAAGCCCGGGCCCGGGCGGCCGGGGACGACGAGGCTCACCCGGTCGATGATGACTTTCTGCGGGCACTCGAGTACGGAATGCCGCCAACCGGCGGCCTCGGCATCGGCGTCGACCGCCTGGTGATGCTCCTGACGGACACCCACCACATCCGCGACGTGATCTTGTTCCCGACGCTGAGGCCGGAGTCGGATCAGTAGGCAGCCATCAGTCGGCAGTAGCAGCCAGAACCCCCCCCGTTTTGGCGCGGATGATCGACGCCAGGAGAGCAGAACTCCGCGCCAGAATCTGCTGGCCTCTACTGCCTACTGTTCCCGCGCGAACTTGGGGACGTCGGGGGCGGCTTGTTCGGCGGCGGCCACTGCCATATTGATGTAGTCCTCCGGTGTCGAGGAGTCACCCTCGATGGCAACGACGAGACCGAATCGGAGTTCTCCTGTTACCAGAGGATCGGCGATGGCCTCTCGCAGCGCAGTCCGCATCCGCGAGACAACCGTCATCGCGCCCTGACTTTGAAACTCCCTCAGAACCATCACGAAGGTCCGGTCATCTATGCGACCTGTGTCGTCAACGGCGCGTCCCGTGTCGGACATGGACGCCGCGATGCGGGAGGCCAGGTCGTTGGCCTGGCCCGGGTTGAGGCCCACCATGTCGGAGAACCGCACTGCCATGACCCCAAAGGGCTCCCGGCGGCGCTCCCACCAGAGACAGGCCCGCTTGACCGACTCCACCAGTCCGTTGCGATTCAACAACCCGGTGTCGATGTCAACCGACAGAAACGAGTCGATGATCCCCCGCAGGCGGCGGATTTCGTCGTCTCGCTCCGCCAACTGTCGCGACAGGGCGTCGTAGTCGACTGGAGATAGGTAGTTCTGAGGATCTGACATCGGCTCGTTCCTGATTGACCTGCCGTTCAGCGATCGGCGACCCTTTCAATCGGTCGAATATCCACGGGGTTGAGGCTCGGCTTCAGCATCCCCAATCGACGTTGTGCGTGGAAACTCCGGCAGAAGGACAATGCCGGAAAGCCGACGTCAATGTCGCCGTTCGGTCTCCACCTGGTCGACCAGATAGCGGCCGAGCTCAGCCAGGGCGGTCTTAGCCGGCCCCGGCGGCAGGGCCTCCAGGCCTTGCTGGGCGGTTTCCACCCTGGCCAGGGCGGCATCGATTGCCCGATCGACCCAGCCGCCATCGCGCAGAAGATCTATGGCCTCGTCGGCCACCTCGTCGGCATAGGGCCGCGGCTGGGAAAGGAGCTGGCGCAACCGCCCGCCGCTTTCGTCGTGGGCCGCAGCCAGCACCGGCAGCGTGAATTTGCCTTCGCGTATGTCCGAACCGGTCGGTTTGCCGAGACTGTCTTCGGTGCCGACCAGGTCGAGAGCGTCATCGGCGAGCTGGAAGACGATCCCCAATTCCCACGCCCAGGTGGTTAGGGCTTTCACGACCGCAGGTTCGGCATCAGCCGCCATCGCTCCCAGACGAGCCGATGTTCGGATCAGCGAGGCCGTCTTTCCTGCGATGACCCGCTCGTACTCGGCCAGGGAATGATTGAGCGATCCGACAAGTTGAAGTTCGCGGGTCTGACCCTCGACCAATTCCGCGTAAGTCACAGCCAGGAGCCGGACGGATTCCTGGGAGAGATAGGTCGCTGCCACCTCGGATGCCCGCGCCATCAAAAAGTCCCCGGCCAGGATTGCCACGGTGTTCGTCCAGTTGGCATTTACTGACGGCGCCCCTCTTCGAACATCGGATTCATCGATCACGTCGTCGTGGTAGAGGCTCCCGACATGGATGAGTTCCACCGAAACCGCGGCTTCGACCGGACGACGGTCTCGGGGAGAGGTTCCGAATTCGCCAGGTCCGAATTCAGATGCCAGAAGGGCCAACAAAGGGCGAAAGCGCTTGCCGCCGGCAAGCAGCAAATGCTGGGCAATCTTGGTCAAGTAGGGGTCGTCGGAAGTGGCCGCTTCCAGGAGACGTTCCTCCACTTCGGCCAGTCGTTCCCAGACGTAGGGCAATCGAATCAGATCGTGCAGATCGGTCATCAGCGCTGCGATCATCGTACCGATATAGGGAGTGTCGGTGACCGTCGAACAGCTCATCAGAAGTTTGACGGCCCCCGGCGGTATAATCCCCCTAGCTCGCCAGGGGCTGTAGAGAGTTTTAGGAGAGTCTGAGTTGTTTGAGCGCTTCACGGATCGAGCCCGCCGGGTCGTGGTGCTGGCCCAGGAGGAAGCGCGGCTCCTCAACCACAGCTACATCGGCACCGAACACATCCTCCTCGGGTTGCTCAATGAAGGCGAAGGAATCGCCGCTCGGGCCCTCGAGGGAATGGGTATCAACCTCCAGGCTGTTCGCGACCAGGTGGTCGAGATCATCGGCCAGGGTGCCCAGGCCCCCACAGGTCATATTCCTTTCACCCCGCGCGCCAAGAAAGTTCTTGAGCTGTCTCTGCGAGAAGCGCTTCAGCTCGGCCACAACTACATCGGCACCGAGCACATCCTGCTCGGCTTGATTCGCGAGGGCGAAGGGGTGGCCGCTCAGGTTCTGCAGAAGCTGGGCGCCGAACTGACCAAGGTTCGCAATTCGGTCATCCAACTTCTCAATGGCTCCGGAGGCACCGAGGAGCAAGCCTCCGCCGGCAATCCGTCCGCCTCCCGCGAGTCGGCTCCCTCCGGCTCGACGGTTCTCGACCAGTTCGGTCGCAACCTCACCCAGATGGCCAGAGAGCGCAAGCTCGACCCGGTGATCGGGCGGGCCCGGGAGATCGAGCGAGTCATGCAGATCCTCTCTCGCCGGACCAAGAACAATCCGGTACTGATCGGCGAGCCGGGCGTCGGCAAGACCGCCATCGTCGAGGGTTTAGCCCAGCGGATCGTCGCCAACGAGGTTCCCGAGACCCTCCACAACCGTCAGCTCTACACGCTCGACCTCGGTGCCCTGGTGGCGGGCTCCCGCTATCGCGGCGACTTCGAAGAGCGGTTGAAGAAAGTCCTGAAAGAGATTCGGACCCGCGGCGACATCATCCTTTTCATCGACGAGATCCACACCCTGGTGGGTGCCGGCGCCGCCGAAGGTGCCATCGATGCCGCTTCAATCCTCAAGCCGATGCTGGCCCGCGGTGAGTTGCAGACGATCGGAGCCACCACCCTCGAGGAGTACCGGAAGTACCTCGAAAAGGACTCGGCCCTCGAGCGCCGGTTCCAACCGGTCCAGGTGGACGAGCCCTCGGTCGCCGACACCATCCAGATTCTGATGGGCCTGAAAGACCGCTACGAGACGCATCACTCGGTCCGTTTCACCGACGACGCCATCGTCTCGGCAGCCAACCTGGCCGATCGCTACATCTCCGATCGCAACCTTCCCGACAAGGCCATCGACCTGATCGACGAAGCCGGCAGCCGCATGCGCATCTACCGGTCGTCTCGCGATCCCGATCTTTCCGAGATCGACAAGAAGATGTCCGAGGTGCGTCGCCAGAAGTCCGAGGCCGTCAACTCCCAGCAGTATGAGCGGGCCGCCCAGTTGCGTGATCAGGAGCGTTCATTGCTCACCGACCGGGTCGAGCGTGAACAGAGCCTGCGCGAGACCGGCGCTGAGACCGGCTGGGTCATCGACGAGGAAGAAATCGCCGAAGTGCTCGCCCAATGGACCGGGATCCCGGTCCATCGCCTCACAGAAGAGGAGACCGCCCGACTGGTGCAGATGGAATCGGAGCTTCACCTCCGGATCGTCGGACAGAACGACGCCATCGTCGCCGTGTCGAAGGCAATCCGCCGGACCCGGGCCGGCCTCAAGGATCCCAAGCGTCCGTCAGGTTCGTTCATCTTCCTGGGCCCCTCCGGTGTCGGTAAGACCGAGACCGCCAAGGCTCTGGCCCAGTTCCTCTTCGGGAACGAAGACTCCCTCATCCAGCTCGACATGTCCGAGTACATGGAAAAGCACACCGTCAGCCGGCTGGTCGGATCACCACCCGGCTATGTGGGTTACGACGAAGGTGGACAGCTGACGGAGGCAGTCCGTCGCAAGCCGTTCTCCGTGGTTCTGTTCGACGAGATCGAGAAGGCCCATCCCGACGTGTTCAACACCCTGCTCCAGATCCTGGAGGATGGCCGGTTGACCGACGCCCAGGGCCGGACCGTCGACTTCAAAAACACCGTCATCATCATGACCTCCAACCTCGGCACGCGTGACCTTCGCAAGAGGACGATCGGCTTCCACACCGACGGCGACGACGTCACCTACGAGGCGATGAAGGGCAAGGTCACAGAAGAGCTCAAGAAGCATTTCCGTCCCGAGTTCATCAACCGGATCGACGAGATCATCGTTTTCCACGAGCTGTCCCTCGACGAGATCAAGTCGATCGTCGACTTCATGCTCGCCAGGATCCGAACCCAGCTGGCCAGCCAGGGCCTCGACCTGGTGCTGACCGACGACGCCAAGGGTTTCCTCGGGAACAAGGGATACGACCGGGAAATGGGTGCCAGGCCGCTGCGTCGGGCGATCCAGAGACTGCTCGAGGATCCTCTGTCGGAACGCGTTCTTCTTGGTGCCTTCAAGGCCGGATCGACAGTTCTGGTGACCATCGAAGAAGGCGCCGATCAACTCACATTCGAGTCGGTCGAGCCGCAGCCCTCCACAGTGGCCCTGGCCGAGAGCTAGAGCCGCCTGCGGCGGGGGTTTGAGGTCGAACCTCGAACCTCTCACCTCCTAGTACGCCATCGTCACTGTTCGGTGGTGTTCGCCCATTCTTCCCGCGTCAGGTCCCAGCACCGCGTCATGCCAGAGGGCGTAGTCGAGGCTCGGAATCGGGACACTATTGCCAAGATCGCGCAGACTTTCGCCGAGGCGTTCGGCGGCAAACACAGTGGCCCACCTGATACCGACTTCCCAGTTCGAGCCTGCCTCAATGAGTTGCCGGGCATCGATCGCCCGGGCCAGCTCGGCTTCGTACCGAAGCACTCCGTGATGGCGAAGCGCCTTCGGAAGCATGTAGTCGGGATAGACGGGAAAGGTCTCGAGACCCTGCAATGGACGATCCGATCTGGTACTCATCATCGCCGCGCAAAGATGGGCCAGCTTGTCGAAGGCAACGGTTCCGATAGCCGTTTCGGCTCGGTCCCGGTAGCCGGGCACGGTTTCAACCAAGAGCTCCACGACCCCGGGAGCCTTCCAATCGGCTTCCTCGATGATCGCCGATGCGCTGGCGCCCCACCGGTCGACCAGAACCGTTGCCACTTGGTCGAGACGTTGCGCCCTCTCACTGACTTGCTGCAGGCGCCCCCGGCCGCCAAAGAAGCGTTCCCCGTCGACACGTGTGAACCCGACGAAATCGCGAACACCCAGGTCCGGCCGGCGGGCAAAACACGCAAAGAGGCCCGGCGCGTCGTCGAGCCAGGTGCCGTTGAATGCGGCTTGCCACACTCCGTCGCCTTCCGGCGGCCACAGACAAGCAACGACCGACGTTGCCAGCACGCAGAAGTCGAACCAACCTGGCCCGCTGGCGTCCGGCAGCCCGGGATAATCGAATGCCGCTGGCGGTATGTCCCGGTCGCGCCACGCCGCGGCCAGGGCCAGAATGCCAGGTAGGTCGACTCGGACCCCCCACTCGGACGGGGGAGGGCGATGCTTGATGTCGATCACCGGCGAATTATTGCTGGGTCCCTGGCGACCGGATCCGGCCCCTCGAATACCCCAAAAACCTGCACAACCGCCACGCCTGTCCAGATTCGCAGCCACTCGGGCAGACTGGATTACCGGAACCGTGGCTAACCTTTGGAAACGGCGGGCCTGGTTCGCCGTTCCCATCCATGACGGAGGAAAAAACGTGAAACAACAAACGCGATTGCTGGCGCTTCTTGCGGCACTGATGCTCGTGCTGGCAGCCTGTGGCGGCTCCGGCAGCGACACCACCACCACAGCCGGAGCCGGCGCCACCACCACGACTGAAGCCGAAACAACAACCACCGCCGCAGAGGAAACCACTACAACCGCTGCGATGGCCGAGCCCGTGACGGTCGGACTCGTCTTCGATATCGGCGGACGCGGCGACCAGTCCTTCAACGACTCCGCTGCGGCCGGCCTCGAGCGAGCTGCCGACGAGCTCGGGATTACCTTTGTTGAGGCATCCCCCAACGACGACGGCTCCAACCGGGCAGAGCTTTTGCAATTGGCGGCGGACAGCAACGACATGGTGATCGCAGTCGGATTCCTTTTCGAAGGAGATGCCGCCGCCGTTGGTGGCGAAAACCCTGACACCAACTTCGCAGTGATCGACTCGTCGATGCTCGACTTCAGTCAGACCCCGCCGGTTCCGTATGCCGACAACATTGCCGGTCTCGTTTTCGCAGAGCACCAGGGTTCGTTCCTGGTTGGCGCTGCGGCCGCACTGAAATCCACCACTGGAACTATCGGTTTTATCGGTGGAGTGAGCGGGGTTGGTGGCCTGATCGAGAGATTCGAATCGGGCTTCGTTCAGGGTGCCCAGGCAGTGAATCCCGACATCCAGGTCTTGTCTGAGTACATCACGGCCGCCCCCGACTTTGACGGTTTCAACGCCCCCGACCGGGCCAAGGACATCGCTCTCGCGATGTACGAAGGTGGCGCCGACATCGTTTACCACGCGGCAGGCGGCTCGGGTGGAGGCCTTTTCGAGGCTGCCAGTGAGCAGAGCGACGCCTCCGGGTCCAAGGTCTGGGCCATCGGAGTCGACTCCGACCAGTACAACACGGCTGACGAAGGTGTGAGGGAATTCATCCTGACATCCATGCTCAAGCGGGTCGACGTGGCCGTCTATGAGGTGATCAAGTCCCAGGTCGACGGCACCTTCGCGGCTGGCCCGGTCACCTACGACCTCTCGGTGGACGGCGTCGGTTATTCGACCACTGGTGGGTTCGTCGACGACATTGTTGACCAGCTCGAAGAATTCAAAGCCGGGATCGTCAGCGGGGAAATCGTTGTAAACCCACTAGCCCTCCCCTAACGAATAGACCCGACCGAGGCTTGATTCCTAACTAACAATCCGTTGCACCCGTAAATTCGGGTGGGACCGGCCTATTGTCCGGTCCCACCCGACATCTATCGGAGGGTTCTTTGGCGCCGGCCATCGAGTTGACGGGCATAACCAAGCGCTTCCCCGGAGTCGTCGCCAACGAGCGGGTCAACCTGACGGTTGAGGAAGGCGAGATTCACGCGATTTGCGGCGAGAACGGCGCCGGCAAGTCGACCCTGATGAAGATCCTCTATGGGATGCAGCAGCCCGACGAAGGCTCGATGCGCGTCTTCGGCAAGGAGGTGAAGTTCGCGTCACCGACCGAGGCCATCGATGTGGGCATCGGCATGGTTCATCAACACTTCATGCTGGCGGATCAGCTAACGGTTCTTGAGAACGTGATACTCGGATCTGAGCCGGTGAAGGCTATGGGCGTGATCGATTTCGAGAAGGCTGAGGCGCACCTCAAGCAGGTTGGGGAGGCTTACGGCCTCCAGATCGAACCGGAGACGCTGGTCGAGGAACTCGAGGTCGGTGAGCGGCAACGGGTCGAGATCATCAAAGTCCTCTACCGGGGGGCGAAGATTCTCATCCTGGACGAACCAACCGCCGTTCTGGTTCCCCAAGAGGTCGAAGAGCTTTTCAACAACATGAGGGATCTCAAGGCCAACGGCGCCACGATTCTTTTCATCGACCACAAGTTGGATGAGGTCCTCGCTATCGCCGACACGATCACTGTTCTCAGGGATGGAAAGACCGTGTCAACGGTCAAACCCGATCAGGTAACCGCTCATGACTTGGCTGAGTTGATGGTCGGATCCGAGCTGCCGACGCCCGCCACCACCGAGTCGACGGTGACCAACCAGGTCGCCCTCGACGTGTCGGGCCTCTCGGTGCTTGGTGATGACGACCGGATCCTTGTAGACGACGTCTCCTTTCGAATCCATAAGGGTGAGGTGGTGGGGATCGCGGGCGTGGAAGGCAACGGTCAGTCCGAACTGGTCGAGGCCATTATCGGGATCCGAGCAGCCAGCAAAGGGGCGCTCCTGCTGATGGGTGAAGACATAACACTGGCATCGGTTCGCCAGCGGCGCGAGAACGGGATCGGCTATATACCCCAGGACCGCCATCGCGAGGGCCTTTTGCTCTCGGCGCCGTTGTGGGAGAACGCTGCCCTCGGACATCAGACCCTGCGTCCCTTCGCTAAAGGCCCCTGGATTGACCGGTCAGGGGCGCGAGAGAGAACCGAGTTGATTCGGCACGAGTTTGATGTGCGAACTCCTGACGTGAACGTCGCCGCCCACGCCCTATCGGGAGGAAATCAGCAGAAACTGATCGTCGGCCGCGAGATGACTGCCGACCCGATAGTGCTGATTGCCGCCCATCCCACTCGGGGAATCGATGTCGGCGCCCAGGCAGCGGTGTGGGAGGACATCAAGACAGCCCGCGCCGCCGGGATGGCGACTTTGTTGATCTCGGCGGACCTCGACGAGCTCATTGGCCTGTCCGACACAATCGCAGTCATGCTCAGGGGTCGCCTGGTCGCTACCGTCGATCCGGCCACGGTGACCCCTCGCGACCTCGGTGCTTACATGACCGGGGCAGCTGTCAGCACACATGGAAACTCGCCTAACCCGGCGGAGGCTCCGTGAAGATCGCGCTCGGCCGACGGACTTTCTTGACCCTGGCGGCGCCGGTTAGTGCGCTGATCTTTGCGGTGGTGATGTCCTCCATCGTTCTCGTCATCTCCGGAAGCGATCCGGTGGCGGCGTATGTGGACATGTATTCGCATGCCAGCAAGCTCGAGACAATGGTCGACATCCTCAACCGGGCCACGCCCCTCTACATCGCGGGCGTTGCTACTGCCATCGGCTTCCGGCTAAACCTTTTCAATATCGGGGTCGAAGGCCAGTACCTCCTGGCTGCAATCGTCGCGGCACACGTCGGTGCCCAGGTCGCTTTGCCACCGTTTCTGCATGTTCCGTTCATCCTGCTGGTCGCGATGAGTGTGGGGGCGGTCTATGCCGGCGCTGCTGGTGTATTGAAGGTGACTAGGGGAGTCAACGAGGTCATCTCCACGATCATGCTTAACGCCATCGCCATTTCGGGCTTGGTGGCTTACTTCGTAAGAACCTGGCAGGCCGGTGGTGGGATCGTGGCCGGGTCGGCGTCCCGGGTCGGGACCACACCGATCCCGGCCAGCGGCATCCTCCCTGACCTCAACTCGATACTCGAGCTGTTCACGCGCGAGATTCGCCAGGGCAAGGTGCTGACCGGGGTCCTCGTGATCGCCTTGATCGTCGGTGTGGCCTATCACGTGTTGATCAACCGGACGCGATTCGGATTCGACCTGCGGGCCAGCGGGATCAATCCATTCGCCGCCCAGGTTGGCGGGGTTCCCTCCAAGCGCATGGTCGTCAACGCAATGGTCATATCCGGCGCCGTGGCCGGCCTCGTTGGAATGACGGAGATCATGCACGTGGGGTTCTTTCCAGCCAACCCGATCCGCGGACTGGGCTTCACCGGCATCGCGGCGGCTCTCCTCGGTCGCAACCATCCCGCCGGAATCGCCATTGCTGCTCTCATCTTCGCTTTTCTCGACATCTCCTCAGGCGTACTTCAGTTCACCGGGGCGGCTTCGAGAGAGATAGTTGTGATCATGCAGGGCGTCATCATTTTGGCTGCGGTGGTCGCCTACGAGGTCACTCGCCGGGCCAAGGAACGTGAAGAGGCCCGTGCCGCCGCGGCGGCGCTGGGGGTGGTTCCGGCTTGAACCTCGCCAAGGTCCCCCCCTGGCTGCGATGGGCCCTATATGCCTCCGTCGGCGTTCTGGTCCTCACCGTCGTGCAGGGCTTCGACGACACCGAGAGCCTCACGTCCGTCGGCTCTGCTCAGTCGATGCTCCGGTGGGCGGTCCCGATCCTCCTCGCCGGCCTCGGTGGGCTCTATGCGGAGCGGGCCGGGGTCGTCAACATCGGGCTTGAAGGGATGATGATCCTCGGCACCTGGTTTGGAGCCTGGGGGGCGGTGACCTACGGTCCCTGGTGGGGCGTTGTCCTGGGCGTGATGGGCGGGGCAATGGGAGGGCTTTTGCACGCCATCGCCACGGTGACGTTCGGGGTGGACCACATTATCTCCGGAGTCGCAGTCAACATCCTCGCCCCGGGGATCGCCAGGTTTCTGTCATCGGAGATCTTCACCACGATCGACGGTGGTTCGATCACGCAATCGCCCCGGGTCCCGGGTGTCGGCAACGTCACGCTCCCGCTCCTGGCCGGTGGGAACATCGGCACCTGGAAGACCCCCGATCTGCTTGGATGGCTCGGACGGACAGAGTTGTTCTTGATCTCAGATGCCGCCAACATCACCAAGGGCTTAGTGACGAGGATCTCCTGGGTGGCTGTGATAGCTCTGCTCCTGGTACCGGCGACTGGCTGGCTGCTGTGGCGGACCCGGTTCGGTCTTCGCCTTCGGATCTGCGGTGAGCGACCCCAGGCTGGCGAGGCTCAGGGGGTGAACGTCTACCGATACAAGTATATCGGGGTTGTGATCAGCGGTGCCCTGGCCGGATTGGCCGGTGCTTTCATTGCCAGTCCTGACCTGTCGGGCATCTATCTCGAAGGCCAGACAACGGGTCGGGGATTCATCGGACTGGCCGCCCTTATCTTCGGCAACTGGAGACCGTGGGGGGTGCTTGGAGGAGCCCTCCTATTCGGCTATCCATTCGGCATCGGACTCAGAGATCTCAGCGGAGCGGCGTCTCACTCGTTGATCCTGGTCAACGCCATCGGGTTAGCGGCAGTGGCCATCTGGGCTGGCAGCCGTGGTAAGCGGTCCGACGCAGTCCTCGCAGGTGCCCTCAGCCTGGGGGCGACCGTCTGGTACCTGAATTCGGACACGCTTCCGGATGTCGTGATAAATATTCTGCCCTTCGTCATCGTCCTGCTGGTGTTGATCTTCTTTGCTCAGCGCCTGCGACCGCCCGCGGCCGATGGTCTCCGCTACCGCAAGGGCGAGAACTGATTCGGCCGCCCCGCTTCGACGCCTACGACGAAGCGTTTCTGGACGACCCCTATCCCAACTACGCTCGGTTGCGGGCTGAGACCCCGGTCTTCTTCGACGAGACCTGGGACCTGACCTTCTTCACCCGGCATGCCCACGTCGCCGGCATCCTCAAGGATCGTCGCTTCGGGCGTGACGTCCGTTCGGTGGTTCCGGCCGACGAACTTGACCCGCAAGTGGCCCGCCGCACCTACCCGCCCCACCTGCCGGAATGGACCAAGTACATCCGCGGCTCCTTCATCGACCTCGAGCCCCCGCGGCACACCCGTATCCGCCGCTTGGTCCAGTGGGCTTTCACCCGGCGAGCTTCGGAAAGCTATCGCCAACGGCTGGTGACGACGGCTGACACCATTGTCGAAGAGGCGCTTGGGCAAAGCCGGATGGAGGCAATCGCAGACTTTGCCACTCCGATACCTCTCACCATGATCGCCGAGCTGCTGGGCGTTCCCGCGGCTGATCAGGATCGGCTGGTGGCCTGGTCCCACGCCATCGTCCGGGTGTTCGACGAGGGCCACTCACCGGCAGAAGGGATGGCCGGCGAGGTGGCGGTCAAGGACTTCGCGGCCTACGTCAGGGAGCTACTGGCTGACAGGAGGGCCCACCCGGGTGACGACCTGGTCTCAGCTCTGATCAAAGCCGAGCACGACGGTGATCGGCTCGATGAAGACGAACTGGTAGCTACGTGCATCCTCACACTGAATGCCGGCCACGAAGCGACGGTCCATGGCATTGGCAACGCTCTCCTGGCCCTGTCTCGAAACGATGCCGAGTTCCGACGACTGCAGTCGCAACCTGATCTGGTGACCTCAGCGGCCGACGAAGTCCTCCGATTCGACTCCCCGCTGCAGATGTTCGAACGTTGGGTTCTCGAGGATCTGGAGCTCGCCGGGGTTCGGCTCAAGCGGGGTCACAAGGTGGGGCTCCTCTTCGGCTCGGCCAACCACGACGAAGCGGTGTTCGCCAACTCAGAGACCCTGGATGTGGGGCGCGTCGACAACCCTCATGTCTCGTTCGGGGGCGGGATCCACTATTGCGTCGGGGCGCCGCTGGCCAAGATCGAACTCGAGGTGGCTCTGTCTTCGTTTGCGCGACAGGTTGGTGCTTTCACTGTGGAAGGAACTCCCGATCGGGTCCGGTCTCTGGTCTTCCGCGGGATGAACGAGCTACCGCTGGCGATCAGCCGCCGGTAGTCGTCGTTTCTTCGTCGCCAGTCGTCGTCGTGCTGGTAGTCGTGTCCGGAGCCGGATATCCGATGACCGTTATCTCGGCGATCGCCAGTTCGTCGAATGGTTCGGTGTCCTCGACCACTTCGGCGTTCCAGACACTCTGGACCGTGATCCTGATCCAATTCGCCCTGATCGCCGCAAACGGAAATGACTGGAGACCGGGCTCATTTTGGAGTTCCTGGCCAACTGGGATCAGGTTGCCTTCGGCGTCGATGGTGATTCCGTGGACCCGGTAGTTGAGCCGAAAACGGCGTTCGTCGTCGATGTTGTTCCAGTGGATCTGTTCGACCACCATCGGTTGGGCAAAGGTGAGCTGGATCACGACGGTTTTTTCGGTGTCCGGAAGATCGTTCCAGTTGACCTGGAACTCGCCCTCATTGCCGTTGATCAGGTTCGAGCATGCAAAGGTGCCACCTAGACCCTCTGGAGTGCAGTTGGCGACCAGAATCCGGATAGGTTCAGGATCCTGGATTGCGGCTGTGGTCTCGGTGGTGGTGACTGTGCTTTCGCTTCCCGCAGCCGTCGTGGTCGTCGTCGCGGGGTCGTCCCGAAACACGTTCAGGATCAGAGCCCCGAGGACCACAACGCCGAGCAGGGCCGAGAGAGCGATGACCGCGCGGACTCCGGCCGTGGCCTGCACCGCCGGGCGAGGAGCAGCCGGAAGGGGGCTCTGCCGGAGGCGGGCCCCGCACTCTTCACAGTGGCGGTTGTTGGCTGGGTTGGAAGCGCCGCAGGACGGGCAAATCAAAGGCTCGCCGGTGCGAGGGGCAGGGGGCGGGCCGTCCTCGAGGTCAAACTCCTCGTAGTCGTCGCCACCTCTTCCGTTTTTTGCGCTTGGTGTGGTCAGAGGATCGATCCAACTTCCACAAGTCGGGCAGAACTCCTCATCGGCCACCGTGGCGCCGCAGTTGTTGCAGACATGTCGTGCCATCCGGGCCGGTATTGTGCCACGGCCATGATGTATTCGGCGATCAGGGAGGCCGAGCCCTGGACTCCCCTCTCAGTTATCGCCGGTCTTTTGATCCTGGCGGCCGTTGGCTACCTCTTCTGGCGGGAGATGAGAAAGCCCTGACCGGGCTCAAACAGCCCGGCCTGACCGGGCTTCCTTTAGCTGATTCCCGAATCGACCGATTAGACAGAATGCCCTTCTGGGATAGATTTCGACGTGTCGGGAATCGCAATGGCGGCCGGGGATTGGTCATTGCGGTACTGGTGATCGGAGTCCTCTCCTCAGGGGGTCTGGCGGCTTATCTGCAAACTGCGGTTGCCGACGAAGGCCGGGATGAACTTGCAAATCACGGCGAATTGCTCAGTGATTCCGCGCTGAGCGATCTCGGCCTGGTTGCCGATCAGCTCCGTAGCTTTCGGGGCCTCTTCGAGGCCAGCGAACTGGTTACCAAAGAGGAGTTTGGGCTCTTCTCGCGGGTGGTTGGCTTCAGCCCGTCATCAGTTCTCTTGTTCGCTCCTCTCGATGAAGGCGGCGCCAGTAGCGGCACGGTCTCTTGGCCGGTCAAGTTTGTCGTCGCCAACCGGCCCACTGGCCCAAGTCTTGGAGAGAACCTATCCAACGACCCCACCCTCGAGGAGGCAATCGATCGAGCCGTCTTCACGGGCCAGCCCACGGTTTCAAGGTTTCTGGTTGTCGAAGGCGATTCGCGATCAGGAGATCTTGCTTTGTTTCAGTCGGTGACAACCGCGGGCCGGGTCGTAGGCGTCGTTGGCGCGGTAATCCAAATCGACGAGAGGCTTCAAGATGTCGCTGACCTGGTTCTGGGTCCTGGAGAGTCGTGGACCTTCGAAGAGTCCCTCAAGCCAACCAATGGAATCAGCACTTCATACCTTTGGAGCCGCTCCATTAGGATCGGCGGGCAGGGTTTTCTGATCTCTATTGCCTCTGACCGGTTGCAAAGCGCCGGGGCCAGTCGGCCGCTTGGTGCCCTGGGCGTGGGGATTCTGATAACCCTCGTGGCGGCTCGCATGGTCGGCGATTCACAACGACGCCACCGCACCGACCGTGAGATCGAATGGCTGCGTAGATCGTCGGCCGACAAGGACCGATTCCTTGCCGGCGTTGGGCATGAGTTGAGGACCCCGTTGACTGCCGTGGTCGGCATGCTGGAGCTCGCCTCCAACCCGAACGAAGACTTCACAGCGAGTGAGAGGACCGACCTCGTCGCAACGGCGCGGACCCAGGCAAACGAAATTGCGCGGATCGTCGACGACTTCGTTACCGCTGGCCGGCTCTCTGCCGACGCGCTGACAATTCGAATGCAGCCGATCGATCTCGACC
Organism: Acidimicrobiia bacterium; assembly: GCA_035525055.1. GTDB lineage: Bacteria > Actinomycetota > Acidimicrobiia > Spongiisociales > ZC4RG35 > DATEEG01. Next base: position 6,811 of record DATLEZ010000077.1, on the reverse strand, counting down.
CACTCCTATCCAAATTAATTGCATCGACACCTCCGGACCGACGACTCGAAGTCAGAACTACCACAGGCCTAGGCATCTGCCTGGGGGACAGCCTGCGGATCACCCAGATCATGATCAACCTGCTCGACAACGCCCGGCGCAACGCGCAACACCTCGTAGAGATTTCGGGCCGCGTTGACGATGAGTTTGTGACGGTGGAAGTAAGCAACGACGGCCCTTCGATTCCGGCCGAACGCGCGGAGAGCATTTACGAGCCTTTCATGGCGCAGCAGCCCGAAGGCCAGCCCCTGCCGATCGGAGTTGGCCTGTCCGTTTCCCGGGCCCTGGCCCGACGCATGGGCGGCGATTTGGTCCACGAATGGCGCGACGGATTGGTGGTCTTCGCATTGAGCCTCCCCGTCGTGCCGGCTCCGATCGAACTGGAGTCTTCCGGAGCTTTGTCGATCTGACTTCCGGAGAATTCGCACGGTCTGAAGTGCCCGGTTTCTTCGTGTTCTTCGGTGACTGCGGCCATGGGCTGGTTGGCCAGGGCCCTTTGGCTCAAATCTGTCCCTGAGCTTCGATACGCTCGGCCCATGATTTACCGTTGTGCTTCGTGCGGCTACTCCTCGGGCAAATGGATGGGCTTTTGCCCCGACTGCAATGTTTCCGAGCCTCTCACCGAGGAGGCCGAGTCCCGGCACCATCGGGTGATCGCCCCCGAACCTGTGCCTCTGGGGAAGGTGCAGGACGGCGGGGAGATCCGACGGACCATTGGCATCGGCGAGCTCGACCGGGTTCTGGGCGGTGGCATGGTGGCCGGATCAGTGGTATTGATTGGCGGCGAGCCGGGCGTGGGAAAGTCGACCCTGGTCCTCCAGGCGGCAATGGAGATCGCCGAGAGCGGGGGACGGTCGCTCGTCGTCACCGCCGAAGAGTCGGCTCAGCAGGTAGGGCTGCGGGCCGACCGCCTCGCTGCTCGGGCCAGGGCAGTCCCGCCCGTGTCGAAGGATCATGTGCTTCTGTTGGCCGATGACGATCTCGATCGGGTCCTGGCCGCGGCCGACGAGATGCGCCCCGACCTGCTTGTCGTCGACTCCATACAGACCGTGTCCTCCCGCCAGAGCGACGGTGGCGCCGGGGGCGTTGCCCAGGTCCGGGAGAGCGCGGCGAGGCTCATCCGATTCGCCAAGGAGCGGCAGGTGCCGACCGTTCTCGTTGGCCATGTCACCAAGGACGGCTCGCTGGCCGGGCCTAAGTTGCTCGAGCACATGGTCGACGTGGTCTTGTCCTTCGAGGGCGATCCGGATCACGGGCTTCGAATGTTGCGATCCATGAAGAACCGCTTCGGTGCTACCCACATGGTCGGCATGTTCGAAATGTCGGCCGACGGCCTGACCGAGGTTGCCGATCCTTCCCGGGTCTTCCTCCAAGACTGGCGCCAGGACGTGGCAGGCACCGTGGTATTTCCGGCCGTGGAAGGGAGGCGTTCGATCCTGGTGGAGATGCAAACTCTCACCGACATGACCCGGAACTTCCCGCCCCGGAGGTCGGTGAGGGGGGTCGACGCCAATCGGGTTCATCAGATCCTGGCAGTTCTCAACCGCCACGCCGGTCTCAAAGTGTCGGACATGGAGGTCTACGTAAACGTGGTCGGTGGTTGGAGCCTTGATGAGCCGGCCTGTGATCTCGCCCTGGCCCTCGCCCTGGCCTCGTCCCTGACGGGACAACCGCTCGGGTCTACCGCTGCCTGGGGTGAGATCGGGCTCTCCGGCGAGGTCAGGTCGGTGGCCCATCACCAGAGACGGCTCGAGGAGGCGCGCCGGGTCGGGGTCGAGCGAGTGGTTGCTCCCGATCCTGGGGGCAGGCTCGATATCTCGTCTGCAATGCTTCGAGCCGGGATTAGGTGATAGCCTCGGGGCCGTGGCCGCCGCTGACAACGGACTGCTAGAACTTCTGGCCCGGCTGGCGCCTGGAACTCCTCTCCGGCAGGGCTTAGAACGCATCATCCAGCAAGGAAGCGGGGCGCTGGTCGTGCTCGGTGCCGGACCTGGTGTCAACGGGATCAGTTCCGGAGGATTTCGCTTGCAGGGCGTTGGATTCAGCCCTCCTCGCCTGGCCGAATTGGCCAAGATGGATGGGGGCATCGTCGTCGACGACGAATGGGACCGCATCCTCGCTGCCAATGTCCATTTCCTCCCCGACGCCGACATCCCGACCGACGAGACCGGTTCACGGCATCGGACCGCCGAGCGGGTCGCCATCCAGACGGGCAAAGCGGTCGTGGCGGTTAGCGAGGGCCGGAGGCTTGCCACTCTGTTTTTCGAAGGCGACAAGATCGAGTTGGCTCGCGCAACGGTCCTGACCGCCCGAGCCAATCAAGATCTCCAGACCCTGGAACGCCTGCGGAGGCGACTGGACGCGGCGGACGAACGCCTCACTCTGCTCGAGGTAACCGGTCTGGCCACCTTCAGAGCCGTCGTCAACGTTCTCCAACAGGGGGAGCTAGTTCGTCGTATTGGACATCAAATCGAGACCCAGACCGTCACCCTGGGTGCGGAGGCCCGCCTGATTCGGGTCCAGCTCGCCGAGTTGGTGCGGGGGGTCGAACTGATCCTCTCCACCACCCTCAATGACTACTTGCGACCGCAACGGACCAGGTTGGTCTCGGAATCGCTCCAGGCGCTGATGGTGCTGGAGGATTCGGACCTCGAGGATCTGGCGATCGTCGGCAAAGCCAGCGGATTTCCCGAGCTCGACGAGTCGGCGCACCCACGCGGCATCCGTCTCCTGGGCAGGGTCGGTCGCCTCCCGGAGCAGGTGCGGGACGAGCTGTTGCGACACTTCCGCTCGCTGGAAGGGATGCTCGCGGCCAGCAAATCGGAGCTAGAGGAAGTCGAAGGAATCGGCGCCGCCCGGGCGGCCATGCTCCGCCGCCATTTCGATCGATGGCGGACGACTGCAGCCACCTGGGAAGCCGACCCGGCCTGACGGGTACACTGGCACCCTCTCCTATGCCTCAAAAGAAACCTGCCACCAAGAAAGCCGCGCCCCAGAACGCCAAGAACCAGAAGGCCGCCAAGAAATCTGCGCCGGTGAAGGCGTCGAGCAAGAAGCTCGCCAAGAAGGCCTCGGCCAAGAAGGCCCCCGCCAAGAAGGCCCCGGCCAAGGCTCCGGCCAAGAAGGCTCCCGCCAAGAAGGCTCCCGCCAAGAAACTGGACGTAGCCAGGAAAGCGGCTCCAGCCAAAAAGGCGGCTCCTGCCAAGAAGGCGGCGGTCAAGGCTCCTGGATCCAAGGCGCCGGCTGCCACACAGCCCGCGGGTAGGAAGGCGAAGCTCGAGCCAGTCAAGAAGGCCCCCGTCGTCAAAGAGGTCCCTCCTCCCCGGGAAGTTGGGAGGAAGGGCAACGCTGACCGGGGAGCGGCCAGAGAAGCGGCCCCGCCTCCCCCGAAACCCGGCAAGGCCACTTCGCGGTACAGCGTTGGAGACAAGGTCGTTCATCCCCAGCACGGGGCCGCGACCATCGCCCGCAGGATCAAGCGGGAATTCGGCGGCGTCGTGCGGGACTACTACGTGCTCGACATCTCTACCGAGTCGTTAACCGTCATGGTTCCGGTCGAGAAGGTCGACCAGGTGGTTCGCTCGGTGATCTCGAAGACTCAGTCACGCAACGTCCTGGCATCCCTCAAAGACGAGCCTCAGGAAGCCGGGGCCAACTGGAGCCGGTGGTACAAGGTTCTCACCGAGAAGATGTACTCGGGTGACATCTTCCAGGTTGCCGAGGTGGTCCGTGATCTTTCATTCGCCCAGCAGACCAAAGGTATCTCACCGGCTCTCAAGCGGATGCTCTCGAAAGCAAGAATGACCCTCATCTCCGAGTTGTCCTTCTCGCTCGAGGAAGACGAGGAAGAGGCAACGAAGCGTCTCGACAAGGCACTGCCCAGGATTGAGACTGCCCTGACCGCGATCGAGTAGACGGCCGATGAGCCAGCTAAGGGTTGGACTCGGGTTCGACGCTCATCGGTTCGGAGGCATACCACCTCTGGTCCTCGCCGGAGTCATCGTTGACGTGGAAAGAGGACTCGAGGCAACCTCTGACGGCGACGCTGCGGCCCACGCCGTGAGCGACGCCCTGCTCGGCGCTGTCGGGCTGGGCGATATGGGGACCCACTTCCCGTCGTCGGACGAACGGTGGCGAGGGGCAGACAGCATGCTCATGCTGGACACGGTCGTGAAGTTGGTCCGGGCAAGCGGTTGGTGGGTGAACAACGTCGACCTCACGATCATTGCTCAAAGCGTCCGGATTGATCCGCACCGCCAGGCCATGAAGATTGCGCTTTCCGATGTGCTTGAGACCGATGCCGTCTCCGTCAAAGCGACCACGACCGACACCATGGGATTCACCGGACGGGGTGAGGGCCTGGCTGCCCTGGCAGTGGTCACCGTTACCATTTGACCCAGATGCTGGTCAACTCCACCCTTCACCGAGGACTGGTTGAGCTCGTCCCGGCTGAGCCCGGGGTAGTCGGCATGTACGTGTGCGGTGCCACTGTCCAATCGGAACCTCACGTCGGCCACGGCCGCTATGCGGTCGTCTTCGACATGATTCGCCGCTATCTGGTCTGGAGAGGCAACCGGGTCCTCTTTGTTCGGAACATCACCGACATCGACGACAAGATCATCGTCGAGGCGGCGGCTGCCGCAGAGCAGGTGACTGAGCGGGCGGAGCGGATCGCAGCGATCTTCACTTCCACCTACAAGGCCCTGGGGGTTTCAGACCCTGATCACGAACCTAAAGCGACCGAGCACATACCCGAGATGCTCGACCTGATCGCTCGCTTGATCGACCGCGGCCTTGCGTATCCGGTCGCGAATGGTGACGTCTACTTTGCCGTTCGATCGCTGGAGTCGTACGGGAAACTCTCGGGGCGGCGACCCGACGAACTCCTCTCTGGGGCCAGGATCGAGGTCAGCGAGGACAAGAACGATCCCCTCGATTTCGCCCTCTGGAAGGCTGCCAAGCCGGGGGAGCCGGCGTGGGATTCGGCCTGGGGACCTGGCCGGCCTGGATGGCACATCGAATGCTCGGCAATGGCCCTCCGGTACCTGGGTCCCGACTTCGCCATTCATGGAGGCGGCAGCGACCTCATCTTCCCGCACCACGAGAACGAGATCGCACAGTCCGAAGGCGCCACCGGAGAGACCTTTGCCCGATTCTGGCTGCACAACGGCATGCTCAACCTGGGTGGAGAAAAGATGTCGAAGTCGACCGGGCTGCTGGTCGACCTGCAGGCAGCCGTAGAGCGGTTTGGGGGCATGAGCCTCAGGCTCTTTTATCTGATGGCCCACTATCGGTCGCCCCTCGACTACTCCGAGGAGTTGGTGATGGCTGCCTCGACTGCGTATGACCGGCTCAAGAGGTTGTTGACACGCGCCCCCAGACCGATCGGAATCGATCCCGACCCTGACGTCATCGCCAGCTTTGTCGAAGCCATGGATCAGGACTTCGCCACGCCTGACGCGCTGGCAATCGCCTTCGATGCCGTGGCCGAAGCCAATCGGTTGCTCGACCTAGGCGAGACACCCGACGCACTCGTAGCTGCGATACACGAGATTGTCTCCGTTCTCGGGATTGAGATCGAGGGCGAACGACTTGACGACATCGCCCACCTGGTCGCCGAGCTGGGGGCGGAGTTCGGCGTTGACGGTGGAACACCCGGCGAGGTCGTTTCTAAGCTCATCGAACTGCGGGCCAAGGCCAGAGCCGAGCGGGACTTTGCTCGGTCAGATCTAATCAGGGACCGGCTGACCGATGCCGGCGTACTGGTTGAGGACACCTCCAATGGCGCCCGCTGGGTTCGGCGATAGGGTCGAGGGACTCCATGCGGTGGCGGCGGCAGTAGCCGCCCATCGTGTGGAGGAGCTGTGGGTCGAGACGTCTCGCGTTCATAAGCCCGAGGTCGCGGGTCTGGTGGCCCTCGCCGAACAAGACGGGGCCAGAGTTCACGCCGTCAAGGATGTGACCGAGCTTGCGGAGACGTCCTCTCCCCAGGGGGTCGTTGCTCGCTCCCGCCCGATCGTGTCCAAGTCTGTCGACGAGTTGCTCGATGGGCCGCGGCCGGCACTGATTGTCCTCGACCACGTGGTTGATCCACACAACGTCGGCGCCGTCGCGCGGTCGGCCCTGGCTGCAGGATTGACGGGGCTCGTGGTTGCCGATCGACGAGCCGCGCCTCTCTCTGCTGTCGCATTCAAAGCCGCGGCGGGAGCTCTTGAGAGGCTGCAGGTGGCCGTAGTCAGTTCCATCGCCGACACGCTGCCTCGCTTGAACAAGGGGGGCGTTTGGACGGTGGGATTGGCCGCAGGTTCGGCTACGCAGCTGTTCGGACTTGCGTTGCTCTCCGAACCTGTGGCTCTGGTCGTCGGTGAGGAGGGGTCAGGACTGTCACGTCTCGTGAGCGAACGGTGTGAGGTCATTGCCTCGATTCCAATGTCGTCCGATGCGGAGAGTCTGAACGTGTCGGTAGCGGCAGGGCTGGCCGCTTATGAAGTCATGCGAGTGAGGGCCGCGGGTTAGCCTTTGGTTGGATCCAGGTCAGGTCAAGACTTGATCACGCTGGCGTAGCTCAGTTGGTAGAGCACCCGCCTTGTAAGCGGGCGGTCGTGGGTTCGATTCCCTCCGCCAGCTCCAGTGTGATGTCTCAGGACATCCCGGACAGGGTGAACCTACGCGGGTTTGCCCTGTTTGCTATTTGGGGGTCTTTCCGCGGGTTTGGTAGTCGCGGTCGGGGTTGAGGGTGAGCTGGCGGAGGAGTTCGCCTGTTGTGGCGTTG
>DATLEZ010000076.1:0-8482 GCA_035525055.1 Acidimicrobiia bacterium | reverse complement strand
CAACCACCTCACCGGCGTGATCGGGGCTATCGAGATGGTCGGTGACGACCAGGCCTCGCTGGAGCCCGGGGAGGTGGAAGAGTTCCTCGAGCTAGCCCATCAGCAGGCGGTGGAGGCGGGTGAGGTCCTCGATGACCTGCTTATCGCCAGCCGGACCGAGCGTGGCGCCCTCGACGCCTTGCCCGAACTGGTGGATCTCTGCCCACTCACCGAGACGGTGATCCGCCGTACCTCGGTGGAAGGCCACGAGATCGGCTTCCAATGTTATGGAGGTCCGGTGTGGGCGATGGCCGACCCGCTCCGCTACAAGCAGATCCTGCGCAACCTGCTCACCAACGCCCTCCGCTATGGAGGCGACAACATCAGGGTCTCGGTGGAGTCTTTCGACCACACCGTGTCGGTAGTGGTGGCCGACGACGGCGATGGGGTCGACCCGGAGTTCGAACACGCATTGTTCCAGGCCTACCGCGCGGGCATGGCGATGGCGAGAGTGCCCGGCTCCTCGGGTCTGGGCTTGTGGATAGCCCGTGGCCTGGCCCACAAGATGGGCGGAAATCTCAGATACCAGCGTGAGGCCGGTCTCACCGTCTTCGAACTGATCCTTCCATCGGCGGAGGCGCCGCCGAGCGATTCGGCGCTGGCCGAGCTCGCGGCTTCTTCGACCCTGGTTTGATCTGCACGACATCTCTATGGCGTTCGCTGAGCGTGGCACCAGTCGAGTCCGGCAGGGCTCCATCACGTGCGGTTGGTATTCCTTTTAGCCCGGCAGACGTCAGCTACTAGGTCATGGAGCCAGTTCCTTGACTTTCACATAGAGTGAAGATATCTTCATGGTTTGTGAAAGTAACTACTCGGCTTCCGATCTTTCGATCACCGGAACAGGAGCGGCTCCTGGCCGAGTTGTTCGTCTTCGCTGACGAGCCGATCTCGCTTAGTGAGCTGGCCAGCCGGGCCGGCACATCGCTGGGTGGGACTCACAAGGAGGTTGAGCGGCTCGAGTCCTCCGGGTTGGTCACGTCGACGACCGTTGGGCGCAACCGTCTGATCGCCGCCAACGAGACCTCCCCCGTCTATTTCGAGCTACGCGGGCTGCTCCTCAAGACCGTGGGACCGGAGCCACTCCTCCGCTCGGCCCTTGCCAACATCGAGGGGATCCGGGAAGCGTTCATATTCGGCTCATGGGCCGACCCAGCTCAAAGGTCACCCGCAGACATCGACGTCCTCGTCATCGGCGGGCCCGACGTAAGCGAGGTCTACGACGCGGTCTCCGCCGTCGAGGCAGAGCTGGGTCGCCCGGTCAATGTCGCCGTTCGATCTCCTGCTGAATGGGATACGGCTGATGCCGCTTTTGAGCGAGCTGTCAGGTCGGGGCCGCGGGTCAAGCTGATATGAGCGCCCTCGACGACCTGAGAAATAAGGGGCTCATCGAATCGGTCGAGACCGATTCTGTTATGGCCGCCCAGTGGCTCGAGGATGCACAACGCCATCTCGAAGCCGCCGAGGCCATCGCGGACATTGATCCTTCTGGGGCCTACGTTCTGGCTTACGACGCCGCCAGGAAGTCGATCGCAGCAGCACTCCTGACTGCCGGCTACCGGGTCCGGAGTCGGCCGGGCGCTCATCAAGCCCTCGCCCAATTCGCCAGCCACCTCTCCGCCCAGACCGGCGAGCCGGCACTGGGACGCTTCGACCGGCTCCGCCGCAACCGGAATCGCTCCGAGTACGGAACGAAGACCTTCGGCAGAGCTGAGATCGAGGAAGCAATCAACACGGCCGACGCCATTCGCGCGGCCTGCGCGGGCATCTCCTAATCCACCACACAGAGTGGTCGCGAATGAAATTGGTTGTGTAGGGGTCGAGAGGCCTGTGGGATGTTGGGGATTCGGACGGTGAGAAGAATGGCGTCAAATGACGGTCAAACTCGATTGTCGACATCAACAAGTCAGGGCCACGCTGATCAGAGGAGCCGATTCTGGCCGCTAGGAGCGTCCCATCTCCTATCAGGCTGTTTTGGACTCGACCCATTCAGGATGACGGACATGCCAATCAGTTGTCGATTGATAGACATCTCCAATGGTGAAGAGTGGGGACTCGCCGAATGGACGGCCGATCAGCTGCATACCGATGGGCAATCCTTTGGAACTGAAACCAACCGGCACGCTCAAGGCCGGAATGCCAATGACGTTGGCGAGAAATCCATGGTGTAGCAGGGCGGAGAAGGCCGTTTCACCGGTGCCGCTCAATTCTAGCGACAGCTGTTCAACGGGCATTGTGGTCACAGGAGACGAAGGCGCGGCGATGGCGTCGAGATCATTCTCATCGAAGACTCTTCGCACACCTTCCCGGATCAGACTTCTCACCTTCTGGGCGCGCGCATACGACGTGGCGAGGGTTATCTCCCCCAACTCCAGCATCAGCCTCGTCTCTTTCACATAACGGTCTCCCTTCTCCCGAAGGAGCGGTTGGTGCCACTCACTGGTATCTGCAAGCAGAACAGCCAGACCCGCGGGGACAACCAGGTCGAGGTTCGGTATTTCAACCTCGACGATGCTGACACCGAGCGACTCGATGACGGCGATCGCCTCATCCACGGCCTTCGCCACTTCGGGGTCTACCGCGGAGTAGAAGAAGTAGTCGCGCTCCACTCCGATCTTGAGCTTGGAGACATCCCTCGAGAAGCTGGCTCCGTAATCGGGAAGGGTCGACCTCGTCGCCGTTTCGTCTCCTGGCTCGCTGCCCGCAATGGCCGAGAGGAGAGTGGCGCAGTCGCGAACTGTTCTCGCCATGGGTCCAACGGTGTCCAGTGTCGGGCTCATGGGCAGAACCCCTTTCCGTCCGACCAGGTCATGTGTGGGCTTGAGCCCGACTACCCCGTTGACTGAGGCAGGGACGCGAACCGACCCACCCGTGTCCGTTCCGATCGCACCCCAAACGTCTCCCACGGCGAGGGACACGCCCGATCCGGCGCTGGAACCGCCGGGATAGCAAGACTGGTCCCAGGCATTCCTTGTTGGAGGGATGTTCTGTCCGTATGCGAACTCGTGGGTGACCGTCTTGCCCACGATCACCGCACCAGCTCTACGCAGCTTCCGTACGACCGTGGCATCGGTGTCTGGAACAAACCCCTCGAGCACTTCGGATCCGCCTGCCGTGACAAAGCCTGCGGTAAAACAAAGATCTTTGACCCCGACCGGTACTCCGTGTAGCGGGCCGAGCTCATCGCCACGCGCGATCGCGGCGTCGGCTTCGGCCGCGTCGGCTCGAGCCGAATCACTCATCAGACCAGCGAAAGCATGGACCGTCGGCTCAGTCGCAGATATGTGCTCGAGCGTCGACTCCACTACCTCGCTCGAGCTCACTTCCCTCTCGCGAATGAGGGATGCGAGCTCGACGAGGGTCGTCCACTGCAAGTTGTCTATCGCCATGTCGGGTCAAAGACGGTGATCGGTTCGAGATCATCTGCCTCAACGGCGAGGAGCGCCTCGGCCGCCTTCATCTGACTCTCGAGGAGCGCAAGAAGGAGACCTGCCTCCTCATCGTCAACCGTTATGCCGGCGACTTCACACAGGGCCCTGAGTCTTGACATCTCATCCATTGGCTGTCATCCGATCTGAATGAGCTCGTCTTGAGGTTCGCTCAGTTTCCTGAATCCGTCTTCGGTTACTTCGACCAGGTCCTCCACGTGATAGCACTCGTTCTCATCGGGTAGCTGCACCATGGGCTCGATGCAGAGAACCATGCCGGCTTGGAGAGGCGTGTCGTTCGCCGGCTGCAGCATCGGAGCCTCGTGCAATCCGATACCTAGCCCGTGACCGACGTGTGGCATGAAGAATGGAAGCCCTTGACTATCGAATTCCGCCTCGACAGCGCGGAATACCTCGCTCGCGGGCCTACCCGGTTCCACCACATTGAAGCCGGCGGTTTGAGTCGCTCGCAGGGCTTGGAGCACCTCCGTCTGGCGAGACTGGGGAGGGCCAACCACGCCCGTGCGCGCCAGGTCTGAGTTGAAGACGCCGTCGAATCGAGCGCCGGCGTCGATCCGCCAAATCTCGCCTTCCGTCAGTTTTTTGTCGATGGGCTCGCTGTGAGTCTCGAGGCTTCTGGGGCCCGATCCGAATACAACGAAAGTTGGAATCCCCCCACGCTCCATGACGCGCGACATGATTTGCGCACACAGTTCACGTTCAGTCGTTCCGATGGTCGCTGCTTCCGCTCCTTCGAGAATCGACGCCCGCGTCGATTGGGCTGCGTAGCCGAGTGAGTCGATCTCATGCCGTTCCTTCACAGACTGTGATCGCTCGATTTCCTCATCCAAGGCCACCAACTCGAGCGAGGGCAGCTCCGACCGGAGGAACTCCGCGTCGGTCAGCGAGAGCCGTCTTGCCTCTATCCCGAGCCGTCCGCCGTCGAGATCGCGTTCGCGAAGGAGGTTCGCGAGTACGGCTGCCGGATTGTCGACGAACTCCGTGTATTCGACGATCTCGCTCAGATCGGTCTGCCCCCTCACGAGGCGAGTCTCGAGACTGCATAGGACCAGCGAAGCCGAGCCGTCTGAGCTCACCAACAGATAGGCCAGACGATCGGGGATGGATACCTGCGTCATTATCTGGGTGCGACCGAAGTACGAGACCGCCTGATACGAAGATAGGACGACAGCGTCGACGTCTGACTCAGCAGCGAGGTCTCCGAGTCGCTTGCGTGCACTTTCCCTTGGGTGAGCAGTGTTGATGGAAATGATGTTCTCCTTCTTGTGTCATGCCGGAAGAGACTTGCCGCCCTGATCCGCCTGGTTGGCCTCACAGCCAACCAGGCGGATTGGCCCAGCGATCAGCCTTCGGCAGGCATCGAGTCCAGGGCTTGGAACACGCCTGTCTCTGCGAGGTATTGATTGTCTTCCACGAACGGGGGAAGCTGGATGACGGAGTCGCCCTCGTAGTACTGGTCTACGTTGTCCTTCGTCAGCATCAATTGTGGCGCCGGCGTCAGGTCCGGTGGTGTCACACCCCTAGTGATCGCCACTGCTTCGGCGAGGATGTAGAGCGGCCAGTTCTCCAGGAACAGAGCTGCTTCGCAGAGCCAGATCGGGTTGGTACGCAGCTGCAGCAGGCCCTCCGGCGTTGCGCCGAGCCCGCAAGTCAGTGTGTTGTCGGCCCTTCCTGCGTCCTCGATCGCTCTCAGCGCGCCGAGGGTGCAGTCGGTATCGGACCCCATCAGAAGGATGTTGTTCTCGGCAGGGATGCTCGGAAGCACATTCCTTGCTGCCGTATTGGCTCCTTCGATGGTGCTCAAACAATCGATCTGCACCCCATCGCTACTGCCGATGTTGGTGGTGATTCCATCCTCGATGTCCTCGGGTCCGACTTGTTCGAAACCTTCCAACATCTGCGCGAGCTCGACATAGAAATGCCGAGGACCATCGTTGACCTCTCGGCCATTTGCAGCCGCGATGACCATGAGGATGGTCGTGTCCTCGCCGGTCCATCCCCGCGCCTTGGCCTCGGCCCCGACGATCGCAGCAGCGTCGACACCGATCTGCTTGTTGGACAGGTTGAACCAGTGGCAGCCTGGTATTTGCTGGTTGACAGCGAGACACGGAATGCCTGCATCCGTGAAGATCTTGCCGACTGCGGTTCCAACCCCTACGAAGGTGTTCCAATCGATGGCCACATCGGGATTGTCCTGAACCATCAAATTCGCGTTCGCCAATGCCTTCTCGCCGTCCAAGTCGTTGTCGTAACGCTTCATGCCGATACCGAGGGCTTCGGCATCCTCGACGATGTTGTCGCCGACTACCTTGAAGATCCCGATGGAGTCGGCCGCGCTGGCGTACACGAAGTTGAGACCTTCGAAGCCGGATTCGGTGCCTCCATCGGCGGTGGTAGGCGGTGCGGTCGTCCCGTCGTCGGCACCACCCGTCCCACCACAAGCGGACAGCATCAATGCCAGCGCTACTGTCATCACCACTGCGGGCCGGGTAAGCCATCGGTTCTTGGGTCTATTAGCCATCATTTTCTCCTCCATCTCTGTGGGGCACTCTCTGCCCACCTACTTCGACGTCACTGGTTGGCGACTTCCTCGGTGTTATTCCTTCCCTCGTGTTGAGGTGTTCATTGGTCTCCCGTTCTCTCAGCTCTTTCTCATCCGGTCCCGGCTTCGAGCTGTCGACCTCGCGCAGCGAGGCACGCTCAATGACGGCACGAATTCGGCCTAAGCCAACTGCTAGCAACAGCATCACCCCGGTGGCTATTTGTTGATAGAAGGCGGGGACTTGCATGATTGCCATGCCATTCGCCACCACGCCCAGCAGCAACACCCCCAAAATCGTCCCTGGTACGCCACCTGTCCCGCCGGTAAGGGAGGCGCCACCAAGGATGACTGCAGTGATCGAAACCAGTGCTGCCTGTCCTCCTACCGCCGGTGAGCCCGCCAGCAGTTGCTGCGCCAGCATCACACCGGCGAAGCTCGCCATGCCCCCGCTGAGCGTGTACACCGATGCGGTGAGAGCTTGGGTCCTCAATCCGGCCAAACGGGCAGCTTCGGCATTACCACCCATCGCATATAACGAGCGCCCGTAAACCGTGTATCGGAGGGTGAGCCACCCGACTATGGCCACGGCGATTAGGACCCACACATATATGGGCATACCTCCAAGTCTGTCGCCCATTGGTCCCGCATTTAGATCCTGCACGGGGATGGTCAAACCGCCGGAGAGGACAAAGGCGAACCCCGCGAAGATCGAGAGTGTTGCCAAGGTGGTCACCAAAGGATTGATGCCGACGACATTGATGACGAAAGCGTTGAGTGCTCCTACTGCGAGTCCGACCGCCACAGCCGCCAACGTGGCGACCAACACTCCATGACCGGCATTGCTGACAACGGTGAAGACGATGCCCCCCAGTGGAACCGTCCCGCTGACGGAGAGGTCGAATCCGCCTGACACCAGGACAAACGTTTGCCCGATAGCGACGATGCCAAGAACAGAAATGGTCGAGAGCACGTTGACGGTATTGGCCGGCGTGAAGAAGTTGTCAGCCGAAATGGCAAAGAAAGCCAGAGCCAAGAGAAGGAATCCGCCAACACCGAACAACTGGGATGTGCGTGCAAGAAAGCCACTCACATGGAACTGCTTGCCAGGAGACTCAGACATCAAGTCCACCATCTAGTGAGGCGATTTCGCCCGTAGCCAGGGCCAGGGCTTGCCCCTGAGAGATCTGATCTCCATGGAGCTGACCAACCACTGAGCCTTCACGAAGCACGATCAATCGGTCGCTGACGAGCACCGCTTCTTCGACGTCAGAGGTGATCCAAAGCACGGCTGAACCCGCTCTCGCTTCCTCCCGAAGCTGGTTGTGTATCTCGGCTCGAGCTCCAACATCGACACCACGAGTCGGCTCGTTCAGGATGACGATGCCTCGAGCAGCAGCGAGGCGACTTCCCAGAAGAACCTTCTGCTGGTTCCCACCGCTGAGCGAATCCACCCCTTGATCGATGGTCCTGAGCCGGATATCGAGCTTGTCCTTCAACGCCAGAGCAATCGTGCGCTGGCGGCTTTGGTCGATAACTCCCCTCCGCGCTACCGAGGACATCACCATCATCGTGAGGTTCTCTCTGACGGACATGGGTAGGACCAGGCCATCACGCTGACGCTCCGGAGGCAGATACACGATTCCGGCCCTTATCGCGTCTCGGGGCCCCTCGAAAGATGCGACCTCCTTTCCGTACACGGTCAGAGAGCCGACAAAACCAGTCACGCGTCCGCCTAGCCCATCAGCGATGAGGTCCGCTCCAGAGCCACGCTGTCCGAATAGGCCGACAACCTCCCCCGTCCGCAGACTCAGGGAGAAGTTGGAGATGGTCGGTAGCCCATCCCGAGACCAGTTCGTGATGGTCAGCACCTCTTCGCCGGTCTCAGCCGTGTGCGACGATCGAGCGAACTCCTGTTTGGCAATCTCCGAACCCAACATCAGCTCGATCAGATGACGAGGTGTTACCTGGTCGGGTACGACATCACCCACCACCGATCCGTTCCGCATCACGACGATGCGGTCGGCTATTTCGAAGACCTCGTCGATGCGGTGAGATACGAAGACGATCCCGACGCCTTCGTCGCGCATCTGACGAAGCACCCTGAAGAGGTTGTTCGACTCATCGGCAGTCAAGGAGGCGGTTGGTTCGTCGAGAATGAGGCCTTTCAAGTCTCGGGCGAGGCATTTGAGGATCTCGACCAACTGCCGGTCGGCCAGCCTCAACCCGGCGAGGGGGGCGGTGACGTCTAGGTCGACCCTGAACCTCCGCGCCACCTCCTGTGCTTCCACCGCTACCGCCCGTCCGTTGGTGAGCCCTTTCCAACTCGGCCACCGCCCGACGAGCAGATTGTCGGCGACGGTCATGTTGGGTAGATAGGAGAGCTCCTGAGGTATGTAGGAGATGCCGGCGGCGAGGCCGTCCCTCGGTGAGGTCAACGTGACCGTGGCACCGTCGA
>DATLEZ010000075.1:0-7881 GCA_035525055.1 Acidimicrobiia bacterium | reverse complement strand
GTCGTGGGTGAGCCCTTCGGCGATGGCGTACAGACCCCGACCCGCCAGGAACTCCGAGAAGATGCGTTGCACGACAGGAGCGGCCACCGGGTCCGGCTCAAGTCGGTGTAATCGTTGCCCTGAGGCCGCTTTGGCGGGGATGGGGTGTGGTCCGCCGTCGACCAGCTGGTAGCCATAGGGTGGCCGTCCGCCGAGGAAGCGGCCCTCGATGGCGGCCTGGGCGGCCATGGCCGAGCGGACCCGGGTTTTGATGCGGTTGCGTTCCCCTTTGCTGATCCCGCCGTAGAGGCTCATCATGAGATCGTGGGTCGGAGCCGGGATCGACGGCTCCACCGACCTCGGGAACCCACAGTCCGACCTCATAGTGGACGAAGACGGGGAAGGTGAGGCCGAACTGGTTCCCGTAGAAGGCTCGCTGCGGCTCGCCAATCACCACTGCCCCAAATGCCCGGTCTGGGTTGGGGAGAGTGTGGAGGAGGCGGGAGGCTTCCGGCCGCCGCTTCCAAGGCAACGAACGGGATTGCCCGATGTCGAAGAATTGGGTGATGATCTCACCGCCGGCCGGTTCGATTAGTTGTCGGGCTCGGGCGAGCTGCCAGTTGCGCGACGACTGGGGGTCTTGTTGGTCTTCGGTGGAGACTCTGCCGTAGAACGCGAACCGCATCACGAATCCGAGAGTACCGGAAGGCTGGCCGGGTACGGGGCATCTGTCACCCCGGCGGCCCAGCCGCTCGCAGCAGGATTCGCCGCAACGCCGCAGCTGCAGGCTCGTTGAGAACCGGCGGTTCGGTCGTGTCGGCGACCACCCGGATCGGTTCGCTTTTCAGGCGGTCGGCACCCGGTCTGACAGGCTGCTGCATGCCCACAAGCTGCAATACCGGCCTGTCAGCAGACTGCCGAACTCTCTGTCGGAGCTGACCGGCGAGTTCCCTCTGCTCCTGGCGTTTTCCTCGAAACGGTCGCAGGGCCGTGCGAGAGCGACCGCCGTCGAGACGACCGGGCTGAAAGGGCCACGGACATTCAAATGAAAGGGTGGGAGGGCTGGCGGTCGTTGGTGACCGCGAGGTTGGAGGGTTCCTGACATCGACATGAGAGGGTCACCGGCGAGCTTCTTGGTGTGTTCCCGGCCATCCGTGCATCCCTTCGACCCGACGAGTCAGCGGCAGAGGGGCCAGCTTCCTGGCGTAGTTGGTGTATCGGCCGAGGCCTGGCAAATGGTCCGAGAGTCCCGGCCTCGGATGCGGAGTGGTCGACGTGGAAGCTACTGCGACGCAGCCGGGGTCTTGATGGGCCGAGCCATCTTGGCGCTCATCGGGCGCGAGTTGGTGAGCGTGTTCGGCGAGTTCACGGCTGACGAGGGTCCGAGGAAAGGTTGACAGCGCGGGAGGGGCAGGTCGGCTCGCGTGAACGGAACGGCAAGGAGGCGGAAGAGCACGATTTCTCCTTTCATCAACCGCAATCGAACCTAGCATTCCGACCGCCCCGGTTTCAAGGGAGTCCACATCCTCGGACGCCTGGGGTGGCGAAGGTATCCCTCGAACCAGAAGACTGAGAGCAGCGCTGAGACGAGTCCTGCGAGGAGCCGCACGGCCGCCCGGGCCGGCCAATCGAGGCGTCATGCCACTGGCGGGTGGGATCTACCCGGCTGGTAGGCAGGGTCTGGTGGGTGCCGGGGGATGAGATCGGTCTCTCGGAGTAACGTTGGACGACCATGACCCCCAGAATCGGCGCGGGAGTGATAGCGACAGTGGCGGTTGCTCTATTGGTGACCGCTTGCGGCGGCTCCGGTGGAGGCGACCTGGAGGGAGTAGCCGATTCGGATGGGGACATCGACGTCGCCTTCGACCTTCCCGACTATTTCCCGTCGGACTTCTACCTGCCGCCCGAGATGACCATAAAGAGCGTCACCCGAGTCGAGTCGGCCGGGATGATCGCTCTGACAGGGACTTTCGAGAGTGGTGATCCGGCCGCGATCCAGGAGAAGATGGTCTCGGGGTTGCGGGAAGCCGGATATGAGCTGCTGGTTGATGATGACATCGCTGTGTTTGTTCGCAATGGTGTCGGGAGGGTTCGGGTGCGGACGTCGGTATTCCTGGGAGAGCTCACCTTGTCGGTCGATATCGATAGCTGGACCGACGACCAGCTCGACGAGATGCGCAACCAATTCGCCGAAGAGATCACGGTGCCAGGGCGGGCCACCGCCGAGCTCGGCGACGAGCGCCTCGACGCGGACGGCGAGTGCATTCTCAGGGGATCGAGCCGTTCCTTCCATGCGGAGGACGTCTCGATCACGATCCAGATCGACGAGACCAAGGATCCGGTCTACGTCTATGCCGACGTCACCATGCCAGACGGCAAGGTCTTCACGATTGACGCCGCAGAGCCGTCGGAATACGACTCGAGCCCGAAGCAGCTTTCCGCCACCGGCGAAATGGGCGAGTACAACAACGAAGCGGCCGGGACGGTGCCGTTCTCGATTACGGCCACCTGCGACGGCTGACCCTCGTCCTCGCCCAACATTGCCGCCGACGGCTCTGCTGGTCATCACCGAACACAGCACCCATACTGGAGAATCAGGTCGCCGAGGCGGCAACAGTGAAGGAGATCTCATTCGCGCCTTTACTGATCCCGCCGTAGAGACTCATCATCAAGGCGTGGGCATCGGAGCCCGAATCGACCGCGCCTCCGACCTCGGGAACCCACAGTCCAACCCCGTAGTGGACGAATACCGGAAAGGTGAGACCGAATTGGTTGCCGTAGAAGGCTCGTTGAGGTTCGCCGATTACGACCGCGTCGAATCCGCGGGTCGGGTCGCTGAACGTGTCGAGGAGCCTGGAGGCTTCGGGTCGTCGTTTCCAGGGCAATGAGCGTGATTGTCCGATGTCGAAGAACTCGGAGACGATCTCTCCACCCGCGGGGCCTATCAGCTGGTCGGCTCTGGCGAGTTGCCAGTTACGGGAGGACTCTGGGTCCTGTTGGTCCTCGGTGGAAACCCTGCCGTAGAAGGCGAAGCGCATCACAGATCCGAGGTTATCTCAAGCAGCCCCGTGCTCGTGGATTCAGCGGACGCTTGGCGTTCGGTTGCAGCAATCAGAATCCGCAGCAGCGCAGCAGCAGCGGCCCCGTTCAGGATCGGCGGCCCGTTCGTGCCGAACTCGACCTTGACCGCCTCGTTCCTAAGACCTGCACCGGGCCTAGCTGACTGTCGCACCGGCCGAGCCTGCGATACGGGCCTGGCAACAGAAGCTCGGAAACTCTGTTCGACTAGCTGACCCGATGGGTTTCTCACTGTGTGTCCCGCCCCTAAGGATCGAGCTCATTTCGCCCCTGAGCTGCCTGTATGCGATCCGATTGAGAGGGCTACGGGTATCGAGATGACAGGGTTGGAGGCCGGCTCCGGTGATGGCCGGGTAATTGAGCGGGTCTCTGACATCGTGAGAACAGGGCTACAGATGATGTTGCCGGCGTGCCCCGCCTGCCTGTCCAGACTCCCGTTCGAGCCAGGCTCGCCGGTATCCTGAGCGCTATGAACTCGTCCCCGAGCAGAGAAACCGGCGGGAATCCTCGGCTCAGCGAACTGGTCGAAGGCCACAAACCCGATATCCGATTGTTGGCCGAACGGTACGGGATTTCGAATGTGCGGATCTTCGGGTCGGTGGCCCGAGGAGACGATCATGCGCGGTCTGACATCGACTTTCTGGTCGATATCCCGCGAGAGGCGACTCTGTTCGATCTCTCCCGGTTCCGGCGTGAGCTCTCAGCGCTTCTGGGAGTCGACGTGGACGTGGTGAGTAGTCGTGCTCTCTTGCCACGTGACAGGGACGTTCTGGAGGAAGCCATCGGCCTGTGAGTCGTCGGCCGGTCGACAAGATTGTGGCTGACCTCCTCGACGCGGTGGGAGCCGCCCGCGAACTTATCGGACGTGGACGGGATTCCTACGACTCCGACCGGCTGTTGCGCCTTGCTGGGGAGGCTGTCATCGGCAGGATTGGCGACTCTGCGGCGAAACTGTGAGACCAACATGGTGATGACCTCCCGCAAGAGGTCCCCTGGGATGACGTCGTCGCCAACCGGATCATCGTCGACCACGTCTACCACCGGGTGACTACGACCTCCTCTGGAACACCCTCGAACGCGACGTACCCGCGCTCGGTGCCAGGTTGAGAGAGTGGGCCGTGGATAGGGGAGTCGATCTGGAACTACCTCCACGCCCTGGGCAGAGCCGAGAACAGTCGCCCCCTGGTCTCGAGCGTAAGGGACGCTAGGGCGTTCGTTGGCGCCACGGATGACAGGTTTGGCGGCTGGCGGCTGGTCGATGTCCAGGCGAATAACCCTTGTTTGACATCGTGAGGAGGGTCACGGACGATGGTGTCAGCGTGCCTCCGGCCGTCCGCTCCAGACTCTCGGCGGTAGGACCAACTCCCAGCTTGACGTTCTGGCCGGCATGGGTCGGTTACGGGTCAGGCAAAGCAGTCGAGACCGTTCCGGGAGCCGGTGCTGTACGCCGCATGACAGGACAGGCTTGATCATGGCTACAGCATCAAGATGATTCCCAAATCGCCGGCTCACCACAAGATTGAGTGCGAAACCGAGAAGACAGACCCGATCGTCGAGCCGTCCAAGAACAAGCCGAAGCGTTGCCATGAAGAATCCGACCCAGGAAAGCGACGCCAATGCCAAACCCGAGACGGTGACACAACTCGTCTGGTGATCGGGGGCCGCCCGGTGGCGTACATCGCTGCCTGGCGCCAGGCGTGGGCATTGATCATTGCAAGCGTGAAGTACTCGTCGATGTGGAAGAACGCCGAGGACGTTGTTCGAGCCCGAGATGACTTCTGTGAGCAATTGGCCTCAGATGTCGATCTACCCGATCAATTACTCGAGGACTGTGGCCTGTGGGTGACAGTCAAGGTCTCGGGACCATGTGAAGTCACACCCGCTTCCGACGGTCGGTACTTCTCGGCGCGCTAAACCGAGATCAAGGCCATATCAGACGCCTTCCTTGCCGATGTTGCCGATCACGCAGACCTCATCATGGCTGGTGTCGAGGCGGAGACCGGGATTGCTTTCACCGTTCCCGTTGTGACGAATGATCGTGCTCTCGTATCGATGAAGGACGCGCACCCTTCGCGCTGCCCTTCATGAGAGCCCTTGGCGGCTCGGTGTCGGTGCGTCAGCCGTGGGCTGATATCAAACCAGAGACGATCCGACGACGGCTCGAGCTAATTCGTGAACGCCCTAAGCGCGCTCGCGACAGGGTGGCGCGGCTTACCGCTGGCTTGTGATGTCAGAACGCGATGACGATCCGCTCCGGTCATTCCTCTTTGGGTTCGTCGGTCTCGGGGGGCTTGCCGAAGGATTGACCCGTCACCTTCTACCAGAGGCGAAGGCCCGGTTGCAGTCAGATCCCGACCACGCGCTCCCGATCGATGACCTGATCTGGCCGCAGCCCGAAGACGACAGTCAGTACCCGGATCGGAGCGCCCTGTTCAGCTTCGCAGTCCTTGCGTCGGCCCTCAGTCCTAAGAGTGCAGCCGACGATCTAGCTCAATTCAAGACACTTCAGAAGGACCGGCACAGGATTGCGCATGGTAAGACCACACGCTCGAGACTTTTTCCGTCAGGGAGTGTCAATCTCTCTTGCGGCGATACATCAAGCTCGTCAGTAATCACGAGTGGGATCAGGCATAGTCTCTCAGTTCCGCCACATGATTCTCCTTGCTCACATCCTGCTCGGCCTCAAGCGGGTCTTCAGTCGAACAGGCTCAGCAGGTCCCCGTTGATCGCGGCTGCGGCCTTCGCCCCGCCCGCCGCAGCCATCACCACTTGGGCGGTGAGGTCGCTGACGTTGCCGGCGGCATAGACACCCGGCACGATCCGGCTGGGCGATTCAAGGGGAGACGATTACACACCGGCTCGGTGGCCCTGGGGCTTATGGTGCGAGTTCCGCTCCGACACGCCGGTGCAGGCAGCTGTGAGGCCACGTGTGCTGGCGTCGTGGCTGTGAGGGCGCGGTGTCGTTCGGGGCCAGGCTCGGTGTCGATGAGGAGGGGGCGGCGTTGGACCGCTTGCTCTGCTCTGCCGCGCACAGGGTTAGGAAAGGGCGTGCGATCCTTCGCCCAACGCGCCGCACGACGACGACCAAATGGCAAACTTCCTGAAACGTTGGAACGTCGACCCGAGTGTGCTTTACCGAACGGGCCTCCACTTTTCCGCGCGCGGTCACGGCGCTCTTCGGCGAGGTCAGAAGCGATCCACTATGGTC
This sequence comes from Acidimicrobiia bacterium, assembly GCA_035525055.1. Classification (GTDB taxonomy): domain Bacteria; phylum Actinomycetota; class Acidimicrobiia; order Spongiisociales; family ZC4RG35; genus DATEEG01. Next base: position 1,616 of record DATLEZ010000075.1, on the reverse strand, counting down.
AATCGCAACCCGCTAGAGAGCCGCTACCCAATCCTGAGCCCCTGTGATACGTGGGCGGTTCACTCGGGGATTCAACAGGGAGGAGCTTTAGACGAATGCAGCCTTCCCGTCTCGTGGTGCTCGCGGCCGGGGTTGGGTCACGCCTCGAGCCCAAGGTGGGGGCGAAACCTCTGGTGCGGGTGGGGGGTATGACACTCCTGGAACGGTCGATCGTCGCGGCACACGAGGCCGGATTCGACGAGGTCGTCGTCGTCACCGGCCACGAACACGAACGTGTTGCCCGGGAGGCTCTTGGCGTGAGCCGTCGCCGCGGGCTGCGCGTTGCCGTCGTCCACAACGCTCGCTATCGGGAGGGCAACGGGCTCTCAGTCCTCGCCGCGAAGGATGTGGTCGGCGACACACCGTTCGCTTTGGTGATGGCCGATCACATCTTCGGATTGGCATTGCTGCGCCGGCTCCGGGCCGAGTCGGTGCGCCCGGGGGAGGTCGTCGTCGCCGTGGACCGCTCACTCGGACAGGCCACCGGTGTCGACCCGGCCGATGCTATGAAGGTCCGACTCACCGGCGAGCGCGTCAAGGCCATTGGCAAGACGCTGTCCGCTTACGACGCGTTCGACGCGGGTGCCTTCGTCTGCACTCCGGCGGTGCTTGATACGGTCGAGGACGTTGCTGAGCGCGGCGACACCTCGTTGGCGGGTGCGGTGCAAGAGCTGGCCGTCCTCGGCAGGGCCCGCGCGCTGCCACTCCAGGACGGCGAATGGTGGTTCGATGTCGACACCCCGACTGACTACCGGCGCGGCAGCCGCTACCTGTTCCGAAGCACCGGTAAGGGGCTCGACGGCGCCGTGGCCACGCGCCTCAACCGAGCGGTTTCGCAGCGCTTCGTGACCCCGGCGCTGCTCAGGGTTTTCCCCTCGATCGCTCCAAACCAGGTCACGGTTACCGCCTTCGCCGTCGCGCTCGCCGCCGCGGTGGCTTTGACCGCGCACGCCCCACTGATAGCCGCGGTCCTCATTCTGGCGGCAAGCGTGCTCGACGGCAGCGACGGTGAGATCGCCCGCCTGGCACACCGCTCGTCGCGCTTCGGCTCGTTCTTCGACGCGGTCCTCGACCGGGCAGCGGACGGCCTGCTTTTCACCGGTGCGGTCATCTACCTCGCGACCACGGGGGACCTCGCCGGCCACCTTGGGTCGGCGCAGGTGCCGATCGTGTCAGCCGTCGCCGGTCTGGCTCTGGTCGGGCATATGCTCGTCAGCTACACGACGGCTAAAGCCACGGTCGACCTCGGCCACGGGTATCACGGCACCCTCGTCGCGGGCGGCCGCGGGCGCGACCTGCGACTGCTGATGCTCACTTTCGGCGCTCTGGGGGCTGCAGTCCATGCCAGCTCGCTGCTGGCCGCGCTCGCCGCCGTGGCCGTGCTCTGCGCGGGGATCGTGAGCGTACGGCTGCGGGCGTCCTGGTGGGCTTGTGGGCCCGGTGCCCACTACATGGGGGTGCGGGCCGTGGCGTTCGACTTCGACGGCACGGTGGCAGACTCCATGGGGACGCTCGCGAAGCTCGCGGCTGAACTGCTGTCAGTCGAACTCGGCATGCCGCCCGACAAAGCCACGAGC
>DATLEZ010000074.1:0-5536 GCA_035525055.1 Acidimicrobiia bacterium | reverse complement strand
CAGCAACCACGCCTACGTCGTCGTCGAAGAAAACCAGAATGCCCTCGACGTCCTCACCCAGGCCGTCAGCCGAGACTGGATCGACCAGCCCGCTGTTGCCCGCCAGGCCCAGCTCGATCCCCACCGATCCCAGCAGCTCACCTCCAATGGTCCCGGCGAGAAAGACGAGGTTGGCGAGCTAGAACGCCACGTTCGCCAGCTCATTGAACAACGCCTAGCACGAACTCGAGAGGTGGAACGCACCCTGGGCCGCGGCTTGTAGCCGACCTTGGATCAATGGATGAACTCCACCAGCGCCAGATGCAGAACAGTCGAGCTGAAGTCTGCAGTCGCAGTTCATAGCACTCGCCGCCGGCCGAGCGTGTGGACACAAGAGCCAGTCTGCCCAGGCTTACTCTTGGCCTTGAACCCCCACCCTGGGTGGCCTACGGAAGCGTCCGGTAATGCCGGCTATGCGTGGCTGCGATGCCGTTTTTTCTGGGTAGAGACCGCGCGTTATGCGCAGTCAGCATCTGGACCCTGAACCGGGCAAGTGCTGGAAACGTCTCATCCCGAGACGTAGGCCTTTCATTTCGTTGGCGCCGCCGGACTGCTCCTCGTCCGTTGGAGCCGTTGCCACATCAGTCGGTTGGCACCGGATCAAATTCCAGATGGATGCTCAACTGTCTAGGCCCGTTGGGGTCGTTGATCGGATCGGCTGCTCCCAAGGCAATAAACAACCTTCCTGACCCTGGGGCGAGCTCCTTAACTCCCCAATAGAGGGTTGTGCGCTCCGTAAGCGGCTCCTTCGCGTGCCAACCCTCCAATTCGGCGCGCGCAACGGCTTCTTTGAGCAGCTGCTCAGCCTGACTCTGGTCCTCGATCCGATACGTACGTCCTACCTCGGCTTGGACAGGACCACTTCCAAGAAAGCTTGATCGTTGCCCGTACTCCCAAGAGTCAGACAGCACGAGCCCCTCCGCTCGTAGCTCGCCATTGGATCTGCCTCTAGGGCAGGAAGGTATGTGTCGTCGCCAGAGCATCCAGCGAGCAGCAGGACGAGGCTGACCAAGACACTACCAACACCTGGCAGACGGCGCCCCCGGTTCACTGGTCGGCCTGCACCAGAATCTCTTGATCGCACCTTGCCCACAGCGTGGGATCTAACCATTGCCGGATCAACTATCGGAACCAGGATTGGGTAGCTGTAGCCTCGGGACCACCTTCCCAGATCAACTGTTCTGTAGTGGTATCGCCCATATCTGACACCGCACGGGATCGGCACTTCGTGCTCGGTGCTCCCAAATGCCAGGTCCGTCGCTCAGCCTCCGGCAGGCGTCGTGATGTATTCGGTGAATGAGAACGGGATCGGCTCGCTGAGCTCTTGACCACTCTCACCGAGTGGTGTCATCAGGCCGGTAATCGGTGCACCTGCCGTGCCGAGTACTGCGGTTGGTGGATAGCCATCGGCCTCGCCGTACACCTCGAGCACGTCTGTAACGAGCTCGCTCTCGACGTGTAATCAGGGATACGCCGGGCTGGGTGCGAAGGACAATGACGCCACCGTCACCGACCGCGAACGCCTGCGAGTAGACAAGCTGGCCATCGGGGGTTGTGCACCAATCCTCATCGATGACGGGACGAACTCCCGTGCACGACTGGGTGGGCTTGCCCGGCTCGTCTAGGTGCCAACCGACCAGCACCCACGGTGAGTCTCCTGCGGTTCCCCAGGCGAGTGGCTCCTCGCCTTCGCCGACCAGTTCCTCCTCGAGTCCGTCTTCCGTATCGGTGCCATCAGGGTCGTCGCTGCCCTGCCCGATGACGACTTCAGATATTGAGAGAAGGGTGCCGCCGACTCGGTTCACCCGGACGATCACTGGCTCGGTGACCGTAAGGTCCAGCGCCAAGGGCGGGGTACCCGCACCCGCCGTGCCCCAAGGAAAGTCCGCTTCTGGTGTGAAGCCGTCAGGATTGGGCGCAGAAGCGACAGGTTTCTCGTCGAGGTCAAGCACGTCAGCGCCGACGAACTCGTCGGTACTGCTCTGGATCACACCTCGAAGGCTGCCGTCGGCAATGGTGAGATCTGACAGGTCGATACCGTCGGTCGTGGCGGCGAGGATCTCGAACCCTCGGATCGTGGGCCGCATCAATAGCCACCCGCTATGACCTTCCTCAGTCTCGGATTCGACCAGGAGTCGGCCCCAAGCCCATTGCACCAAGGTGTATCCGTCCTGTTCCTCAACTCGGCTGACACCCGAGTTCAATAACGGAAGGCGAGTCTCAAGGTATTGGGTCGCGACCTCTTCTGGGTTGCCGTCCATGGCAAGAAGAGGGCTCGCGAGTTCAGGGTCGAAGCTGTCGGGGAGTAGGTCGATAACCGAGCCCAACAGGCCGCTGAAAGCCGGGGCTGGTGAGGTCGTAGGATCCGGCTGTGAAGTTTCGGCAGTAGCCGGCTGGCTGGTCAAAGGTACGGCGGAGTCCAGTTCGCCACCTCCGCGTTCAGCGCTGAGCCAGATGACCGGTGCTGCCAGAATCATCACCGCCACCACAGCCGCCGGCGCTGCCAGGCCCGGACGGATGAGCGCCACCGCCCGATATATGCGATCCCGCTGCGAGTGCAGCACATGGAATCGGTCCTGTGTCACTGACGTGTCCACTTCAGATGTGCCTTCCACACGTGAGACACGCCTCAGTGCACGATTTGGTTTCACCATCTATTCGACACGAACCGACCTTTTACATCCGTCCGGTGTTCGGGCACTGCATGAGCCGAATCACTGTGACAGGTGGTGGCAACAGCGTGAACCAGATCAACAGATATCGAGCGAAACCGCCCATATTTGAGACCGTCCGAGAACGATGCCTCTTTGTGTCAAGGGGTGTTCTCGGGGACTGTTGGAACGCGGCTGTCCGAGTTCGGCTGCGGTCTCAAGCGTGACGAACATCTGTGAACGTCGATCGGCGCGTGATCGCAAGGGCTCGCCGACTCCGACTAGGACGCTACACGCCTGACGTCAAACCAAGCCGATATTGGTCAGTCCCACATCGCTGAGCGGTCGCCCACGGCCAATATGTTGCCTTCAGGGTCCTTAAACCAGGCTCCTTTTTGTCCTTCCATCTCGGCGATGCCATTGGCGTCAGTCTTTAGACCAGGCATGTCGTATTGCTCGAACTTCACGCCTCTGGCCCGCAGGTCGGCCACCGCGGCCTCCACATCGTCGACCGCAAACCCGCCGAGGGTGTGCTGGGCGGTGCCCGCAAACTGGGTCGGGTAAAGGCCGAACAGAGAGTCACCAGATCGGTACATGATCCCGAAACCTGGGCGCTCCTGCACCACTTCACATTTGAGGATGTCCTCGTAGAACCTCCTGGTGCCCTCGAGGTCTTTGGCTGGGATAGTGGCGCCAAAGGACCACGCTGCTGGTCTCTCCATAATCCTCTCCTTGCTTGCGGTGTCGGTGCTGTTCCCGAAACCGACCCTACACGAACCGGGTGGGCCATGCAACAGGAGGTGGTGACCACCCGCTGCCGCCACCTCCAGGGCTCTTCTCGCCATGATCTGACCCTTGATTTCGGCCAGATCGGGCCCATGCTCCCTCGCCACCGGCTCGCGTGGACGTGCTGGAGCCCTCCCCTCCAAACCGCCTCGAAGCAGCTCGACCGCCTCGGCGAGACTGCCCACCCCGTATGCCGTGGCCCCAGGTATCGAAGCCGCCTCTCCTGCCGCCGAAGAGGCGACGAGACAGGGGACTTGGTGGCGGGCGCTGAGCACACCCGCGCCGAGGGGCGTTGGAGCCGGCCCGAACGCCACCGTCCAGTGCGAGTTCGCCAACCACCACTGCACGTCGCAGGTCCGGGATCTCCCGGCTGGCGGCCAGGATGCCGAGGGCTATCGGCAGGTCGTAGTCGGTGCCCCCTTTCGGCAGGTCGGCCGGAGCGAGATTTACCGTGACAGTCCGATTGGGGAAACGGATCCCCGACGATGTCACCGCCGCCCGCACCCGGTCCTTGGCCTCGCGCACCGCGGTGTCGGGCAACCCGGAAAGTTTGAACGCCTCGGTCTGACGCCCGACGTGGGCCTGGACCTCCACCGGTCGAGCCTCACCCCCCACCAGCGCCACCGAAGTCGTGGCCGCATACATGGTGGTGAAGGTACGGAGGCCGTGGCTCGCATTGAAGGGGTGTGACTGTTAGGAGCCGGTCAGAACTTCCGCGATTCTGCGCGGGTTTCTGGCCACCGACACCCAGCAGCAGGTCTAGGTCGGGGTCGACTGGAACCGACTATACAACCAGCTCCAGGCCGGGCAGCGTCCCCAGCACAGCCCACCCGATCACCCGTTTCCATTTCATAGCAATCCCCGCACCCTGCCCCCCGTAGAGCCCTCACCCGAGCCGACCTCGACGAAGCCACCCACTCCCTCAACCCGCCGGCCTCGACAAACCCTCCAATGGATGTCACCCTCAGAGAAACTCGCCCGAAGTGTTGCAATGACCCCTTGAGCCGGCAGCACATATGGGCGGGTGCGCCCGTGCCGGTTACGAGTGCGCTCAAGGTGCTCCTATTCGTCGAGCGGGCAACCTTCGTCTTGACGTGCAAAGTATGTGCGATTGCAGGACCGGGGTCGGTGAGACCTCTCCGCTTTAGGTTGCTGGCACCACCGCCGCCGACTTCTGCCACATCAGGAACCCCGTATAGATGATCCACAGTGTGAACAGGATCGATGCGATCGGGAATAGCACGAATGCCGAGAGCGTCGACGGTCCGGCAAACCACTGCAGCACCCCGGCGACGACGCCTAGGACTCCGGCTAACCCCGCCACCCAGCCGAGCCACGCCGGATAATCGTCGCTGGAGAGAAGGGTCGCTGAGTAGAGCAGCGGCAGTGCTCCGAAGGAGATCACGATGAACCCGGTGAAGAGCGCAAAACTCAGTGAAATTATCGCTGACCCAGCTGCAAAGGCGGTGTCTTTGGCCGCTCCAGAAGCACTCGACCAAGTGTCGGCTGCGTCGGCCACGGCGATCCCGTCAACAAACAGCAGCACCAGCCCGATCGCCGTTGAGGCAACTGCCGCACCCCAGGCGAGCCGAGCCCATTGCCGGCCACTCTCACTGGTGATCGAACGGCTGACACCGTACAAAGCAGCTAGCAGGAGCGCGAGCGCCACCGCGATAGCGAAATGGACCCCGACCCAGATGTCTGACCCGGCGACCTCAGTCAACAACCCCTCCGTGCTGTCGAGAATGTCGGCCTCACGCGGGTGCAGGATGTTGGCCACCAGAGCGATGACACCCCCGACGATGGCTGCCACCGCACCGATCCGAAGCGTTACCCGCTCGCCCATGAGTACCTCCCTCTATCGGCGCGCCTACATGCGCTCTCTAACCGGCCATGTGTCTAGCCGAAGGCTATCACCTTAGAGGAATTCGTCAAAAGGCCGCCGCCGACCACCGGAGTTCCATTCCGGCTCGAGGCCCTCACCGAACGAGAGCTCGACGTGTTCCGCCTCCTCGCCCGGGGACACACAAACCAAGAGATCGCCGACCACCTATACCTCG
>DATLEZ010000073.1:0-30687 GCA_035525055.1 Acidimicrobiia bacterium | reverse complement strand
CGATGCCTTTGTCGCCGGGGCCGCGGCAGGCCGGGTCCGGGCCATGATGGATTGGGCTGGCAACCGAATGAAGGAAGCCGGTCCTTCCTCTCCGGTGCTGATAATGGGATGGTCAGACGTCCCGACCGCCGGCGACCAGTTCGAGGCTGCCGGGAGCGATCGTGAGGCGAGGACTATCGCTGCCGATCGCATGCAGTCTCAACGGGACGCGGCGTTGAACACGCCGGCCAATGCTCGAGAGCGACTGGCCAATCTGCTTGAGCAACTTCGCGCCGACGAGGCCGAGCTGCGGCTGATCGTCAAAGCCGACGCCCACGGATCGCTTGAAGCGCTCCGCGAGTCGATCGTCAAGATCAAAAGAGAGGGCGCCCGCATCGACATCATGCATGGCGCCGTCGGTGGTATCAACGAGAACGACGTCAAGTTGGCCGAAGTGACCGAAGCGGTCGTCGTTGGGTTCAACGTCAGGCCCGATGGCAAGACCCGGCGCTTGGCCGAGGAGAAGGGCATCGAGATTCGAACCTACGGCATCATCTACGAGCTCCTCGAGGAACTCGAACAGATGCTGGTAGGACGCCTGGCGCCCGACGAGGTCGAGGCAGTGCTGGGGACGGCCGAGGTGCGCGCAGTCTTCAAGGTGCCCCGGATCGGTGCCATTGCCGGCTCTTACGTCACCGAGGGCGAGATGGTTCGCAATGCCAGGGCGCGCTTGCTGAGGAACGGCGTAGTCGTCTTCGACGGAGTCATCGGGTCGTTGCGCCGTTTCAAGGACGACGTGCGCAACGTGGCAGCTGGGTTTGAGTGTGGCATCGGTCTGGCCGGATTCAACGACGTCAAGGAAGGCGACGTGATCGAGGCCTACCAGATCCGCGAAGTCGCCCGCGAATAGCAGAAACCTCGGGACTTCAGACCATGAAGGCTGCCGCACTCCGATTCGAGCTTCACATTCAGGGGTCTGAGAGCCTGAAAGAGAAACGTGCGGTTCTGCGCCCACTCATCGAAGGCCTCCGACGCCAGGTGTCCGTGAGCGTGTCCGAAGTCGATCACCAAGACACCTGGCAGCGAGTAGGACTCGGCGTTGCGGTAGTAGCACCGGACGGTGGCCGACTGGACACCTTGATCGATCGGATTCGTCGCTACGTTGACGACAACCTCGAGGTGGAGGTCTGTGACGTGGCCGTCTATTACATGGAGTCCGCCAGTGAGTAAACCCTCCTACCCCCGATCGCGAAGGGTCAACGCCATCATCCAGGAAGTTCTTGCCGAAGAAATCGAGCGCCTCACTGACCCGAGGCTTGGTTTTGTGACGGTCACCGGAGTCGACGCATCTCCGGACATGAGACACGCCACAGTCTTCATCTCCACGGTGGATATTTCCCAGATTGACGACAGTCTGAAGGGGCTGACCGCGGCTGCACCCCGGCTCCGGGCCGCCCTGGGCAAGGAGATTCGCACGAAGTACACCCCCGAGTTGGAGTTCAAAGCCGACACGGGGGTGCTCCAGGGCGAGCGGATCGAAGCCCTCCTGCGCAAGCTCGGTGATGAGACCGAGTCCGCCCCGATCGAGGGCAGAATCTCAGAAAGTGACGAGCAGCGTGCCTGAGGCATCGGACGTTCGATTTCCCGACCTGGAAAGGGCCGGACGGTTGCTGGCCGGCGCAGACGAAATCGTGCTGACGTGCCACGTGGGTCCCGATGGCGATGCCATGGGGAGCATGCTGGCGGTGGCAGTCGCTGCGGTCGCCGCCGGGAAGAAGGTCTTTCCTTCGTTCGGGCCCCCGTTTTCGTATAGCCCTTCGCTCCGATTTCTCCCGGTCGAACTGCTGGTGCCGCCCGACGAAGTCCCCGCCGAGCCCAAGCTGATGGTGAGCTTCGACGCGGGGAACATTGAGCGGTTGGGAGGAATGGCGCCCGTTGCCAACAGAGCCGAGTGTCTCATCGTGGTCGACCACCACGCTCAGGGTTCCGATGGATTCGGGCATTTGAGCATCATCGATCCACGGGCAGCGGCATCGGCCGAGTTGGCATACCTGCTGATCGAAGCAGCCGGTTGGAAGATTGACGATCGCATCGCCACCAGCCTGCTCACCGGCCTCGTCACCGATACGGGACGGTTCCAGTACTCCAACACGACCCCTGCCACTCTCAGGCTCGCCGCCGACCTCGTCGCGGCCGGGGCTCGTCCCGAAGTCATCGGTCAACATGTCTACGAAGAAACGCCGTTCGGCTACTTGGCCGCGGCGGGCAAAGTGATGCAACGGGCTGAGTTGATACCGGGAGCGGGATTGGTCTGGTCGGTGATGTTCTTGGCAGACCTGGAAGCCGGGGGCATCGGCCTCGCCGACAGCGATCCTCTGATCGACCTAATCCGACTACCGGTCGAGGCCGGCGCAGCTTTGCTCTTGAAAGAACATGGCCCGGGTGAGTTCAAAGGAAGCCTCCGTTCGCGAGGTGTGGCAGACGTTGGGGCAGTCGCGCAGGCCCTCGGGGGCGGCGGCCACCGCAACGCGGCCGGTTTCACTTTCAGGGGTTCGCCGGAGGAGGCAGTCGAAGCGGTTCGCGCCTTGCTGACGCGGTGATGGCCGACGGTCTGCTTGTCATCGACAAGCCTTCCGGCCCCACCTCTCACGACATTGTGGCCACGGTCAGGCGAACCACCGGGATTAAGCGCGTCGGCCATGCCGGGACCCTCGATCCGCTGGCCACCGGTGTGGTCGTCATCGGGATAGGCCGGGCCACCCGTCTCCTGCGCTATGTCCAGGAATCCCACAAGGAGTACATCGCCAGGGTTCGCTTTGGTATCGCCACCGACACGCTCGATGCCGACGGCCGCGAGATCGCGCGCGAGCCGATGCCGGTGACCGAACCGCAGGTCGCCGGGGCGCTGGCGGGCTTTCGAGGAAACATCCAACAAACGCCTCCGATGGTGTCGGCGATCCAGGTCGGCGGGCGCCGTCTTCATGAGATGGCCCGCGCCGGAGAAGAAATCGAACGGCAACCACGCCCGGTCGAAGTCTTCAGTATCGAAGTCGTCGACTTCGAGGGCGGCGAGTTTCCCTTGGCCACAATTGCGGTCGAGTGCTCCAAAGGAACTTACGTGCGGGTGCTGGCCGATGACATTGCCAAAGTCCTGGGCGGCCGCGCTCACCTCGAGGGTCTCCGGAGGACCAGGGTTGGCTCCTTTGGGCTTGACCTCGCCTTGACGATCGAGGATCTTGATCGCTGGGAGTCCTCGCTCCTTCCTCTTGCGGCTGCGGTGGGTCCTATGCCGCGCCTCGTGGTCGATGACGACCAACGACAGCGAACAACCCATGGGCGGGCTTTGGAAGCTGTTGGGATGGAGGGCCCGATCGCGGTGGTCGACCCGGCCGGCGAACTGGTTGCTGTCTATGTGGCCGCCGACGGTGTCGCCCGGGCGGAGGTGGTCATCTCATGATCGTCCTGACCGGTCCGCCCTTCGAGTGGGAGGTGGGTGTCGATACTGCGGTGACGATTGGTGTATTCGACGGCGTCCATATCGGTCACCGCCAGGTCATAGCCGACCTGATCGCGCTGGCTGCATTGTCTGGAATCAACCCGGCAGTCGTCACCTTCGACCCGCACCCGCTTTCGATCCTGGCGCCCGAGCGAGCTCCGAAGATGCTCACAAGCGTCGACCAGAGGATCGACCAGTTCCGTCAACTCGGTGTCGAGATTGCGGGAGTTCTCGACTTTCCCGACATCCGCCACTTGTTGGCCGGCGAATTCTGTGAAGAAGTGCTGTTCAGGGCACTCCGGGCGAAGAGGGTCGTCGTCGGGGCCGATTTCCGATTCGGACGTGACCGCGGTGGTGACGCCGCGCTGCTGGCCGCTGAGGGCCAACGTCTGGGTTTCGAGGTGTCGATCGTCGGCTTGTTTGGATACCGCGACGGGGTTGTCTCTTCGACCAGGATCCGCCAACTGCTCAGCGACGGCCGTGTCGAAGAAGCCGCAGCGTTGCTCGGCCGCCCCTATGAGCTGGCCGGTCAAGTGGTGGAAGGTGAGAGACGAGGTGGCCCGATCGGTTTCCCGACCGCCAATGTCGCCATCCCCCCCGACCGCCAGTTGCCAGGGCGGGGCGTCTACGCGGGAAAGGCGATGGTGGGAGACGAGGTGTTTTCGGCTGCGATCAACGTGGGCACGCGTCCAACTTTCGATGGCCGCGGGACCACAATCGAGGCCTATCTGCTCGACTATTCAGGTGACTTGTATGGCGATTTCATAGCCATCGACTTCAGGGCTCGGTTGCGAGACGAGGTGCGATTCGACGGTGTGGAGCCTCTGACGAGGCAGATCGGCTTGGATGTGGAGAGGGTCCGGGAGGTGCTAAACTGACGCTGTTCCCTTTTGATTTCAGGTTTCGCGCGTAATGAAGAGCACACAAGAGATCGTTACTGAGTTTGGCCACCAAGAAGGCGACACCGGGTCGCCCGAGGTGCAGGTGGCTTTGCTGACCGAGCGAATCAACCATCTGACCGAGCACCTTCGCCTTCACAAGGGCGATCACCACGGGCGCCGTGGTTTGCTGATGATGGTTGGCAAGCGGCGTCGGCTCCTCGATTACCTGCGCGGCCAGGATGTTGAGCGCTACCGAACCCTGGTAGCCCAACTCGGACTCCGTCGCTAGGAGTCCGACCCGAGAGAGACTTGGAAGTAGAGCGGCCGGAGGGCTGTTCCCTTTCTTAGTACGGCGGGAACGTCCGCCATGCCGGACCCGTACGCCGGATCACCTACAACTGAATAACAACTGAATATGGACAACACACAGGTAGGAGATTGGTCGGTTGCTAGTTGCGATCGCTGAGCCAGTGTCACTGGGGAACCAGGTCACCGCTCAGAGATGACAACTGGTAACGGACCGCTCCACATAGAGCAAAGGAGCACTTAGTGCCCGAAATTACCGTCCAGGGCCTGGTTGGAGGGAAAGAGATATCCCTTTCGACAGGCAAGCTTGCCCTCCAGGCAGACGGCGCAGTAGTCGCCCGCATGGGCGAGACCGAAATGCTGGTTGCAGCAACCGCCAACAAAACCGTTCGAGAAGGAATCGACTTCTTTCCACTCACAGTCGACTTCGAAGAGCGCATGTACGCAGTCGGGAAGATCCCGGGCTCGTTCTTCCGGAGAGAGGGACGCGCCACCGAAGCCGCCACTCTGGCCTGCCGCTTGATCGACCGACCCTTGCGTCCGTCTTTTGCAGACGGATTCCGTTGCGAGACCCATGTCGTCGCACTCACCCTCGCCATTGACGGAGAGAATCACGACGTCATCGGTCTCAACGGGGCCTCGGCCGCCCTGCTGATCTCAGGTATTCCCTTCGAGAGCGCAGTCGGCGCAACCCGCCTTGCCCTCAAAAAGGGCGAGTGGATAGCCTTTCCGACCCACGAGGACATGGCCGAGTCGGTCTTCGAAATCACTGTCGCCGGTGGCCGCAATGCCAACGGAGGTATCGACATAATCATGGTCGAGGCCGGCTCCACTCCGCACGGGCTTCGCCTGATCGCCGCTGGCGACCCGCCGTCCGACGAGGCGACCGTCGCGGCCGGGCTTGAGCTCTCCAAGGTCTCGATTGCCGAGGTGATCGATCTTCAGATGCAACTCCTGGAGCGGGTCGGCCGCAAGGAAGTCAACTGGCCGTTGGTCATCGATTACTCACCCGAAATGTACGAGCGGGTCGCGGCCGCGGCCCGGCCCAAGCTCGAAGACGTCATCCGAATCCCCGGCAAGGCCGATCGCAATGCCGCCGAAGCTGCCGCCTCCCAGGCCGTGGCCGAGGAACTCGCAATCGCAGACGAAGACAAGGAATCGTTCAAGCGAGCGTTCAAGAGCGTCCTCAAGGACATGATGCGGGCCATGGTGGCCGACCATGGGATCAGGCTCGACGGTCGCGGACCCACCGATATTCGCCCGTTGCTGATCGAGGCCGGGCTGGTCGGTCGAACCCACGGATCGGCTCTGTTTCAGCGCGGTGAAACCCAGGTCTTGAACATCACCACCCTGGGAATGCTCAAGATGGAGCAGATGCTCGACACCCTCGCACCCGAGGATTCGAAGCGATACATGCACCACTACAACATGCCGCCCTACTCGGTTGGCGAGGCGGGCTTCATGCGAGGTCCCAAGCGAAGGGAAATCGGGCATGGTGCCCTGGCCGAGAAGGCTGTGCTCCCGGTAATCCCGACCGAAGAGGACTTTCCCTACGCACTGCGTCTGGTCTCAGAGGTCATTTCCTCGAACGGGTCGACCTCGATGGCGGCCGTCTGTTCATCGTCTCTCTCATTGATGGATGCCGGCGTTCCGATCTCCGATCAGGTGGCCGGGATCGCCATGGGTTTGATCGAGCGCAACGGCACGTACGTCACCCTCACCGACATCCTTGGCGCCGAAGATGCACTCGGGGACATGGACTTCAAGGTGGCCGGGACCGCCGGAGTCATCACCGCCTTGCAGCTCGACACGAAGCTGCAAGGCTTGCCTTCCGAGGTGCTGACCGCTGCACTCGACCAGGCGAGGACTGCTCGCTTGTTCATCCTCGAGGCGATGAACAAGGTGCTGCCCGCTCCTCGAACCGAGCTCAACAAGTGGGCGCCGAGAATCGAATCGATTCAGATTCCCAAGGACAAAATCGGCGAGGTCATCGGCCCCAAGGGCAAGGTCATTAGGGAACTCGAGGAGAAGACCGGTGCGTCGATCGAGATCGAGGAAGAGGGCGGCTTTGGCCTCGTCAGAATCGCATCGAGCGACAGTGAAGCCCTGGCTGCTGCCAAAGAGCGGATCATGAATATCGTGTTCCCGCCCGAGGCCGAGATGAACAAGGAGTACGACGGCGAAGTCGTCAACATCACCAAGTTCGGTGCTTTCGTCAACATCCTGCCCGGTCGTGACGGGCTGCTGCATATATCCAAGCTCGACGATTCCCGTCGGGTTGAAAGGGTGGAGGACTACCTCGACCTCGGGCAGAAGATCGGAGTGATCGTCGAGGAGATCGACGGCCGCACCGGCAAGCTCGCACTCAAGCTGGCTCGTCCGCTCGAGGGTGTCCCGAAGGAAGGTGCTCCGTCCGTGTCTGACGGAGGCGGCCGCGACGACCGGCCCCGCGATCGTGATCGTGAACGGCCCCGCAATGGCGATCGTGGGGGCGACCGCGGACGTAGTGGCGGTGGTGACCGTCCCCGCGGTGGAAGCCGCGACGAGCGGCCCCGTGATCGAGACCGCAGTGAGCGTCCCCCGGCACCCCCGCGTGAGCCGGCCAATGCTTCGGCTCCCGAAGGCGGCGAACCCCGGCGCCGGGCTGCGGTGTCGTTCGAAGACGCCTTCGAGGACATGAAGAAGGACTGAATCGTGGGCGGAAGAAGGACCCGTATTCCGGGTCCTTCGCTCACTCAGTCCGTCGGCTGCGCTCTATCTGTTGGTGGTCGCGCGGACCGTACCGAGTTTCGTGGTAGCGCTGATGTTGTCGTTGTCGTCGGTTACCGACAGCATGACTTCGTGCGTTCCGGACTGCGGGAATTTGAACTGCGCCTGCTGACCGGCCTGCACCACTCCGTCGAACGACCACGTCCAGGACACGACGGTGTCGTCATCGGTACTCAGGTCCTGAAACGTGATTTGCTCTTTCACCCGACGCGTCGGCGAATAGGTGAAATCGGCAACAGGTGGCTCGTCGGGAAAGTCGACAACGTCGAAGAAGTCGACCATTGGCTTGCCCACAACGACAAGTCCGGTGTCGTTGAGGTGACAAGAATCCTTGGCGAGCTGTGAATGGTCCAATGGTCCGGTGTTCGGTCCCCTTGAGGCCAGACCTGATGCTGATGCCCAATCGGCTAGTTCGGTGGCGTTGGGAACGCCGTACGGCCCGGTCGCGCCGCAGTCGTTCTGGGTGTAGAGGTTGAGTGGGGAGATGTAGACAGGAACGCCGCCCGTGCGGTGGTTGATCTCACCGATCACGCTGATCACCGTCGTTTTGCTGGTCGGCTGTCATGCCGGTGCTCGAGGCTTCCTTGCCTCTGATGCACATTTGCATCCAGACGGCGTCGGCGCCGTGCTCCTGCGGGTTCGACGAGAAGTTGGCCCAATACGGACTGGTGTCGGAAAGGTTGTTCGCCCAAGTTGCCAGGGTGCCACCGCTTATCGCGAGGCCGGCGGGCAGCCAGAACTTGTCCGCGTCTGAGGCCAATGTGTAGACCTCGACATGCTGCCTTGTATTGCTACACCCACTACTCCGATTGATTCATAGGCGAATGCGAAGGAGCCTTCGCCGATCGCGGAAGCCGTACCCGGGTTCAATAGAAGTCCCGACAGAGATGCCCCCAGTGCAAGGAGGCTCAAAGGGTGTCGGGCTCGTCCGCGCCGCATTGGATTCCTAGCTCTTTGGAGGGGATCGTCGATCCCGTTTTCCATGCATTACTCCTTCGTATGGCCGAGTAAGCATCTCTAGGACCGGCTTAAGGGCACCTCATCGGAGTCTTAGGAAACCGTCAAGCCTGGAGGCCGTTCGAAAGTTGGGAGCCTCGGCCCAGGGGCGATGTCGTTCTGACGGCGCTGTTGGAAACCTGGAGGGGGACCGACCGTTGTCCGAGTTTCGAACTGCAGGAGTTGGAGAGATCGAAGTAGTCCGCCGGACGTGCCTCTTGATGCCGTCGATCCTGATAGCCGCGGGATGTGGCCGGGTGTCTTCGGTGGGCGAGCAGCCACCACCATTGGTCGTTAAGACCGGTGATGCGAGGCTCGAACTGTAGCCCTACACCGTGTGTTGGAGTACTGCCACGAGTGGCTATTGCGCCGACGGCGTGCCACCCGACCCGTTGCCCAGTCTCGGCGAGGTCGGAGAGGACATCGAGATCTTCTGGCCCTTTGCCGGCTGGGAGTTCGCGGCGTCGCTCCACCAGGACGGCGCAGACGCGATCGACGTCGTACTAGTCGTGCGACCAGGTGTGTGGGTGATTGAGGTAGGTGATCTCGAGGGGAACTACGACGTGTCGCTGAGCGGATTCGGCCCCGAAGGGGATGTTCACTATCAGTTCAGAGTTGAGGGCATGGCGACGGATTGAAAGGACGCGCTCGGCCATCGCAAGTCGTCGGGTGGTCCGTGGTTTTGGGGTTTGAGGAGTCGTCGGCGGTGGACCGGGCAGGTGGGGTCGATCGGGTAGCCGAGTCCGTGGATGGCGACGTGATGGTGAAACCAGCAGAGGGTGATGAGGTTGTCGGGGTGGTGGTTGCCGCCGTGGGATCGTTGGCGGATGTGGTGGGGTTGGAGGCGGTAGCGGCTGTGGCATCCCTCGATCGAACATTGGTTCTGGTCCCGCCATTGGACGTAGCGGCGGATATGGCCGGGGATTGCTTCTCCCATATCCGAATAAGCCGTGGGGTGCAGGCCGTCGGTGACGATGAGGCGGATTTGGCCGGTGCAGAGGATCTCGGAGAGGGTGTTGGGTCCGACTCTGGGACCGGAAGAGACGGTGGCGCCGGCCTCTCCGTGGGATTGGGCGGCGAGGTTGGCGTCGATGAACACTTCCGCCACCGTCACCGCCCGACCCGTGTTGTCTTCGGATCCGCCGGTGAGGGAGTCCAAACAGATCGAGGTGAGGGCTTCGGCTCGTCTCTGTCCCTGCCCTTGGTGGGGGAGGACCGGGAATTCGGTTTCGCGTTGCGTGAGGGCCTTTTCGATGATGCGGCCGTCGATGCCGGGGAGAGCACCCCACAGTTTGTAGACCGATTCGTCCAGGGAGGGTCGGATCACGAAATACTGGTACTCGAAGACGTGGGTTTCGTCGGCAGGGCTGATGTCACGGAGCCGGTCTAACAGACCGTAGAGGCGGCCCAACGAAAAGTTCTCGGCTGCGTCGGTGAAGTCTTGGTGGTTGAGGCCGGCTTGGCGGAGTTTGACCAAAGCCGCAGCCCGGTCCAACCCCCATTTCCCCTCGGTCATCGCTTGATCGATCTCTCGGTCGGCGGCGTGGGCGAGCTGGGTGAGACGACTAGAAGTCTGCTGAGAGAGATCCAAGCGGGCGGCGGTCCAATCACCCATGGTTCGGGCTCCGTCGCCGCAGTCGACCTGGTAGCGGTCTAACTGGCGGATCAGGACGACTTGGCGGGCCCGGAGGCGGGTGATGGCAGCTTCCACCTCGACGATCTCCTGCTGCCACGAGTCGACCTGCTGATCGACCGTTCGGCTCTCACCCCACCCATCCATATGAGACTGTATGAAGGCTGGGTATGACAGAAAACCCTGATTCCAACTGGCGTTTCGAAGAAATTCGAGACGAACCGGCGGCGGCGTTCGGTTTCGACTGCGGCCGGAGTTCGCGCACCCCCCTCGACCTCGCTCCGCTTCGGTCGGTCCCCCCTCAAGCAGGGGGACACCATGCGAGCCCGCGCCAAGGCCCCCCTTTTCTTCGCTGATTCTTCTCTTGGAGACATATCGGCGGCATGAGTTTTTCTTCGCTGATTGTCTCGAGGCCTCCTGTCTACGCCGTCAGGGGTTTGTATTTCACCCGGTGGGGTTGCAGGGACTCTTCGCCCAGGTTGGCTTTCATCCAGCTCTCGTATTCGGAGTGGTTGCCTTGGAACCAGCGGACCTGGGAATCGTTTTCGAAAGCGATGATGTGGGTACAGATCCGGTCGAGGAACCACCGGTCGTGGGAAATGACAACGGCACAACCTGGGAACGCGATCAATGCCTCCTCCAGGGCTCGCAGCGTGTCGACATCGAGGTCGTTGGAGGGTTCGTCGAGGAGGATGACGTTGCCGCCGGTGCGGAGCATCTTTGCCAGGTGAACCCGGTTGCGCTCACCACCCGACAGTGTTCCAACCTTCTTCTGTTGGTCGGAGCCTTTGAAGTTGAGTGAGGCGACGTAGGCCCGACTGTTGATCTCGCGGTTGCCTACCTTGATGATGTCGAGACCGCCTGAGATCTCCTGATGGATCGTGTTCTCGGCCTTCAGCGCGTCCCGGGTCTGGTCCACATAGGCGAGGTCCACCGACGATCCGATTTCGATCGTGCCGGAGTCGGGCGTTTCGGTTCCGGTGATCATGCGAAAGAGAGTGGTCTTACCGGCTCCGTTGGGGCCGATTACACCGACGATCCCGGCGGGCGGCAGAGTGAAGTCGAGGTCTTCGATAAGCAATCGGTCGCCGTATCCCTTGCGAAGATTCTTGGCCTCAATCACCTTGTCGCCCAGGCGCCGGGTGAATGGGATTTCGATCTCCAATCGATCGGCTCGCTTTTCGACCGCCTGGGCTTCGGCGACCAAATCCTCGTATCGGGTCAAACGCGCCTGTCCCTTGGCCTGTCGAGCCCGGGGGGACATGCGGACCCACTCCAACTCACGCGCCAGGGTGCGCTGGCGGGCGGACTCTTCTCGCTCCTCCTGTTTGAGACGGGCTCCCTTCTGCTCAAGCCACCCGGAATAGTTGCCCTCGTAGGGGATGCCCCGGCCCTGGTCCAGTTCGAGGATCCATCCGGCGACGTTGTCTAGGAAGTAGCGGTCGTGAGTTATGGCGATGACCGAGCCGGTGTACTCGTGGAGGAATCGCTCCAGCCACGCAACCGATTCGGCGTCGAGATGATTCGTCGGCTCGTCGAGAAGGAGAAGATCGGGATGGGCCAACAGCAGGCGACAGAGAGCCACCCGCCGGCGCTCGCCGCCGGACAGCCGCGACACCGGAGAATCGGGGGGAGGGACCCGCAGCGCGTCCATTGCGATCTCCACCTGGCGGTCGAGATCCCAGGCACCGGCCGCCTCGATCTTCTTCTCCAGAACTTCCTGCTTGGCCCCGAGCTTCTCGTAGTCGGCGTCCGGATCGGCCCAGCCATCCATCACTCTCTGGTAGTCCTCGAGAAGGGATCTGGTGGCGGTGACGCCATCCATCACGTTTCCGACGACGTCTTTTGACTCGTCGAGGTGGGGTTCTTGCTCCAGCAACCCAACCGTGTAACCCTCCATGAGCTTGGCCTCGCCGGTGTAACCGTCGTCCTGGCCGGCCATGATTCTCAACAGGGAGGACTTTCCGGCGCCATTGGGGCCGATCACCCCGATTTTGGCTCCGTAATAAAAGCCCAGGGTGATATCGCGGAGCACATCGCGGTCCGGGGGGTAGTGGCGGCTGACCCGTCCCATCGAATAAATGAAGTCTGGCAAGGGCGCCGGAGGCTAGCGGTCACGATGGGACCCCATGCCTTCGCGGAATCCGCCTCTAGCATGAGCTGTAGGAGGGGAGATGCTGGAAGGGCGACCAAGGGTGAACACCGATCTGACAGGCACGGTCCGGATGATGGGCGAGGCCGATTCAGCCATTCGCGTCGAGATTCATCTCGAGGACGAGGAACTTCGCCTGGTATCGGCCCATGGTGAATTGGGGCGTTGGCCACTGTCCGACATAGGTGTTGCCGCCAAACTCGATGGATTCCATCTCCGGATCGAGGGCGAAGAACTCGTGGTATCCACCAACGATGACGCCCGTTTCGCAATCGCTCTGGGTATCCGCTCGTCCAGTTCCCCCCGTCTCAATCGCCTTCTGGCGAGTGCCCGCGACGACGGTATGGACATCGAAGGGCGGATGGCGCCGGATACGCCGAAAGTGCCGGTCGAGTATGCGTCGAGCCTGGCGCCTGCCCCACCCGAGAACGTCGTGCCGGTCGCCATGGGTCTGCTGGCCGCCGGGGCTATTCAGGCCCTCGCCGGAGTCGTCGCCCTGGCGAGCAATTCAACGCTTAGGATCGTGGATCTGGTTCCGGCCTGGCCGGCCTGGATCGTGGCCGCCGTGACCGTGGCGTCGGGGGCGTTTGCCCTTCTTAACCGCCTTCGGGGCGGTCGCAACCTCGTAGCCGCAGGCGCCATTGTCGGTCTCGTGACGCTGGCGGGATCCCTGATGGGCGTCGCTGAGCCAACCTTTGCGTGGATTTCGGATGGGGTCGTCTTCGGCGGGGCCGGGACGATCCTGGCGGGGCTGCTCCTGAGCGTCGACACCCTGAACCGGGGCCGTTAGCAGCTGGATCGGCCGAACCCGAGCGCCAACGAGGGGGCTTGCTCTGCCCCCTCAGCGACTTGTTAACCTCTCGTTCCCCGGACCCACGGGCCGGCCCGCGCTGATCGTGATTGGATCCTCATAGCCGCACTTCGCGGAGTGCTGGTCTTGGTAGGCGGCCGTTTGAACATCCCAAGGAGGAGAAAACCCGAATGAGCACGGTCCTGGCCGCGGAAGGCGGCTATCAGGAGTTCGTACTAGGCACAGCCGAGTGGGCTTGGCTCATCATTTCGGCCATAACCGCACTCATCGCACTCGGTGTCGGGTTCCTGCTGTCGAAAGGCGTGCTTCGGGCTGATCAGGGCACCGAGAAGATGAAAGAGATCGCCGCCGCCATCCAGGAAGGCGCCATGGCCTACCTGCGGAGGCAGTTCAAGACGATTCTCGTGATCCTGATTCCCCTTGTCGTCGTCGTCTACCTCACGTCAACCGAGGTCCTCGCCCCTGATGGCTCGGTGGCACTTTCCTTTGCCGAGTCGGGCTTGTTCCGAACCATCGCGTTCGTCGCTGGGTGTTTCCTGTCCGGCCTCACCGGGTTCATTGGCATGAGCCTGGCAGTACGGGGCAATGTCCGGACCGCGGCGGCCGCCAAGTCCGGATCGCTCCCGGCCGCCCTCAAGGTTGCGTTCCGCACGGGTGGGGTTGCCGGCATGTTCACGGTCGGTCTGGGTCTGCTCGGAGCAACCTTGATCATCATGGTGTTCCAGAACACATCGTCAGCCATCCTGATCGGGTTCGGATTTGGTGGCTCTCTGCTCGCCCTTTTCCTGCGGGTGGGTGGTGGCATATTCACCAAGGCTGCCGACGTCGGCGCCGATCTGGTCGGAAAGGTCGAACAAGGGATTCCCGAGGACGACCCCCGGAACCCAGCCACGATCGCAGACAATGTCGGCGACAACGTGGGCGACTGTGCCGGTATGGCCTCTGACCTGTTCGAGAGTTACGAAGTCACACTGGTCGCATCGATCATTCTCGGTGTGGCGGCCTTTGACTCGATCGGGGCCAACCCCGCACTGGGTCTCATCTTTCCGCTCGTCGCCCGGGCCATCGGCGTGCTGGCTTCGATTGCCGGCGTCTACATGGTTCGAGCGACGCCGAACGACCGGACGGCTATGGCACCCATCAATCGGGGCTTCCTGACTGCCGGATTGCTCACCATTCTCGGGACCTTCCTCGTCGCCATGTTCTACGTCGGCAACGACAACGGCAACGAAGGCTGGAAGGTTTTCGCCGCGGTGGTGGCGGGCCTCATCCTCGCCCAGGTGGCGTCACGGTTGACCGAGTACTTCACATCGACCGAGTCCAAGCCCGTTCAGGAAATCGCCGAGAGCACCCGGACCGGTCCCGCCACGACGGTCCTCTCCGGGATCTCCTCTGGCCTCGAGTCCTCAGTGTGGGCAGTCCTGGCAATCGCTGGCGCCATCGGTGTGGCCGTGGTCCTCGGGGGTGGCAACCTTCAGTTCGCTCTTTACCTGGTGGCGCTCTGCGGTATGGGCATGCTCGCCACGACCGGTGTCGTTGTCTCCGAAGACACCTTCGGGCCGGTGGCCGACAACGCCGCCGGGATCGCCGAGATGTCGGGTGAATTCGAGGGCGAGGCCCAGAAGATCATGGTGAGCCTCGACGCCGTCGGAAACACAACCAAGGCCGTGACGAAGGGATTCGCAATCGGTTCGGCAGTGATCGCAGCTGTGGCCCTGTTCGCATCCTTCATCGAAACCATCGCCGGCGAACTAGGGCTCGAACTGGTCGGTTCGGAGTTGTTCCGAGATCCGGCGACTTCTATCAATGTCGCCGACCCCCTGACCTTCATCGGATTGCTGGTCGGAGGCGCGGTGCCTTTCATGTTCTCGGCTCTCGCCATTCGGGCGGTCAGCCGAACGGCCGGGGTTGTTGTGCAAGAAGTGCGCCGCCAGTTTGCCGACGGCAAGATCATGAGCGGGGAGAAGAGGCCTGACTATGGCCCGGTAATCGACATTTGCACCAGAGCGTCGCTGCGCGAACTGACGACACCTGCCTTGCTGGCCGTCCTCACCCCCGTAATCGTTGGCTTCGGTCTCGGCTATCTGGCCCTCGGCGGATTCCTGGCAGCTGTGATCCTGACCGGTCAGTTGATGGCCAACTTCCTCTCCAACGCCGGTGGGGCGTGGGACAACGCCAAGAAGTACATCGAGGAAGGCCACTACGGAGGCAAGGGTTCGGATTCACACCATGCGGCGGTCATCGGCGACACCGTTGGCGATCCGTTCAAGGACACGGCCGGACCCGCGCTGAATCCGCTTATCAAGGTGATGAACCTGGTCTCGCTGCTTACTCTCCCTGCGATCATCGGCTTGAGGAACAACACAGGAGTGAGGCTCACGATCGCACTGGTGGCTCTTGTGATTCTGGGAGTGGCAATCCTGTACTCGAAGCGGGGAGCTGCGATCGAGTCAAGTGCGGAGCCGGCGGCCGTGAAGGCAGCCTAAGAAAGGCGCCAGACGCCAGACTACGGCGACGAACCCTGGTTTTGGCGCGGAGGATCGACACCCCGGGAGCAGAAATCCGCGCCAAAACCGTGTTGGGCTGACTGCTCACTCTGCTGGACGCCAGACCTGAGCGTAGGACGCGAAACCTTCCTGCCGCTTTCCGTCTAGCGTCTGGTGGCCATGTTGAGAATCCAGGCTGATCTTCTGATCCCCGGACGGGGGGAGCCGGTCGCGAACGGGACCGTCATTGTTGAAGGCGCGGTGATCACGTACGCGGGGCCTACCGTTTCAGCACCCTCCTCGCCCGACGCCGACGTGATTGAGGTTCCGGTGGTGATGCCGGGGTTGTGGGACTGCCACGCCCACTTATTTGGCTCCCCGTCGTGGAGCCTGGAAGGTGCGGCCTGGGTTTTGCCGGCAGCAGCCGGAGCCAGGGCCACTGCCGACCTCGCCCGCTATATCGCCGGTGGAGTCACTTCGGTCCGAGAAGTCGGCGGTTACGGAGTCGAGTTGGCGCCGGTTGTCGAGGAGGGGAGCGTCATCGGGCCGAGCATCTATGGGGCTGGCGAGGTCCTCTCCACAACAGGTGGTCACGGGGATATCCATTCGATACCACTCGACATCTATGAGGGTATCTCTGTCCGGAGCCGAATCGTCGGCCGGCTCGCCGATGGTCCTTCCGAATGCATCAGAGCGGTTCGTGAGCAACTTCGACGCAACGCTCGGGTCATCAAGATCTGCGCATCCGGCGGCGTGATGTCAGAAGTGGATCACCCGATTCACCAACAGTTCTCCGATGAAGAACTGCAAGCCATCGTGGCCGAGGCAGCCAGGGCCGAAAGAGTCGTCGCCGCCCATTGCCACGGAAAGCCGGGAATCATGGCCGCCCTTCGAGCCGGGGTAAAGACGATCGAGCACGGCAGCTACCTCGATGAAGAGGCGGCCGAGCTCATGAAGGAGAAGGACGCGATCCTGGTCCCGACCCGTTTCATTGTTGAAGAGTTGCTGGGCATGGAGGCGCACGTTCCGGGCTACGCCTACCGCAAGATCACCGGCCTGGCCGACACTCATGCCCAGGCGCTCAAGATCGCAATTGCCACCGGCGTGAGGATCGCCATGGGAACCGACATCTTCCCGAGCGGGCCCGTCCACGGCTTTCGATACTCGCTGGCGTCACGGGAACTCAGGCATCTGACCGAAGCCGGTCTCACCCCTCTGCAAGCGATCGAAGCCGCCACCGCCGCCGGACCTCTGACCCTCGGAGCCCAAGCTCCGCGGTCTGGGCGTCTTCAGGAAGGCTTCGAGGCCGACCTGATCGCGCTTGATCGGAGCCCTCTGGAGATCGATTCGGTTTGGGGAGACCCCGAGCGGGTGACGCACGTTTGGAAAGGCGGGCAGCTAGTCAAGTGAGGATCGGGCCTGCAACCGCCGGGCGGACCCGCTAGCGCCGGGCGGGCAAAATTGTTCCGCTGCAACTTCCGAAGCCGATCCTCGGCTTTCTCTTGCCGCCGGCTGAGGCTGAAAGGGTGACGGTGTCGCCATCCTCGAGGTAGGCCCGGACTTGACCGTTCTCGAGAGTGATCGGTTCGATGCCGTTGGCTGTTAGCTCGAGGAGGCAACCTTTGCTCGCCGGCGTGGCGCCGCTGACCGTGCCCGAGGCAAAAAGGTCGCCCGGAGCAAAGGTCGCACCGTTGCTCGTGGCATGGGCGAGTTGCTGGCTCATCGTCCAGTAGAGATTTCTGAGGTTCGATCGCGTCACAACTGCCCCATTGACCGACGCGGTCAACTCCAGGTTGATACCCTGTCCGGCAGGAGTGAGATAGGGGAGTGGAGGAGGGTCCTGGACCGGCGGCTTCGCCCTGTGCGGAGCCAGGGCAGCAAGCGGTACCACCCATGGCGAGATGGTCGTGCCGAACGACTTCCCGAGGAATGGACCCAGTGGCTGTGATTCCCAGGCCTGGATGTCGCGGGCCGACCAATCATTGACGAGCACCAGACCGAGGATGTAGGACTCTGCTTCCGCGCTCGTGACGGATCCGCCTAGCTCAGGCCCTTGACCGGTGATAAAGCCGACCTCAAGCTCGAAGTCGAGCTTCGTGCTGGCCCCAAAAGTGGGGCCATCGGACGCCCGATGCTGCCCTTTGGGTCGGCGAATAGGGGTTCCGTCGACAACGATCGAACCCGCCCGGCCGTGGTACCCGATCGGCAGGTGGCGCCAGTTGGGTGTGAGCGGTTCGGTGCCGGGGCGCAGGATTCGCCCGGTGTTGGTCGCGTGCTCGATGGACGAAAAGAAGTCGACGTAGTTGCCGATGCGGCATGGCAGATGCATCTCAGCCTCATCGATTGGGGTCAGATGCGGTTCGGGGTCGCCCGCGGTCAGGAGGTCGATGGCCTCCTGGCGGACCGCCGACCACACGCCGTGGCCCGCTGCCAGAAACGGCTCCAGGGAGCCGGCTTCGAACAAACCACCGAACTCTGGCAGAGCGGCGAGATCAAGAATGTTCTGCTCGATCGCCACACCCACCCGGCGGTCCCGGCCACCGACGGAGAAGACTCCGTACGGCAGGTTCTCGATCGGAAAGTCGGTGACCGGGGCGTCGGTCATCCCTCAACCCGGTAGAAGTTGCTGTAAGGGTTGTCGATCAGCAGTTGCTCGAATCGGGTGAAACCGACCTGTCGACAGAGCTGCTCAGCCCGGATCGGACCCCATCCGGCTCCCAGGCCCATGCCGTCTTCGACCAAGGACTGTGGGAGGCAATACAGGAGGGAGGATCCAAAAGTTAGGACGCCCTGCGGGTTGAAATTGTCGACGAGTGAGGGCTGGGCGGCCGGTTCCATCATCAAATACGTGCCTCCCTTGGCCAATGCCGAGCGAATCCGTCCGAGCGCTTCGACGGGATGGGGGAGGTCGTGGATAACGTCGAAGGTGGTGATGAAGTCGAACCCGGGCGGTAGCTCCGCTGCCGGCATCAACTCGATCGAAAGGTTGGAGAGTCCCGACTGGGTTGCCCGATCCCGGGCCCGCGCGACGGCCCGGGGGTCGACGTCGAAGCCGATCACCGTTGACATCGGATAGGCCAGAGCCATCGACACAGCCGCGGCTCCGGACCCGCATCCAACGTCTGCCACCCGGGCTCCGGCTTCCAGCCTCGCCACCACGTCGGGCATGGCGGGAAGCCAGCGTTTGGTGAGGAGAATTCGGGTGCCGGGAGAGTTCAGGCGGTCTACTCCGGCCACGACGCGAACGTCGAACTGGTCCATCGGAATTCCACCCCCATGGATCGTGGCGTGGCTGATCTGATCGATCGCCTTCATGGCGGCCGGGAGCATGTCGAGCCAGCCAGCCAGCGAGTAAGGACTGTTGGGATCCGTCAGACAAGCGGCATGTTCGTCGGGCAAATGGAATCGACCGGTCGAAGCGTCGTAATCGACGACTCCGGCGGCGGCGAGGACCACGAGTATCTCCTCGACGTACCGGGGTGCGAAGCTATCGGCGGATAGTTCGGCCACAGTGACGGGTCCCCGTCCGGCCATAGCTGCGAGAACGCCTGCCCGATCAGCCACTGCCAGCGCCCCGATTGCTGCCGCGCCGCTCGCCAGTTCTTCGAACCGGTTCATGAAGTCTCTGACGATCGCCCGATCCACTTCGGCCATCGTACCTTCGAGGGAGTTATCGTCGCGGCGTGCCATCGGGACTCGACAATGTGCCTTTCGATACGCTCGAAGTGGAGAGAATTGGCCGGGTCGTGCGAATCACAATCGCCCACCCTCGCAGTGAGCTCAATGCGGTCGATGACGCCCTGCACCGCGATCTGACCCTGTTGTTCGGCCTTCTGCGCCGGGAAGTGGATGCCTACGCCGCGGTCTTGACGGGCCGGGGCAAGGCCTTCTCGGCTGGCGGCGACTACGCATGGTTCCCGAGCCTCGATAATCCCGGCCGTCTCCACGACTTGCGCAGGGACGCAAAACAGATGATCTGGGACCTGGTCGATATCGAGATTCCGGTGATAGCAGCCATCAACGGGCCGGCGATCGGATTGGGGGCGAGCATCGCCTTGTTGTGCGATGTAATCATCATGGCGGACACCGCGACCATCGCAGATCCACACGTCAGAGTCGGGATCGTGGCCGGTGATGGCGGCACCGCCATCTGGCCACTGTTGGTCGGACCGGCCCGGGCTAAGGAATACCTGATGACAGGTGACCCGATCGCGGCGAGCGAGGCCGAGCGGATCGGCCTGGTCAACAGGGTCGTCCCGGCCGAGAGCCTTCAAACCGAGGCCTTGGCCCTGGCGGCGCGTCTCGCCGCGGGTGCTCCTCTAGCTATCCAATACACCAAGGCCGCCGTCAACAAGCTGCTTAAAGTGGCCCTGAATGTCTCTTTCGACTTCGCTGTCGGGCACGAACTCGTCACCTTCATGTCCGAAGATCACAAGGAGGCGCTGGCGGCGACCCGCGACAAACGACCACCCCGATTCAAGGGTCGGTGAGTTGGTCATTGGCGGTGTCGGTCGGTAGTGGGTCAGGTTGGGCGTCGGAAGCAGCAAAGGATCAGCGAAAAAGGGGATTCGCCCGTCATCGAAACCTCGTAATTTGGCGGGTGGCTCCCGGATAATCCGTAATCGGTCTGAGAGTCCCGGAAACCGGGAGCGTACGCCAGGTTTCGTCTGATTCTGACGTAGAGCCGTTCGCCCTAAAATCAGGCCCGGTGGTTCGCCAATCCTTTCTCTCTCGCTGGTTCGCGCTCGTCTTCTTGTCCGCCTTCGCTTCCGAGCTGTGCAGCAGCCTGCTGGTCCACTTTCCCGGTTATCTCCTCGAGCTCGGCGCCAACGAGGTCAGGATCGGGCTCATTGTCGGAGTGGCGGGGCTGGCGACGATTCTCGTGCGGCCCTGGGCCGGGAGGGTCATGGACCTGCACAGCCGCCGCCTGGTCATCCGGATCGGCACGCTGATGGTCGCAGTGTCGACCCTGGCGATGGGTTTCATCGGACATCTGGGAGTGGCGGTCGTGACCGCCCGACTGTTCCAGGGCATCGGCCAGGCGGTGACGATCACGGCCTTCTGGACATACATCGCCGACCGGATCCCAGCCGAAAACCGGACACAGGGGATCGCTTTGTTCGGCATCTCGGGTCTCCTCCCGATGGGGATCGCTCCCGCTATCGGCGACGGCATCCTCACCACAGAATGGGGCTATCAAGGCCTCTTTGTCGTGGCGGCTTCGTTCGCAGTCATCGCTTTCGTTCTCTCACTGTTCTTGGAGCGAAGCGGCGTCAATGTCGGGGCAACGACCACCGGTTTTCGGGCGGTGCTGAGAAGTGAGACTTTGCGTCCGGTTTGGGTGGCGACCGCTTTTCTGTCGATCGCATTCACGACGACGTTCATCTTCATCAAGACCTATGTGACGACGACGGGCCTCAACTCGGTCGGTCCATTCTTTGCAGCCTTCGCGCTGTCGGCGGTGGTCTGGCGGCTTGTGTTTGGGAGGATTCCCGACAGAGTGGGCCCTAAGAGAATCGTCGGACCCGGACTGGCTCTCTATGCGGCCGGGCTCGCCATTGTCGGCCTCGTCGGTGGAACAGGCGGCCTGGCGGTCGGCGGCCTGGTCACGGGTCTCGGTCACGGCATCACCTATCCGGTCGTTCTCGCCATCGCCACGATGAGAGCACCGGTCGGCGATCGCGGCACTGTGACCGCGACGTTCACCGCTGTCTTCGACCTCGTGCTGTTCTCGATCGCGCCGGTGCTGGGCCTGGTGATCGGTGCGTTCGGGTACCCGGCGATGTTTCTGACAGTGGCGGGTGCGTTGCTCGTCGGCATTGGTGTGTTCTACCGATTCGATCGCGGCCACGGAGGAACCCTGGCGGCTATAGCCGAATCAGCGACCGCCCCAGTCCCGCATTTGTGAACGCCGCCGAGCCGCTGAAGAGGTCACAGAATGCAGCCGGGGCCTGAGCGAAGCCATCGACGACGTGCTCGCTGAACATGAGCTTTTCCTCCCTGATCCACTCGGCCATTTCCTCCATTGCCGGTCGAAAATCAGAGAGGTAGTCCCACACCACGAGCCCCTCGATACGTAGTCGTCGCTCGACCACCTCCTTTATATGGCGGATTCCGCGAGGCTCGTCGAGGTTGTATTCGGCAACCTGGCCTGCAATGGCGATTCGGCCGCCCTGGTTCATCGAAAGGATGGCGGCGTCGAGCAACTCTCCCCCGACGTTGTCGAAGTAGACGTCGACCCCATCAAGGGAGGTGTTCGCGATGGCAGCGACAAGGTCCGAGTCGTGACGATCGATGCACGCGTCGAATCCGAGAGTCTCCGTCACGTAGCGGCAACGATCGGAACCCCCGGCGATTCCAACAACGCGACAGCCCTGGATCCGAGCGATTTGTCCGACCGTCGCCCCGACGGTGCCGGCGGCTGATGAAACCAGGACGGTCTCCCCGGGCCACACCCGGGCAACCCGCAGGAGCCCGAAGTAGGCGGTAAGGCCCGACACCCCCAGGACTCCGATCGCGGCCGAGTCGGGGATCGGCGGTGAGAAGATCCGGGGGTCGAGGCGCAACAAGCCCTTTCCGTTCGAGATGAAGTGGGTGCGCCATCCCGTGCCCGAAGAGACCCGGTCTCCGACCTCGAGACGTTCGTGGGTCGAAGCGATGACCTCGCCAACCGTGAAGCCGTCAATCACCTCGCCGACCTGGGTGCGGGTCCCATAGCTGTCGCGGGACAGACGATCTCGTACTCCGGCGTCAACGGAGACGAAGCGATTGGCGACAAGAACCTGGTCAGGCTCGAGGTCGTCCAACAAGACGTCTTGAAGTTCGAAATCGGCCAGCTTGGGCAGGCCGTGCGGGGTGCGGGCCAGAACCCAATGTTGCGCAACGGTGGTCATCGGGATTGCAAGGTACTCAGGAATTGTCTGCCGGGGGGCGGTAGCTTTGCGACGTGCCGGAACTGCCCGACATCACTGTCTACATAGAAGCCCTACAAGCGCGAGTGGTTGGGAAGACCCTCAACAAGGTACGGGTGGCGTCGCCGGCGGTGTTGCGGACCTTCGACCCCCCGTATTCGGCCCCCCAGGGAGCACCGGTGGTGAGACTTCGCAGGCTTGGCAAGCGAATCGTCTTCGAGTTCCCCGACGAGCTCTTCTTGGTGATCCATTTGATGGTCGCGGGACGCCTCCAATGGAAGGCGGCCGGGACCGCGGTCCCGAAGAAGGTCGGCCTGGCAGCGCTCGACTTCGACAGCGGGTCTCTGATATTGACCGAGCAAGGGACCAGGAAGCGAGCCGGTATCTGGATTTTGAGAGGAGAGGAGGTGCTGGACCGGGAGAATCGGGGCGGCGTCGAGCCGCTCGAGGCCAGTTCCGACGAGTTCGCTGCGGCGCTCATAGCGGAAAATCGGACTCTCAAGCGGGCACTGACCGATCCGCGTATTTTTTCCGGAATCGGTAACTCGTTTTCCGATGAGATTCTCTGGGAAGCGCGCCTCTCACCGGTGGCGAGGACCCGCCAGCTCGATCCTGAAGAGATCGAGCGTCTTCATACCGCCACCGTCGGGCAGTTGACCAAATGGACCGATTTGCTTCGCACTCAGGTAGGCGACGAATGGCCTACGAAGGTCACAGCCTTCCGACCCGAGATGGCCGTGCACGGCAAATATGGCGAAGCCTGTCCTCGTTGCGGGACCGCGGTGCAACGAATCGTCTACGCGGCCAACGAGACCAACTATTGCCCGACCTGTCAGACCGGTGGCAAATTGCTCGCGGATCGATCCCTCTCTCGTCTGCTCGGCGACGACTGGCCAAAGACCCTCGAAGAGTTGGAAGAACTGAAAAGCCGCTAAAGGACCGTCACCGCCAGCGCCCAGGACCCGGCGATCGCCAGACCGGCCACCAACTCGATCAGAATCGACATGCCGGCTGCCGACATGGCTCGTTTGGTGCTGGGCCAGGCCTGCGCATGGCTTCCGAGTCTGTAGCGCTCGGCGAGATACACCCCGAGTACGAAGCCGATTATGAAACCAACGAGGGGTATGAGGAACAGACCGACGATCGACAGAATCGCACCGGCGAGAATGGACCGTCCGGGGATGCCGGCGTCCCGAAGGCGGCGACCCGGGATCAGGTACTTCACGACCTGGCCCGCAACGGTGAGTACGGTGGCGAGGCCAAGGACGAACCAGCCTGTTCCTGTCTGTTCGACCAGTGCCCAGACCAGCACCGCCCCCCAGATGAGGATCAGCCCCGGAATGGCCGCAACCACGATGCCGACTAGGCCAACGAGGATCGCAATTGCGACCAGGACCTCTCCAATTGGCTCCAAGTCAGCGACCTCTACCTGCTGGCACGTGACCTTGATAGCAGCACGCGCCCGGTGCATGGTTGGTGCCCACCATGGTTGAGGGCCGGTTAAAGCAGTTCCAGGCCCTGATGCGTTCGCCGGCGCTCCGCCGCGTTCTCGGCGCCTACTTCATCTTCAGTGCGGCCGAACTGGCGACCTGGGTGGCGATTCTCGTGTGGGCATATGATGTCGGGGGAGCGGCCGCGGCAGGACTGATCGCAGTGGTCCAATTGGTTCCGGCGACGTTGCTGGCACCCTTCCTCGCCCAGATAGGAGACCGGTTGCGGCGCGACCGGGCGCTATCGCTGGGATTCGTCTTCCAGGCGAGCGCCTTTTTCGCCACCGCCGCTGCGCTTACCTTCGATTCTCCCCCGGTCCTTGTCTACGTCGCGGCCACTCTGGCTGCCATCGGCATCACCATGACGCGACCGGTTCATTACGCGACCTTGCCGGACATCTCCGAGACACCCGGACAGCTCACCGCGGCCAACTCTCTGTCGAGCTCGGCCGAGGGTTTCGGTGCCTTCGGCGGGCCGTTGATAACGGCCGGACTGCTGGCGGTGAGCGGCCCCGGCATGGTCTTCTGGTTGGCGGGGACCGCTTCGGTCGTGGCGGCGTTGATGACGCGTTCGCTGCCGCTGCGGGATCGGCACCTCCACATCAGCCGGCCCTCGGTTCTCGACAGCGCCGTCGAAGGTTTCGCTGCTCTGAGGGAATCCGAGGGAACCCGGCGGATTAGTTTCATCTTCGGCGCACAGTTCCTTGTGATCGGCGCTCTCGATATCCTCACGGTGGTCCTGGGCCTCGAGCTTCTGGCACTTGACCTATCCGGGCCGGGGACACTGGCGTCCGCTCTCGGCATTGGCGGTCTTGTCGGTGCCGCTGGAACTGCGATCCTGGTCAATCGAAGACGAATGGCGCCGGCTGTTGCCGGGGGATTGATCGCAATTGGATTGCCCCTGGCTCTGATCGCGCTAACCAGCAATGGTCTTACGACCTCTCTTCTGTTCCTCGCGATGGCGGGGGTCGGGAAGTCATTTGTCGATGTTGGCGGCCGCACCCTCCTACAGCGAATCACCCCTGATCGGGTTCTTGCCCGGGTGTTCGGTTTTCAGGAGTCGATGTTGATGGGCGGAGTCGCGGTTGGTGCGGCAATCGCTCCGATGCTCGTCAGGGTGCTCGGAGGGCGGGGGGCCTTCCTGATCGTCGGGGCGCTGGTTGTCGGCATCGGTCTCACTCAATGGCGATCTCTCCTGCGCCTTGATGCCAGATCGGTCTTGCCGGGGCCTGGTTGTGAGTTGTTGGCGGCGATTCCGATGTTCTCGGTTCTCGAACAATCGTTGGTGGAGCGGCTCTCCCGTGATCTGGTCCGGGTCGAAGTCCTGGCAGGTCGGGCGGTAGTGAGGGAAGGGGAGCCAGGCGATCGGTTCTGCGTGATCGAGTCTGGCGTGGTCTCGATTCTGAAACGGGATGCGTCGGCAGTAGAACCCAGCGAGGTGAATCGGCTGGGTCGAGGCAGCTTCTTCGGCGAGACTGCGCTGGTGAGGGACATCCCTCGAACCGCGACCGTTGCGGCCGTGACGGATTTGGTGCTCTATGCCCTCGACCGCCGGCCCTTCCTCGAGGCACTCAGCGGGTCCCCGCTGAGTGTGGTGGAGGCCGAACGGGTCATCGACCTGCGGGCCAAGAATCCCGAGCCAGAGAATTGGGCCGGACCCCAAATGCCAGAGAGTCATGTGGCCGAGCCCGAGAATCTAAATGCAGAATCCCGCGAAGGGAACCGGAGTCAGCCCGCCTGATCCCACAAATTTGACGAGCGTCACATTGAGTGTTGCTGTGGTGGGTTTTGGTGGAGGTAGTGGAGCCAATCGAGCCCGGTGAGGTCGACCCCGGCGAGTTCAAGGGGGGCTTTACCGTTGTGTCCGTTGCCAGAGTCGGTGAACCTTTTGAAGCGGTAGCAGGCGACGAGCAGGCGGATGAACCGGTTGGCCGTTTCGACGGTTTGGAACCCTTCCATCAGTGCCAGTTTCTTCCCCAGTTGTTTGATCACGTTTTCGGTGATGTTGGAATCGGCTGGGAGTCCGGGATGGTGATGATGGGTCATCAACAGTTCGAACCGTTTCTCCAGCTGGCCCAAGGTGTCATGCCGGCTGAAACCCTGATAGAGGGCGGCGTCGGCTAGAAGCGACCGGAGCCGAAGCTGCGCTTGGGGGTAGGTGGAAGCGAACAGGGTGTCCCGGATCCGCTGTTTGAGCTCGGCCCGCAACCAGGCGTCGGGGGAACGGTTGGCTTTGGCGATCTCATAGTCGAGGTTGCGGCTGAAATGGATCCGACAGAGCTGCAAAGGGAGTCGGGCCGGATAGTCGCTATGAGCGATCACAAAGCTGGAAGAAGCGTCGATGATCAACCCGGACAGGGGATATCCGGCGATCACCACGACTTCCCGCACCAGCCGATAGAACGCTTCGATGGTTTCGGCTTTGACCAGACGGCTATGAACCACATCCTGAGTGGTCTGGTCGACCGCCACCAACAGGGCATGTTCAATCCCTTTCACGAACACCGCCTTGCCGTCCACTCCCAAATATCCACCCCAGGAGGGGGACAGCGCCGCCGACATTTGCAGAGGCGTCATCGCCTTCGTTGCGGTCTGGTCGACCCAGCGGTTAAGGGTCATTCGGGAAACCGGCCGTCCCAGCCGATGTTCCATCAACCTGGCCAAAGTCCGATACGAGGTCAACCCTTGCACATAGAGACGGACCGCCTCCAACCGCACCCCCTCGTCGAACTGGGCTCGAGGCGGAGCGTTGCGCCGAGCGAAAGTAAACGTTCCTCGACAGCCATGGCAAAAGAACCGCTGCAACCCTCGGCTCGGACCGGTCAGACCGGTCGGGGCCGCAGCAGTCGTCCCGTGCCGTTTGGTCTCCAACCCCCCACAGCGGGGACAACGCACCCGCCGTTTTGACCCACCCCGAACCCTCCTATCCGGTCGTTTACCGGATAACTACCACCGAAACCAGCCCTGACCGGGCATTTCGCGTCCCACCCAGCAACACTCAATGTGACGCTGTCCAAATTTGGCGCACCGCTCCCGGATCAGACGAAACCTGGCGCCACAATCCCGGTTTCCGGGACTCTCAGGCCGGATTACGTATTCGGCGGGAGCGAGCCGCCAAATCTCTTTTGCGTATCGAACGTATGTTCGATAGGCTGCCTCTCCCTGATCTTTGGTGGAGTCGACATGACGGAGGCGGCAATCGCGGTTCCTTCCCGGCCGCGAACGGGCGATTTGACCAGTTTCGACCCGGCTAATTTCGATTGGGCCAGCTTCCTACTGTCGCCGGGGAAGATCGTGGGGCTGGAGGGCCCGGCCGGGTGGGGGTTGACCCGGCTGGGCCTTTCATTGCTGGCCGCTCCCTCACGGGTGGGGACGGTGGTGGTGATCGACGTGCGCGGCTGGTTTTCACCATTGGCGGCCTGGCAGGTGGGGGTGAATCGCCATCGCCTGGTGGTGGTTCGCTGTGCCGAACGCAGGTTGTGGGCCCGAGTGACTGCTGCGGTGCTGGAAGGGGTGGCGGCGGTCTATGCCGAGATCCCCGCCGGGGTGGGCGAGAACGATTTGCGCCGGTTGGCTGCCCTCACCCGGGCTCGAAAAGCCGGATTGGTCCTGCGCCCTCTCCGCGGCGGCCTTCCCCCCGGGATCACCCATATGCGAGTCCGGGGAAGCGGTGTGGAGTGGGTGGGCCCCGATCAAGGACACGGGCGCCTGGGCGGACGTCAACTGTCGATGGAGGTCTCCGGGAAATCGATACCCCTCAGGGAGGTGCAGTTCTCTGATTCATCAACTGGGTCTTCTTCTTCTTCTTCTTCTTCTTCTTCTTCTGGCGTCTGGCGCCCAATATCCAAAAAATTGATACCCGAAAAATTGGCGCCAAGTATTCCGAAAATTGGCGTCTGATCTCAATGAGAACCCTGTGCGTTTGGTTTCCTGATTGGCCATTGACCGATGTAGAGGTCGAACCGGACAGACCGCGCTTCGTCTTCGAGGACCGGCCCTCCCGGGTCAGTGGGGGAGAGGCCCAGAGAATTCGGGCTGCCAACTCCGCAGCTCGTCAGGCCGGGGTAGAGCTCGGGATGGGCAGAAGAGCAGCCGAGGCTCTTTGCCCTACCGCTCTTGTCGTGGCACGTGATCTGGCGGCCGAGACCAGGCGATTCGAGCAGATGGTACTGGTCCTCGAAGGGTTGATCCCGCGTGTCGAAGTAGTCGAGCCCGGTTTGGCTTTGGTGTCGGTGGGGGGGGCGATCCTCTATTACGGAGGGGAGGGCCCGCTGGTCGAGCGAGTCGACAAGGAGTTGTCGAATGTCATCGATCAACCGAAAAGCGGTTTGCGGATCGGACTCGCCGAAGGGCCTTTCGCGGCCCGCTGGGCGGCGACCTCGGCGGATCAAGGTCCCCAGGTCATTGAGGACACGGCAGCCTTTCTCTCGACTCTCGATATCTCCACCCTCGAGAAAGATGAGCTGATCGCGACATTCCGCTGGCTCGGTGTGTCCACCCTGGGGGAGCTGGCAGGCTTGCCCCGCGAGGCGGTAGCATCACGCTTCGGATACCCGGGCCTCCATGCCCATCGCCTGGCGAGCGGGGAAGACCAGGCACCCCAGCCTCGTTCGATACCTCCCCATCTGGCAGTGGAAGCCTTCTATGACGATCCTCTCGAGACCCTCGATCAGGTTGCCTTCTCCGCCCGGGCTTTGTCGGTCCGTTTGATGCTGGGTCTGCGCAAGGAGGGTTTGGCTCCCCACCGGGTCGAGATCACAGCCGCGGCCGCTAATGGCAAGGAGCGCTCCCGCACCTGGCGTTCGGCCGATCCGTTCATCGAGGCGACCTTGACCGAAAGGGTCTGGTGGCAGCTGCGGGCATGGGTCGAGCAAGGGGGAGTGCCGGGCGGCCTGGCCCGACTCCGCCTCGACCCCTCAGATCTCTCCGGTGATGGTCGTCAGCTGGCTTTGCTCGAACCCGTGGCAGGGCTGGATGGAACATTGGGATGGCAGGGCTATGACCCGGGGCGACCGGAGGTGGAGAGGGCACTGGCTCGGGCCCAGGCATTGGTTGGCCCCGAAGGGGTGCTTCAGGCCACGCCACAAGGGGGAAGGATGCCCGCCGAGCAGGTGCTGTGGTATCGATTCGGAGAGGAACCCGGCGTGGCGGAAAGGGATGTGTCGGCTCCCTGGCCAGGTGCGACTCCGGGGCCGAGCCCTGCGCTGGTCCCCCCCGAACCGGTTCCCTTCGACATCGAATGGGATGAGGGAATCCCAACCCGGGTCCGTCTCGGGTCGCGCTGGGAATCGGTGTTGAACTGGGCCGGTCCCTGGCGGCTGACCGGACGCTGGTGGAAAGGAGAACCGCATGCCGATCGTTACCAGTTGGTCACCTCGGCGGGTGCCTTCCTGGTGGTGGTCAGGAACGGAAGCTCATTCCTGGCCGGGGTTTACGACTGAGCCCTAGGCGTCCTTGCCGCCGAGTTCGATATATCGTTTTTCAATGATGGTCCGGGTGTCGTCAGTGAGACGGGTCACGTCTTCTCTCCTCATCCCGGTCGTTTCAATCGGCGGGTCGATCACAGCCGTGATCCTGCGCCCGCCATGGACCAAAAACCGACCAGGGGGCCAGGCCCGGTAGGTGCCGGCGATGGTCACCGGAAGAACCGGAACTCCGCCGGCGACCGCCATGGTGAAGGCACCCTTCTTGAAGGGGCGTAGCTCTCCGTCGCGGCTGCGGGTTCCTTCCGGGTAAATGATCAACGAACGTCCCGACGCCACCAAATCGCGGGCCTGGCGATTCACTTTTTCGTGTATGGCCGAATGGGCGCCGCGATCCACCTCGACGATCCCGATTGCTCTCATCGCCGGGGCCAGGATGGGGATCCTGAACAGTTCCTTCTTGGCGAGGAACCGGATCGGAACGGGGACCGCCAGGAAGCAGACCATGATGTCCAGCACGGAGAGGTGATTGGCGACGACGATGTGGGACCGGCTGTGATCGACCAGTTCACCGCCCACCACCTCGAGCGTGCAGCCGGCCGTCGCAAGCCAGAGCCGGCTCCAGGCGCGGGCGATCTTCTCGATGTTGGGGCTGGTCGGGTTGACCCGTGCAATGACGATGACCACCGGCGCGGCGACCAGGGTGGAGAGGAAACCGAGCGAGAGGGTGAGGACTGTGCGGATGAGCGTATGCAGCAGCCTCATGGCTTCGACGTTAGCGATTCGCCCCTTATCGTGACCGGGTGACCAACAACGAATCGGAAGGCGCTGACGAGGTCAGTAGCGAGAAGGAGAAGCTGCGTTCGCTCGCATCCTCGATAGCGCCGACGACCACCGAAGAATCCGCAGCCATCACGACGAATGTGCGTGAAGTCTTGCGTGCTCGCGAATGGAGGATCGTGCTCACGTTCATGCCGATGCCGGGGGAGGTCGATCTGGGAGATCTGCGCAACGACCCCGGGCTGACGTTTGCAGTCACCAGGACTCCCCGCACCGGCCCGCTGACCATTCACTCTCTCGAGGAACCGTTGGAGCGGCATCCCTTCGGCTACTTGCAACCGCGGCCGGACGCCAACCCGATCGCACCGGACGGGATCGAAGTGGTGCTGGTGCCCGGCCTCCTCTTCGCTCGCGACGGCGGGCGCCTGGGTCATGGCAAGGGTTACTACGACAAGCTGCTCTCGTCCTTCCATCCTCGGCCCTACCTCATCGGAGCCACCGTCGACCGGCGCGTAGTCGACAGGTTGCCGATGACTCACCACGATGTTTGGATGGATGCCCTCGCTACTGAGAC
>DATLEZ010000072.1:0-30370 GCA_035525055.1 Acidimicrobiia bacterium | reverse complement strand
ACATGTTTGCCGACACCAAGGCGTTCAGCGGTTTCGCCGTGGACGATCTGCACAAGGCGCGCGAGTTCTACGAAGAGACGCTCGGTTTGAAGGTCTCCATGCTGGACGAGGAGCAGGGCCTGATGGTCCTCCACCTCGCCGGCGACCGGGACACCTTCGTCTACGCGAAGCCGGACCACACGCCGGCCACCTACACGATCCTCAACTTCGAGGTGGGCGACATCGACGCGGCGGTGGACGAGCTGGGCGCGCGCGGCGTGACCTTCGAGCGGTACGAAGGGTTCGAGCAGGACGAGAAGGGGATCGCCCGGGGTCCGCAGGGTCCCGACATCGCCTGGTTCAAGGACCCGGCCGGCAACTTCCTCTCGGTTCTCGCGAGCAACTAGACCGATTGCTGTAGCGTTCGAATCATGACCGTACCAAAGCGGGTCGCAGTCGGCGGGATCCTCAACTGGGCGCGGAAACGCCGGTTCCCCACGCTCCTCTTGTTGACCGGAGGCCTCTTCGCCCTTGACCTAGCCGTTCTCGACCCGATTCCCCTGGTCGACGAACTGCTCCTGGGACTGGCGACGCTGGTCCTGGCCCGGTGGAAGGATCGTCGCCAGCTGCCGACTTCATCCCCACCCCCGAATGGCTGACCACGATGACGTTCGTCGCGTCGCCCTGTCACTCCCGGGCGTGACCGAGGGAGAAGATCGTTTCGGCTTCTCGGTTCTCAACAAGGGTAAGCACAAGGGCTTTGCCTGGAGCTGGGCCGAGCGGGTTGAACTCAAGAAGCCCCGCGTGATCAACGACGAGGTTCTGGCGATTCGGGTCGCGGGTGAGGCTGACAAGCAAAGCCTGATCTCCGCTGAGCCCGAAAAGTTCTTCACCGAGCCGCACTACAACGGGTTTCCCGCAGTGCTAGTCCGGTTGGCGGTCATCCCGGCAGAGGAACTCGAAGAACTCTTGATCGACGCCTGGCGGATCCAGGCTCCCCGGGACGCAGTCAAGGCTTACGACGCCAGCCACTGAACTAACTTCAGAGTCCGATGCGAATCGCCACCTGGAATGTCAACTCGCTCAAGGCCCGGATGCCGGCAGTCGAGCAGTGGCTCGAGAGAGCCTCGCCCGACGTTCTGATGATGCAGGAAACCAAGGTTGCCAACGAGCAGGTGCCGGAACTCCCCTTTCGGGTGGCCGGTTACGAGGTAGCCCACCACGGTGAGGGACGCTGGAACGGAGTCGCCATCGCAAGCCGGGTAGGGGTCTCGGATGTTGTGACCAACTTCGGTGACGGACCAGTCCGCGACAGCAGGCTTCGGTCGGGTGACTCAGAAGGTGAGGACGACTTCAACCCATTCGATGAAGCCCGCATGATGAGCGCGGTCTGTGGTGGGATTCGATTCGTGAGCCTGTATGCCCCCAACGGTCGGGTGGTCGGGTCGCCATTCTACGAGGGCAAGCTTCTCTGGTTCGAGCGGCTTCATCGCTGGCTGATGGAGACCCGCTCCCCCGATGAGCCGCTGGTGGTTGGCGGTGATCTCAACGCCACGCCCTCCGATGAGGACGTGTGGGACGCTGCCGCCGCCCACGGCGGCACTCACGTGTCCGAGCCGGAGCGGGCCGCCCTCGCCCGGTTGCGGGAGTGGGGCCTGGAAGATGCCTTCCGTCGACACCAGCCGGGCGGCGGTCGCTTCTCATGGTGGGATTACCGGGCGGGGATGTTCCAAAAGAACATGGGTATGAGAATCGACCTGCTCTATGTGACCCACCCGATCGCAGAGAGAACCGTGTGGGCCGACATCGACCGCGAGGCCCGCAAGGGCACCCCGACGCCGTCGGACCATGCCCCGGTGGTGATTGATCTCGACGAACCCGGGCTGCCCTTCGATCCCGGTTGGGAAGCCGCCCTGGAACGAATCGCGGCCCGGTCCAAGAAGAACCGATAAACCGCGACCGAGGGTTGTCTTGGTTGCTGGGCAACCAAAACAACCCACAGAAAAAACGGACTACATAACCGCGAAGGTCTCGGCGACTTCGATGCTCCCACCGCTGGTGACATGAGGGCAGCCCTTGGCCATCTCAACCGCGGCATCGAGGTTGTCGGCGGTGATGACGCTGTAACCGGTGACCGGGTTGGATCCACCACCGTCGCTCACGCTTCCATCGGACGAGACCGTTTTGGCAACACCGGTCGGGTTGCCGCCGTCGACCACTGCGGCACCCAGCGAGCCGAACCATTTGGTCCAGTCGTCCATGACCTGAGCCTGAGCTTCCGCTCCCTCAGGGGCTCCACCGCCGTGATACAAGAGCAAGTAGTTCGCCAACAGATGCCTCCTAGGTCGACGGTCGAAGAATTCGACCACGTTGCTGAACAATGCCAGGTCCCCCCATCTACGTGTCGTCTCAACGCGAGGCACCCCTGAATGGCTTTGTTTGCCGGACGACCAAACCAGCCAGAAAGACCCCTTCTTGTGACGGTTCGCCTACAACAGAGGTGGTCAAGCGTCACGAGAAGCGGGCAACTACGCGGTCTTTGCCGTTGCGAGCAAGCTCACCGCAATGTCTTGAGATGACGGGTCCATATGCCCCCTCCGATCGCGGTCAGGACTACCCCGAATGCAACGAGTGGACCGGTGAAGCCACCCAGACCCAGACTCACACCGGCGCCCGCCGCCAGCAGACCGAGCCCAATGAAAGCAAGCGGGAGAATCACAGTCCGAGGATTGGTCTTAGCGACTTTGGGTGACGCGTGCCACCAGGCACTGAACGCGCCGATACCCGCAGCGGTTGCAACGGCGCTCGCTATCCCCAGCGGCACCCACCACCACCCGAGGCCACCAGCCAGAGACATGACCAGACCAATCACAAGGCCGACCCCGAAACCGCCGAGCCCCGCCATGGGCAGAACACCCAGCATGACCATCAATGCACCAGAGCGCGGGCTAGTGCGATGGACTGCAAGGCCTGCCAACACGAGGAGGCCCACTCCTACGAGCACAACAAGACCCACGACCTTTCCTGTGTTGATCCCTGCCGATACCTCATCAGTGAAGAACTGCCGGACTCCCAGGTATCCCGTCGCAACGGCAACAAACGCGGCCAACCCCTGCCAATAGGTGCCGAAGGCGTTCTTCATGACTCTCTCCCTTACTTGTTGACTGCGGTTGCCACGGTGCGAAGCTCGCCAACTCAGATCGGCTGGGATCCCGGCCAGCCATCGCCCGACGATTGAAAGCGACGCTGCCATCGATCCCTGACCCTCCGAGGCGGCATTGTTTCTGTGCTCCCAGAGGTCGGACTCCAACTCGGCCCTTCGGTCGTATCGGTTGCTGGCATCAAGGCCCAATGTGTAGATCCGCACCCAGGCGCTCACGACCAATCCGGCGACAAGGCGTTCAAGGTTCATGACGATGCCAGGCCTCTTCGGGGACCGGCAACAGCGCGGCCGGCCTCGGCGCGGTGGGACGCCAAGACTCTTTCTCCCGCGCCGGTGACTCGATAGAGGCGCCGGCGAGGACGACCCGCCTCCAAAGCCAGGTCGGCCTTCTCCCAATGTGACGCAAGTAGACCTGCGGTCTCCATTCGACCCAGCGCCTTGTACAAGGTGCCGTGAGCAGTCAGCTGGTGCGCCTCACCGATGTCCTGCATTCGTTTTGCCACGGCGAATCCGTGGAATTCGTCAGTGCCAATCCGGCGCAAGTCGAGTCCGGCGGCGAGAATTGCCTGTTCGATTGGCAGCAGGGCCCCTTGTTTTCTCTTCATCGCAAAGAATTATAGGAAGATATCTGCCGATTGCAACCCAGGAAGATTTCGGCGAGACTCAGGTGGGCTTGGCGGAGCAGTTCTTCGCCACAGTTGCAGGCATGACGATGCGTTTGCCTCTCCTTGTGAAAGCGGGTACTTACAGGTGTCCACTCTCATGAAAGATGACGATCGTGCCGCGCAACTCACTCGAATCATTTGTCGAGGCCTATGGCGAGGCAATCAGCTCCAGCGATCTGGAAAGAGTCGCCGACAGCTGGGGAATACCGGCCCTGGTGCTGTCAGATCACGGAACCACGGTGGTCAACACCAAAGAAGATGTGATGGGCTTCTTCGAGAAGGCCGCCGCCTCTTACAAGAGCCAGGGGCGTATGTTCACGATCGGCGAGATCATCAGCAAGGAGTACCTGACCAAGAACATCGTCGCGCTTGATGTCCGCTGGCCGTCGTTTGACGACCAGCTCAAGGCCAAGGCGGTCGAGATGTCGCACTACCTGCTCCGAATCGGCGACGACGGCAAGCCCCGCATTCAGGTCGCCCTGACCCGCTCCGTCGGTTGACACGACTGGTGAGGTCAGGCCTCTCCGCGCCTCAAAGCGTTGGCTAACTCGGTTCGTGAGCGAACTCCGAGCTTGCGGTAGACCGCGGTGGTGCCGCCGGGATCCGCTCTCCTGCCCCGGTGACCTGAAGATATCTGCCCATTGCAATGCAGACCGAAGGTCCAGGCACCTCCCAGGCTCGTCTGACTCAAGCGATCCCAAAAGAATTCTTGCCTCAGGCGATTGACACCGGCGTGGAAGCGGCGACACTGTCCGGCCATGAGGGGAAGGGAAACTTCGCTTAGGCGTTACCTGGCAGTGCCCCTCGCCCTCATCACCCTGCTGACGCTGTCGCTACCGGCGGGTGCACGACCCTCCGATGGATCACAGGCCTCCGATCAGTCACAGGCAGGCACTCCCGAGTTGGCCGATCGCGACAACGACCGTATCTCCGACGGACTGGCCGCGATGCTTGGAAGTCTGGGCCCGCAGGAAAGGGTCAACGTGGTGGTGACGTGGGATCGAAAGCCCGATGTCGATGCCGCCCGCAACGCCGCCGGACCTTTCGATGTCTATGCCCAATTTCAGGTAGTCGACGGTTTCGCCGCCGGTGTCACCGCCGGACAGATCCTCGCCCTGAGCAAGGTCCCGGGAGTGTTCCGGGTGGAAGAGGACTTCGAGGTCTCGGTTGCCAACGACGAAGCCAACGCCGATTTCGGAACCAACCTGGCCCGGGCCGATTTCGACGTCGACGGGACGGGTGTGGTGTTCTGCGTCCTCGATACCGGCGTCGACGCAGGCCACGAGCAGCTCGACGGGGGGAAGGTGGTGGCCTGGAAGGACGTCATCAACGGTCGCGCAACCCCTTATGACGACCAGGGCCACGGCACCCATGTCGCCGCCACCCTCGGGGGGGACGGCGTCGGCGGACCCAACGCTGCCCTCTATCGGGGAGTAGCGCCAGGAGTGGGGATCGCCGCAGCAAAGGTGTTGAACAGTGCCGGGTCCGGTACCGAGAGCCAGATCATCCAGGGTATCGACTGGTGCATCAGCCAGGAGGTGGACGGCATCTCGATGAGTATCGGCACGGCGACCGGCTCAGACGGCAACGATGCGTTGAGCCTCGCCGTCGACCGGGCCGTGCTTGACCATGGCATCGTCTCGGTGATCGCCGCCGGGAACTCCGGAGACGGGTCGGCCACGGTCGGTTCGCCCGGCGCTGCCAGAGCCGCCATCACCGTGGGAGCAGCGGCCAAGGTGGCCGACGGCCTTCGCCTAGCCGGGTTCTCCAGTCGAGGGCCGACCCTCGACGGAAGGCTGAAACCCGATGTGGTCGCGCCCGGCGTGGCCATCGTCTCGGCCAGTGCCAACACCGCCTCGGGCTACGCGGGCGCCAGCGGTACGTCGATGGCGACCCCGTTCACCGCCGGGGTGGTGGCTTTGATGCTCGACTGCAACGGAGGGCTGGCCCCCAGCGCAATCAAGAGTGCCCTCGGGTCGACCGCCGCCGATCTCGGCCCAGAGGGAGCCGACAACAATTGGGGCAGCGGGTTGATCGACGGATACGAGGCCGTAGCGGTGGCCTGCGGGGGCTCGGGGGCGATGGCGCTGCCGACCCACGACCACGTCCAAGGCACCGTGGCCAACAATGGGACCTATACCCATACCTTCACCGTGGGGACCGACGGAGTCGGAAAACCGATCGCGGCCACGATCCTGATCCAGGGCCAGATGGTCTGCACCTTCGCATTTGGCGGCTTCTGCTTCATCTGGGAATGGAGCCCCGACCTCGATGCGCGGCTGCTCGGGCCCGGCGGCACCCTGCTCTGGGACAGCGCCTGCCCCCTGGCAGGAGAATGTGGAACGGTCGGACAGTCCGAAGTGATCATTGCCACCGCCAGCCAGGAGGGCGAGTATCGGATCGAAATCTACGCCTTCACCGGATCGCCCAACAACGGGCTGGGCGGCGGCTTCGTGATGGATCTCTTCTACGGCCCCGCCGGAGGCGCTCCGCCGCCCCCGCCCACAAACACCCCCCCGGTGGCGGTCAATGACAGCTACGCCACCAACGAGGACAGCATCCTCACCATCACGGCACCGGGGGTGCTCGGCAACGACACCGACTCCGATGGCGACCCGCTCACGGCGGCGCTGGTCAGCGGCCCCACCCCGGGCACACTGAGCCTCAACGCCGACGGCTCGTTCTCCTACACCCCCAGCCTCAACTTCAACGGCACCGACTCCTTCGTCTATCGGGCCAGTGACGGAAACGGCGGGACGGCTCAGGCGACGGCCACCATCACGGTCCACCCAGTCAACGACCCGCCCATCGCCAACGCCGGACCCGACCAGACCGTGACCGACACCGACGGCAGTG
The DNA here is from genome assembly GCA_035525055.1 of Acidimicrobiia bacterium. Classification (GTDB taxonomy): domain Bacteria; phylum Actinomycetota; class Acidimicrobiia; order Spongiisociales; family ZC4RG35; genus DATEEG01. The sequence continues at coordinate 23,707 of DATLEZ010000072.1, read as the reverse complement.
GGAGTGAGTCGGTGACACTGGACGGGACCGGGTCTAGCGACCCCGACGGCGACTCGATCACCTATTCCTGGACGGGCTCGTCGGTCAACGCCACCGGACCCACGCCGATCGTTTCGCTTCCCGTCGGCGCCCACATCCTGACTTTGACCGTCAGCGACGGCCAGGCCATATCGTCTGACACGGTGACCGTCACGGTTCAAGCCCAAACTTTCTCGAACGCCATCCATGTCGGCGACCTCGACTCCACCAGCACCTGGAACGCCCGGCGCAGCAAGTGGACGGCCCAGGTGACGGTCACGGTTCACACGGCCGGAGAGGTGCCGCTCGCCAACGTCAAGGTGACGTTCGGGTTGAGCGACGGCACCACCAAGTCCTGCACCACCGCCAGCAACGGCACCTGTGTGGTTTCCAAAGCGAAGGCGGCCAGCGTGGCGAGCCTCACCTTCACGATTCTCAACTTGGTGAGTAGCGGTTACACCTACTCGTCTGGCTCTAACCACGACCCCGACTCCGACAGCGACGGGTCGTTCATCGTCGTATCTCGGCCCCTGTAGCTAGACACCGACCGCCTTCGGCCTCGCACTCCCGACACCGCCGACCTTCGATGTCCCGAGCACGAGCTTCAGGCGGTAACGCGATCCAGGTGCTGGAGGAGGTCGTGGGCGGCCAACTCCACCTCCTTGTGCCTCCACTCTGAGGCCCGGTAGACACAGGCGATCAGACCGGTCCGGTGGATCCGTCGGAAGTCACCGTAGACAAAGGCGTAGCGTGCCTTGGTCTCATCGTTGGCACCCTCGGTAAGGCCGAGATGCCATTGGGCGAAGTCTTCCCAGGGATGCGACTCAAGGTAGGAATTCTCATCGTCGGCGCTCGGTTGGCTCTCGCCCCAGTCGCTGTCGAGGACATACTGTCGAGCATCGATGAGACGGCGAGCTTTGGCCACGGCGGCCTTGTTCAACGAATACGAAGCCATGGTTGTTACCTACCCGCGCTCCGGCCGGCCGAAACGGACGTGGCCGACGCCCGGAGCCGGCGGATGTTTCGAGTGTGGACGTACACGGCCAACAGCACCAGCGGCACATGGATGGCAGGCAGGTTGTGGGCCAACCACTTCGGTAGGTAGAGGTCGGTAACCGATCCGCTCTCGGCGCCGAACCTCTCGGCGAGGCCAGTGAGAGGACAGCGCGCTCCATTGGTCAGGAAGACGGCGCTTTCACCGGCAACGACCGCCCCGGCGATCGCGGCCGCCCGATCCGAACGACCCCGCAGACCCTTGTAGAGCACAAACACCATCGACGCTTCCACCGAAAACCAGATCAAGGTGTGGGCCGTCTCCAGCGTCATCAGGGCGAGTGACTCTCGAGTCTGCTGAACCGTCACGGTTTCCGATTGTCGCATGTCTGTCGCGTGGTTGGAGGCCTCTCCGATCTTCTCCCGGGTGCCAGCGGCCAGGCCCAAGGTGGCGGCGGCTTGGGAGATCTGCTCGGTTCGGTCCTCGGCGGCGCCAAGACGGGCGGCCAGCCAGGCGACGGCGGCTCGATCACCGACATCGTCAGAGGTCTGCTCGGTGGAGGCCGTCGCTAGGCGTGGAGGCCGTCAGCATCGTTCTCAGCATCGATCGCAACCGGGTGGAGGAGTTCGAGCAGGGTTTCCGTCAACACGAACTGCCAATCTGGGAGGACTACTCAGCCGGGGGTCATGCTCCATGCCTCCCTGACGACGATGGACATCTCCACCCAGCCAGTGAATGGGCGGTGCAGTATTCGATCAGCGTCGCCTTCGCCACCGGTGAGGGCCATCATCTCCATGACGCCGATCCCAAGGTCTGGAACGAGATCGCCGATGCGTTCCGAGTGGCCCCCCGATCGTGACCGGCGGCGAGATCGTCATCGCCGCCGGCCAGCATTAGTCACCGGGCGGCCCGCCATAGAACCGGCGACCTGGGCCGCCACAGGCCGCTCCCGGTTCCCTAAGGCATCAACCTCACCGGCCTGGCAGAGTGATTCCGACGATCACCGGGTCGTGGTCCGACACACGATAAGGCAGGGGCTCAAATAGGGCATCTTGGGCCGGCAGCTTGAAGGTCATGTCGTAATCGAGGATGTCCGGCTCATCGACGTTGATGTGAAAGATCGTGAGGCCTTTGACCCAGTTCAACAACGATCGGGTGGCGAGGGCGTGGTCGAGCGTTCCCAACTGGCCGTCGAACACAAACGTGTAGGGCTCCGCCTCGAATCGGGCAACAAGGTTGGTGAGACCGCCCGCCACCAGGGTGTCGATCGGATCTTCCATCATGTAGCTGTTGTAGTCCCCGATGGTCAGAACCCCGCTCGAGGTGTCGTCCAGTACGTCGATGAAGTCGAGCAGAACCTCGGCCTGGGCCACGCGGGTCAGGTTGCACTCGCCCTGCCCGTCACCGGTGTTCGGATCTCCCAGCGCGGCGCAGCTCGACGACTTGGACTTGAAGTGGTTCACCACCACCGTAAACGCCTGCCCGCTGCGGCCGGTGGCGGCTCGGAAAGCCTGCGCCACCGGCGGTCTCCCCACCGGTTCCACGATTCCCGGCAGCGAGACGTCAAAGGCATCGTCGGCGATCGTCTGCGCTGCGCCCACCGGACTCACCGCCGCCGGTCGGTAGATCATCTCGTTGCGGATCGGGTAGTCGTTGTAATGGTCGAGCTCGCCGATCCAGGCCCAGGTTCCGGCCCCCTCGACCGCGTTGAGCTCTTCCACCAGGGTGAGGATGGGGTCGTGGGCGCGATCGCCATCATCGACGCGGATGTCGTTCTCGATTTCCTGGATCCCGATGATGTCGGCATCGAGTGCCTGTATCCCGGCCACCAGCTTGGCGAGTTGACGCTCGTATTCCTCGACGGTGTCGGCGCCCCGACATTCGAGGTTGCCGGTCGGTCCGCAGATATCGGGCCCGAGGTCGAGGGTCGTGAAGAAGTTGAGAACATTGAACGACGCCACGCGCAGCGTGCCGTCGATCGGGTCGGGGGCGGTCGGGCGGGGGTTTGCCACCACGTGGGTCGCTCCCTGGGTGGGCTGGATCCGGTACAGGTTGAAGGCGTGTCCCATCACTCCGGTCACGTCCTGGAGTATGTCCCCTCCCCGGAAGGTGTTGGTGAGATCGAAGACGCCGCCGTCGGGGTGGAGGGCGGGATCGGAGTTCTGGCTGTTGCGCCCGTCGTCGAGGGTGATGCGCGACAAGCGGTTGGAGGACAGGACCGCAGCTGCCTCCGCCGACCCGGGCTCGGCCACCTCGGTGGGCTGGAACTGGCGGGCGGTGGTGAGGACGATCTCGTTGAAGCGGTCGAAGTTGAAGTACTCGGATATGAACAGATCCTGCTCGAAGGTGACGAGCATCCCCTCGTAGCGCTCGAACTCGTTGGCGTCGGCGACCGGCAATGAGATCGGGGTGGGTTCGATCGAAACACCGCTTTCGAGGATGGTGAGGCCGCTGACGTTGCTGAGCTGGGTTTGGCCGCCAAACTCGGTCGCTGTTCCCGTCAACTGGACGAGGTCACCGGCCGCAACCGGAGTCGAAGAGAAGACGAAGATGCCCTCCGAGGTGAGCGGGTCGGCGTCGTGGTCCACCGCCTCCTCCTGGAGGTAGAAACCGCCCAAGCCACCCGTAGCCTGAAAGTCGCCCACCACCACCGCCTGAACGGTGAATGTCTGACCGCTAACCGGCGTGGTGAGACCAAGGCCCTGAATGTCGTGAATCTTTGTGATCGCTTGACCAGCTGCAGCCGTAGGGATCAGGGCCGTCAACATCGCCATCCCGACCAGAGCGGCAATCCTGATTCTCTTCTGTGATTTCACTTTGTCCCCTCCTGCTAAATAGCTCAGAGCAATCACCGGGTCAGCGAGGTGCGTTGCGATTTTCACCCACTCCTTCGCCCAACCATATCGCGCGGGGATGACAGGAAGGTGTCCGGAGCCGGGCTGGTTTCTTGCCAAATTGTGTCAATGTCGGTTGACCTCGTCCCGCCAGGTCAGCCAGTCTTTCCCCCCCTCGACCTGCCAGTCCGGCCCGTTGAACCCAAGGGTGAACTGGGTGAACCCCATCTCGACATAGGTCGGTGCATCCTTGCTGAGAAACCGGTCGAGGTCCTCCGGTTCGACCCCGACGCCCCACTCGATCTCGGTCGGAGCCCGGCCCAAGTCGTCGCACCAGCGAAGCAGGGCCGCCACCTTCGGCTCGAGCTCATCGGGACGGTCGGGAAATAGGGCATGCCACCCATCGGCATGGGCGGCCACCATCCGCAGGGTCTTCTTCTCACCCAGACCACCGAGGAGGATGGGGATGTCCCTGGTCGGCAGCGGATTGAGCGTGGAAAGCCGGCGCTCGATGCGAGGGATAGCATCGGCGAGCAGATCGAGGCGTGACCCGGCGGTACCGAACTCGTACCCGTACTCGTCGTAATCGCGGCGGAACCATCCCGACCCGATGCCCAGCACAAGCCGGCCTTCGGAGATGTGGTCGACGGTGCGGGCCATGTCGGCCAGCAGGTCGGGATTCCGGTAGGAGTTGCAGGTGACCAGCGCCCCGATCTCGGCCCGGGAAGTCTGCTCGGCCATTGCCGCCAGCATCGTCCAGCACTCGAAGTGGGCGCCGTTGCGCTCGCCGTAGAGCGGATAGAAGTGGTCCCAGGTGTAAATCAAGTCGTAGCCCATCTCGTCGGCGGCACCGACGGCCCTGCGAAAGTCGCGATAGGAACCGTGCTGAGGATGGAGCTGGGCGGCGATCCGGATGTCACGCATCGGACCATGGTGAACCTTCCCACCATGGGAAGGTCAAGCCGATAATGTGGTTGTGTTCACCATCGGTGCCTTCTCCGCCCTGACCGGGGTATCGGCCAAGCGACTCCGTCACTACGACGGGGCCGGCCTCTTCCAACCGGTCTGGGTCGATCCTGCCACTCGCTATCGCTACTACTCGGCTACCCAGATCCCCGACCTGCGGCGGATCGTCTCCCTGGTCAGCCTCGGGATTCCGTTGCAGCGGATCAAGAGCCTGCGGACCGACGGCCGCTCCCTGACGAACGAGCTCGAGCGTCGACGATCCGAATTGGAGAAGGAGCGTCTGGCGCTCGAGCATCGCCTCGCCGAACTCGAGATCCGGCTCGAACGCTCCGGCGATCTCGATGTGGTGGTGCGAAGACGCCCACCTGGGCGGTGGGCCTCGTTGCGGGCCGAGGTTCCGGCGGGAACGTACCTAGCGCCGCTCTTCGTCGAGATCGAAACCCACGTCCAGCGGCACGACGCCCGGGCAGCCGAACCTCCCGTCTGCGTTGTCCACGACACCAAGCGCAACAACCGCTCGATCGAGTTGCTCATCCCCATCGACCGAGCCGTACCGGCTACCGATCGAATCAAGGTAGTGACGACCCCGGCAGCCGCCGTTGCTTCCAGCCTGGTGGTCGGCACTTCCGACCACCTGACCAAAGTGACCGCGAACCTGGGAGCTTGGGCGAAGCGCACCGGCCGCCAGGTCACAGGTCCTCCCTGGTACGTCTACCTCCGCTTCGGCGCCGAGGAGGAACTGGAGCTCCCTGCGCAATACCTCACAGACGACGAAAGCGAGGTCGTGACCGAAGTCCTCGTGGAAGTGCAACCGGCGAGCTAGGGAACCCTCGCCGCTTGGGACCCAGGGGTTGAAGCTTGTGTCATACAAGCTAAGCTAAACGTATGACAATGCTCAGTTTTCGCGTCGAGGAACGGGAGGCAGCCGATGTCCAACAGTGGGCCGAGCGACTGGGAATCGACCGGTCCGAGTTCCTGCGCGACGCCCTTCATCGCCATCTGGTCCGGCTCCGGGCCGAACTCGAGATCGAAGCTTGGGCGGCGACTCCCCTGTCTGAGACTGAAACGGCCCTTGCCGAGATTGCCGACTGGGGCCCGGCCGAGGATTGGACGGATTGGGCACATGAAACGAGGTGAGATCTGGTTCGCAATCACGCCAGGAGGCGACCGCCCGGTCCTCGTCCTCACCAGAGATCCAGTCGCCGACAGAATCGGCTCCGTTGTAGTCGCTGCCCTTACCCGAACAAGACGCGGTGTCGTCTCCGAACTGGAACTTACGCCCGCCGACGGAGTCCCCACCCAATGCTTCGCCAACTTCGACAACCTTCACACTCTGCCGAGAGAATCGTTCCGGCGCCAGGTAACGCAGCTGGGACCGGCGCGCATGGCTCAGGCCTGTCGAACGCTCCGCGACGCCACCGACTGTTGACTACGGCCTCGGCGTCTCGTCGCCGATCCCCGCTAAGGCGATTGGTCCTCCAAGCGCTCCAACCGGGCAACGATGGCCCGACGGCGGGTGGAGGTTAGGTAGCGCGCGGTTCCCACCGAAGCGTGCGAAGAGAGTTGCCAGGGGTCGATGCCAAGGGCACGGAGCATCGGTTCGGCGCGGTTGCTTACCGACCCGGTCAACCCGAACCAAGCAAGAAGATCCTTCACCGCCAACCCCCGGTGCTGATAGAGGACATCGTTGGCACGACCGACTATCCAACAAACAGCGGCTGCTGCCGTTTCCGGACGACCACGACGGAGAACCTGCGGATCGGCTCGAGCCACGTCGCCTATGAGCAGCCGACACGCCACGCCCACCTCCTCATCAAAGAACTCGCGGGCGCAACGTTGACAGAGGTCGTCGATCGCCTCGAGAGCGCCGCGCACATCGTCCGCGACGCCCGCCCATGGTTCGGCCGGCGGCGACAGTGGATGGAGGTCGAGATTTGCCAATACATGATGTCCCCCCACCTGCTGCGCCGATTCCCGTCGGGCCAGCCGGGCGAGCTCGCCGCCCCAGTCGTGGTCAGGCTCTATCGAGCTGGATTCATGCTCGTACCAGCCAGCGCTAGCCAGCACCGCCTGCGGTCCCTGAGGGCGGTCGGTGCGGACCAGCTCGTGATACTCCCAGGCAAGTTCATTGATGGCATCAACGGTCTGCGTCGTCAATGCGGGGCGGACGCCTCTGGCAGCGTGACCGAACCGAACAAGAGAGTCCAAAACCCGGGGGGCTCGGTCTAAGTAGTCCACCTCGGCCACGATCTTGCGAGGCAGCCAGTCGAGAAGGAGGATCTCTACGGAGGTGGGGCTCCATCGGTAGGGATCGCCGGGTCCATAGTCGAAGGCGAACCAGAGGATCGATTCCAGGAGCGAGATGTCGTCCGGCTCGAAGCCGTTGGCGAACATGGAAGCTTGGAAGCGCTGCTTGAACGCTTCCCGGTCTGCCTCCTCCCAGATTGGGTAGGAATAGCCGGTGCCCCCCGCCGGAGCATGGCGTAGAACCCACTCCAACAGGGGCTGGGACGATGGCCATGTAGGCGAGGTGAGGGGTGGGTACATGCGGTCACTGTGTTCATTGGCTTGGGCGATACAGACGCAGGCGTCGGCGGCGGCCAGTTGGTGCAATTCGACGTCGGGGTCTCGAGCGAAGCGTTGGTAGAGCGACTTGATCCTTGCCCAACCTCGATCCCAGGGGAACGCGTCAGTCAGGGCTCCCCGCAGGTTGTGGTCGATCAGAACCGACATCGCCAACTCAAATCCTCCACCGGTGCTGATCCGGATAACAACGGTCCCGGTGTCGCCCTGGGCCAAAGTGAGCTCGAGGGCTTCGGTCACCGCTACCGGCTCGAGGTTCATCAACCAGACGGGAAGCGCAGCCTCAGCGAGCCGGAGCCGGCCGCCGATTCGTCGGCGCAAGTCTTCGTCACCGGCGAGGGTGGCCATGGTCATGGCGAGTGCGGAAGCCGCCGGGTCGATTGACTGGGACAGAGCACCAACCAGGTCGGAGATGTTGGCCGGGTCCTCCCCCACCTGATCTAGCGGCCGCCTTCGGTCCACCATTGAAAGGAGCGAAGACCCCAGCATGAGGAGGTCAAGAGGATCCTCGCTTCGGGCTGCCTCCCGGGCCATCGCGACGAGAGCGGAATGCTGATCGTTGACGCGACGCCGGGAGACGTTGCGATGACCGTGATCGCTCTGCTTCCTAGGGCGACGCTGATGTGACCGGCTCACGAGACGACCGTATCTCATCCGGCGGCAGCCGTCCATACCAGCCTGAAGGGCCAACCGAGGCGAAACTCTGGCACGCAAAGACCGGACTTCTCACGCGACAGACCCAGTGGCCAAATCACCGGGCCGGAGAGTCAGCCGGAACCGGGCCATCATCAACCGCGGCTTTTCGCCAACATGAGCTGGCGAGTAGGAGCTACGACAACCGCGGGATCGCTCCATGCTTTTCTTGACGAGAACGGACATCTCGACGCAACTCGTCGCCTTCGCCGACGGTGAAGGCCGCCACATCCACGACGCCGATCCCCGCTTCCAGGCCTGGAACGAGATGGCCGACGCCTTCCAGATTGCCCCCCCGATCGTGACCGGCGACGACGTGATCATCAACGCCGGCGAGGGTTCAAGGAAGGGCTCAGGCGGACTGACCGACGAGGATGTGCGACTCAGCCAGTTGGTTCGCATCGACCAGTTGCACCCCGCTCTCGGCTGCCAACAAGACCTGTTCTAGGCCGACGGCCTCATCGACCACGACCATGACGTCTACGTCGAGCGGAGCTCCACGCCGCACATCCTCAATTGCGTCTTGATTGGCGACCCTCATCTGATGAACCCGGAGCGTCGTCTCCAAACCGATCTCATCATGACGACGGCCGACCATGATGAGGCCGGCGGCTGAGGCACGGTCGGCCAAGTCGAGTTGCCAGCCTTGCCCCACAAGCAATCGGACCACCGAGGCAATGGGATCGAGAGGGGTCGGCGCCGGCTTCTCGCGGAGCCGCCTCGGAGCCTCGAGACCGATGAGGCCAAAGATCTCAGCGGGGCTCAGCAGCCTCGTCGGATCGAGCGTCACTCGATCGACCAGCTTGGCAAAGAGCGCCCGCTTCTCGTCCAGGATCTGTTCGATTCGCTGCTCGATGGTGTCGGGAGTCGTGTAGGTATAGACCGTTACGGCGTTGGTCTGGCCCATGCGATGGACCCGATCCGAAGCCTGATTCTCTACCGCCGGATTCCACCAACGGTCAAAGTGGAACACATACGACGCCGACTGCAGATTGAGGCCCTGACCTCCGGCACGAATCGAAAGGATCAGAGCCGAATGCCGGTCGTTGCTCTTAAATCGTTCGATCACCTCTTCTCTCTCACGAAGGCCAAGACCACCGGTATAAGTCAATGGGCGGAATCGGCCCAGGTCGGTGGCAATCTTCTCCACGCCGAAGCGATGGCTAGTGAACTGAGAGAACACGAGAGCCCGATGCCCGTTTCCGACCAGCTCGGCCAGCCTTTCGGTCAGGTCGACCAACTTGGCGGATTCGCCGGTGGTCGGATCAAAGTTGCACACCTGCTTAAGGCGCATGAGCACCTCCAGCACGTTGAGGACCGTGGCTTTGTCGCCGAGCTCGGCAATCTCCAGGCGACCTTTGTCCAATACCCACCGATAGGAGCGTCGTTGCGCCGGACTCAGGTCGACCTCGAGTCGAACATCGGTGCGAGGAGGCAATTGTGTGAGAACTTCTTGCTTGCGGCGGCGAAGCTGAAGCTCCTGGTGACGCATCATCAGCGAAATACCAGCCGACAACGACGACAACCGGGCCCCGTCGGGATTAATTCGAACGAACTCCAGGATTGATGCGAGGTCGTCGACCCGGTTCTCGAGCGGGGTGCCGGTCAGAGCCCACGAACGCAGGCGGGGTAGAACCTTGCAAGCCCGGCTGACACCGGTCTCCCGGTTCTTGATTCTCTGCGCCTCATCCAACACGACGAGATCCCATCGCCGCGCCCCGGCTGCCGCAGCGTCGTTGCGGAGCGTCTCATAGCCGACGATGTGAACCAGGTGGTCGGCCCGCCATTGCCACGCCCGCTCACCAACGGGGCCTGACACTCTGATGACTCGAAGGCCCGGGGCGAACTCCGCAAACGATCGCCGCCAGTGGGCCAGGAGGCCTGCCGGCGCTACCACCAAGACATTCTGAAGATGTCCGGCCGCGTATAAATGGGAGATCGCGACGATCGCCTGCACAGTCTTGCCCAGGCCCATGTCGTCGGCCAACAGCACCGCCGGCATCGAAGTGAGAACCTCGACACCGGTCCTCTGGAACGGGAGTAGCTCGAACGTCACATCCTCAGGAGCCATTCTTAGGCCCGTCCTCAGGAATTCGGGTCGTCGCGAGCTGAGGAATCGAGTTTCTCCGACTCTCCGTAGTCGAGAATCGGCGGACTTATCTCGAATCCAGCCTCGTCATGCCTGGTCCCGGGGTTGAGTCGCCTCATATCCCAGGCACTTATCCAGGCCCGCACGTAGGTTCTCATGGGAGTGACGCCAACGGTCTCCGGCCAGGTGATCTCCGGTGGCTGCCAGCCGTAGGCGTCACCATGGAGACGTCGGAGGGCCGAGAAGGCCCTCTTCCGGCTGTCTTCGCCAGGCACTTCGAACAGATCGGCGCGGTCGATGAGCTCCATCCCTTTCTCGGCCGGTCCGATGAGTTCGGGATAGCGACCTTCCAGATAGGCAGCAAGGCCGTCGCGGTCGCCTTTGGCGTCCAGAACCGCCTGGGAGAAATCCGAGCTGATCGCCGCCACCGTGGTGATGCCGGGCACATCGGTCAGTAGTCGGACGAGCTCGGCATAGGAACGGGCCCGCTGTAGTCGGGAGTATTGCCCTACGAGTTCGACCTCGTCGATCAAGAGCACCCAACCTTCCAACCCCGCAGCTTTCATCAGGGCGGGGATGAAGGCCAGCTTCTGGATGGCCAGGTCTCGAGTCCTAATCGGAGCCAGTGTGTAGGAGGCAGCCATGCCCATACCTCTGAGCCCGCGGCGGATATCACCTACGGTCAAAGCGTCGCCCGCCCAGAACCGAAGGATCCGGTCTCGAAATTCATCGTCCTTACTGTCCTCGAACAGAGCCACTGTGGCCGGGAACCGTGAATCGAAGAGACCGTCGCGCTCCAGCGATACCTTGAAGTCGACGAATTGGGGCGAGTCAAGCCTCGAGATCAGCCGATCCTGGACCTCGTCCAAGCCGCGGCCCACGTCGACGCCCACCCGCAACCCTTCCGCAGCCGCGCTGAGTAGCTTGGCGGGGTCGGAAAGGGGTATCGATTTGCTGATCACAAGCCTGCTGGCGGCATACCCCGCGTCGAGGGCTTCCCGCTCGAGGCAGGTAAGAAAGTGAGATTTTCCCTCTCCGTACCCGGCCCGCACGAGCATTCCCCCGTCAAGATCCGACTTGGCCAGCACCTCTCGAAACCGACGCTCCAGCAGCGGCTGGCCACAACCGATCTCGCGTACGGCCGCCGCACTCGGCACCCCGGAGCGGAGCGCTTCGATTGCGCGCCGGGCGTCGAGGGAGTTCATTCCCCGTCCCCGGCCGGATCGAAGGAGACAAGGGCAGACAGCGGATTCTGAGCGCCTCGGATCCGCACGTCGGGCCAGACCCTCTCGAGCAGTGCCCGGTATTTGGTGACTCCCCTCTTGCTATCGATGTCGAGGAAACCTGCATCAGCGATCACGAGGCAGAGGGTGCCGGTGAGCTGATCGGTGTCGTCGATGAGTTGGCGCAGAACTTCGTAACACTGCATGAGCGATGCCGGGGTGTAGTACACCGACTCGGCCGAGGTCTCGGTTCGCTTGGCAACGGCAAGTTGGCGAATGTCCACGACGACCACGAGACCGGCTGACCCCGCCATCCGACACCAGGTGCCGAGCGAGGCCAGCATGGCGCTGGCATTATGTCGTGCGATCTTGCGAAAGATCTGGAAATGCTTCAATCCGCTGATACGACGCAGATCCCCCGTGAGCCAGTCCTCGATCGCGGAAATGTCGGTGTCGGGAATCAATCCGGCTTGCCCGGCGCAGAACCCGAACATCGCCCAGCGGAAGTCCTTGGCGAGGGCATCGCGACGCCAGATGAGCTTCGACTGCAAGGTCTTCCTGAGCTCGGCTCGGAGCAGGGCATGCTCAATGCCATTGGCAGAAGCAACAGCTTCGATTTCTAAGTCGCCCTGTTCGATCTGATAGCCCATTTGCTGATAGGTCGTGGTCAGGAAGTCGCGTACGAGTGAGTTCCACGGAATCTGGCGGGCAACGGCGAAGAACAGATCGTGAGTCATATGCACTTTGGTGGCGGCAGCATCGACCAGGGCCACCTGGTAACCACGGTCACCGGCCCGCTGCTTCACCTCGGACGTGACTTTCTCGGCCGCCCCCTCGTCGCCCACCAAGGCGAACTTGACCGCGGCGCCGCCATCCCTGATGTAGGCGTCGAGATACTCCGCGCCAAGCAGCTCGAGCCAGGACGTCAGCCCCAAACCCATCATCCACCTCCCTCGAACTCGACCGCGGAATAGAGCCGCTCCGTGCCGTTGCGATTAACGATTCGCATGACCTGACCGGGGCTCTTAGTCCCGGTCGCTGCATGGAACCGGATTCGGGCGCCGCTCCTGGTCTCGACGACACCGCTCTCCTCCAGGAGATAGAGATCGCGGGCGAACTCTTGGTGGCTGTAGTCCTTCTTGACGGTCGGGAGAAGGGTCAGGATCTTGTAGAGATCCATCAGCGAGGCCACCTTCCCGGCGCCTTTCTTCTTCGCCAAGCCGAGCTCGTAGGCCGAATGGAGCGATTCGAGAAGTGCCCCTGGGTTGAACCGGCCGGGTTTGTTCTGCACCGCTCTCAGGTGAGCCACCAGGTAGCTCGGCCTCACGAAGCGAAATGGCTTGCGATCGATAGCCACCGCTCGGTCTTTGGCATTGATGCGCACCAATGACGGAAAGCATGCCAACACACCTTCGACCGGGAACAGACCGACCTTGGCGTCCTTGGCAGCCGTCAGGAGCTCCTTCTGATACCGGCCATCGCCTAGGTATTCCTCTTCATCGTTTTCGGTCGCAAAAGCCCAGCCGCCCGCGGCGCGGACGGCCGCTTCACCAGCCTGATCGGCGATGTCGACCAGGCTTGCCAGGACTTGACGAAGAGCTTTCAGATCTCCAACTTCTGCCGCCTTGGCTGCCTTCTTACCCGCCGCGACGAGCCTGCCGGCCTGCGACGTCACCTCTAGCGCCGATCTCCGAGCTTCATCAAGTGCGCCCTCCATGGTCGGTTTGTTGTCAGCCATTCGCCCTTTCCGATTTGTCAAAGTTCACGCGAGCCAGATCGTACGAATTGCCTGTGACAGATTCCCCAACAAACCACCCGCTGCGGAGCCGTCAAGGTAGTCCGACCAGCCATTTCTTGTTTCCCAGAAGCCGGCGTCTGAAGGTGCGGCCCGGTGAAGGTGCGGGACCTGCCGTTCGCCACAAGCAGGAGGAGGTTGGAGGCCCGCTCAATCAAGAGGGTGTTGCCACCGTTAACCCTCGAAGCGGGCGAACCCCCGGTCCGCGGTATAGAACGTCGCACCCAGCCCGGCCCCGGCTCAAAGTGGATGGTGCAGATCGCCAGGTCCTCGCCCTCCCGATTGGTCAGGCGGGGGAAAGTCGAGCGGAAGGGGGAGAAAATGGACGAGAACCTTCGATTCCAAACGAGAAGAGATCACCCGCTCCAATCGCGAGGGCGTTACGACGCCTCGGCGTTCGGCACCGTACCATTGGCTGGTGGAGATCATTACCAAGCTGCGGGAGGCGGCTAGCCGGGTGTTTGTCAACGAACCGGTAGCTTTCGCCTATCTTTTTGGCTCACAGGTGGGCGCCGCCGCCGACCGCGAGTCCGATGTAGATGTGGCGGTAATGATCGAGGACTCGGTGCCCCCGAGCGGCTACCTCGAACTGTCGCTGCGCATCGCCCGTGATCTCGAAATGGCCGCCGAAGTAAGACACCTTGTCGAGATTGTGATCCTCAACGAAGCACCGCTACCCCTCGCCGGCCGGGTGGTGCGAGAGGGCAAGGCCCTCTACTCGAAGGACGAGCCAGCTCGAGTTCGGTACGAAAGCCTTACCTTCCGAGAGTTCACCGACTTCGATCGTGGGGCCCGACTTCTCGACGAGGAGCTGATCCGCGCCCATGCTGACCGCCACCTCTGATGGTCGATCCAAGTCGGATCCGCCAACTCCTCGATCGGATCGCCGAGGAAGAGAAGCACCTCCGTCGGTTGGCGAAGATCGACGTGGACCAACTCCTGGCCGATCACGATCGGATGCACGCGGTGAAGTACGGTCTCGTCGTGGCAATCGAGGCCGCGATCAATGCCGGTCGGCATGTGATCGCCTCCCAGGGCCTGCAGGCACCGACACCTTCTCCGAGGTGTTCACCATCCTCGGCGAAGCCGAACTCCTCTCAAAGATGTCGCCGCCGCCCTTGAGGCTGCCGCCAGGTTCCGCAACCTTCTTGTCCACCATTACGCCAGCGTGGACGACCGGCGGGTGATAGAGGTGTTGACGTCTCGGGTCGATGACCTGGACAACTTCCGCCAGCAGCTCGCCGGGCATTTGAGCAAAGAGGGCTGATTGCACGGCGAGCATGGCTACCTCAGAGGCGTCAACCGCCTGCGATGATCGCTCCGGCTATTTCGCGGTCAACAGCGCCACCCGAGTCCTGTCATACCGTTCCACTGCGAACACTTGATCATCAGTTGAACCCACCCCCGCTCGATGCAATTCACTTGTTCAAACCCAGTTTTTCCCGCAGCCGGGCCGCGTCGAATCCGCCCACCCGTCCCTCAAAAGAGCGAAGCAACGCCACCAGGTCCCCTCGCAGAGTGGGGTCGTCGGCCGCCTGCCGGGGAGTCATCCCGGCCAGCGCCGGCACCATCTCGTCCATCCAACGATCCTCCGCCTGGTCCAAGAACTCGGCCATGAACTTTTCGGTCTCGGGGTCGATGGCGGCCGGTGTCAATCGGTCCTCCGGAAGGGCCAGCGCATTTATCTGCTTGAAGGTGGTGGCGGGCCGGCGTTCTTCGCCAACTACCACGGCGCCGCGAAGTGATTCCCGGATCCGCTCCATCCGTTCCACCGAGTTGGTCTCGACCACGAGCTGGTCGCCTTCCCTGCGCAGCCGGGCCCGGATGATCCGCTCATCCGCCGACAGCTCGTGGTACTCGGTCCAGCCCGAACCATCCGCCTCGTACAGTCGGTTGAGCTGGCGGGTGAGCGCGTCCCAGCCGCCCAGTCCCGGCTCGAGGTGGATGGTGCAGATGACCAGGTCCTCGCCCTCCCGATTGGAGAGGTGGGGTGGGGCCGAGGACCAGCCCAGCCACCCGGCCAGGTCATCGGCGCCGTAGGAGGAGTCGAGCAGCTCGATCAGCTGAGTTCGATGCCGGAGGTCCACCCGCAAGGGCATCCCGACCAGGAAAAAGGTATCGAAGGCCGCCACCACCCGGGCCAGCACATATTCCCCGACTTGGAGATGGCGGGAACCTTCCTGTTCGTCAACTTCCACCTGGTCGCCGGTCTTGGTGTCACGCAGCCCGATGGCGGCGCCGGGGGTGGTTGTCGTGACCTCCCAGAGCCGGCGCTCGGAGATCAGGAAGAGGTCGAGGAGGTCGCGGTCGGTCTGGGATAGCAGCATCCCCCTCTCCTCGATGTACTCCTCGAGGGTGCCCCCTTCGAAGATGGCCAGGTCGACGATGAAGGGATCCTGGACCCGGGCGGCCAGATCCTGTATATCCCAGTCGTCGATCATCGCCGAGGAGGCGATGCCCACAACCCTGTGGCGGCGATGGGGGCGGTGCGCGTATCTCACCAGCCGGTTCACCAGCCAGGCGATCTGCTGGCGGTCGGATAAGCGGGGATGAATCTGACAGCACACCTTGTATTTGCGACCCGACCCGCAGGGACAAGGGTCGTTGCGCCCCACCCCCGGCCGCTTGGAAAAGAGGTCCGCCACATAGGCAAGCTCCGGATGCTCCGACTCGATTCCGGCCAACCGCAGCATACGCAGGGCCCCCGGCCCGTCGCCGCGGTCGGCGAGGTAGGCGGCCAGTTCGAAAGCCGCCGGGGAAAACCCGGGGTCGATCAGCACCGCCGTCTCCAGATCCGCCTCGGCCGCCAGGGTCGCACGATCGCGCTCGTAGTTGAGAGCTCTTAGATAATGGGCCGGGGCCGACTTCCGTCCGGTGCTCGCGATCAAGGTGTCGACGAAGCCCACCAGGTGCGGGGAGCCGTGGTCGAACTCATTCAGCACCCAATCGGCGAAGGCCGAGGCCACGGACCCGTGCTGAAGATCTTGGCCGATCTCGATCCCGGGTGGCGTGCGGGCCGCGACATAGTTGGACCAGGACTCCAAGACCCGCTCCATCGCCTCCTGGCAACAATCGGAGAATCCCCACTCCTCGCTCACTTTGAGCAGCCGGTGGCGTTGGGAGACCACCGCCGGTGACTCCCAGGGCTCCCCGACGGGACCGACGAAGCCGCCGACCAACTCCAGACCGGCGGGTGGGAGGAGTTCGCCGACCGGAACCACCGGGTGGCGAAACAGGTCGGAATGGTCGACCAGGGCATTAAGTATCAGCTCGTACAGCTCCCCTCCCACCCCCGGCTCGGGCTGTCGAGGCCCAAAGGCCGCCCCCAGGGCCGAGGCCTCGGCTCGCCCTCCCCCGACCGTTGCGGCCGGTTCCAGCCGGAGACTGCCGCCGCTTCGCCGGAACCCGACGATTTGGCCAGGGTCGAACCCTGCCAGCCAACCTTCGGGACCGACCAGCGAGCCGTCCCGATCGAGTCCGTCACCATCCGCCTGGGAGAATTCGACGTGGACCATCCCCCCGGTCTCCAGCCTGAGACTCTCCATCCCCCAGTCGAGGGCCTCCAGGTCGGGCGATACGGGGACGACCCCGACGGCGATCTCGTTGGCGGTCAGGCGGTGGGTGAAGACCCGCCCGTCCAAGAGCAGGTCGGTCCGAGCGCTGAGACCCGATTCGGAGTGCCACAATTCGTCGGTGGTGGCCAGGATCTCCTCGAGCATTTCCTCGGGTCCGACGTCGTACAACTCGCCCAGGGCAGCGAATCCCGGCACCGACGCGCACTCCTCGAACAGATCCACCCAACGCATGGGTCCACCGGCCAGCGCCCGGCGAGCGGCTTCCCGGACGCGCTCCTCGACCTCGTCCTCATCGAAATCCTGATCAGCCATTAGCCAGCAAACCTACCGACGAGCCCAACGATGGGAAGCTCGGTCAACGCCGGGCCGATTTCTCGCTCCTCGACTAGTAGGCCAAGTCGGCGGGCCGAATCGTCACCCGGACCGGGCCAACATCAAGCTCACGCGGGTCAGCGGCGCTCAACCTCTGCGTCTCGAGATAGACCCCGTTGCCGGACAACTCGTAGACGATCAGTTCCGGACCGTCGGGGTCGATGATCCAGTAGCGGGCTAAGCCGGCGCCGGCATACTTGGCGAACTTGCGGACCAGATCGGCAGCGCGATCCGAGGAGAGGACCTCCACCGCCAATTCAGGGATCGCGGTCAAGCGAGTGTTCTCTGAGGTAGATCCGAACACGACGACGTCAGGAACGAACTCATCCCGCCCCGGTTTCCAGGCCCAACCCTCCGCCACCCGAAATCCTGGTGGCAGGTGGGTCTCAAGCAGATTGGCGAGGCGGCGGCAGATGGTCTGATGGGCGAGGGTCGGCGACGGGCTCACGACCAGCGCACCGTCGATGTACTCGCCCCGGACCTCCGGTCCCAGGGCTTCGTAGTCCTCCCAGGACATCGGTATCCGGTCGCCGGCTCGAATGGTCTGCATGACCGCATCCACAGTACTCCCCACCCCTCCCTCCATCATCCGCCGAAACGAAGCTGGGGTCGAACATATCGGAACGAATGCCCGCTGAACATCCTTCTAGTTCGGTAAGCACCTTCATTCACGATTCGTGACTATGTGATCACGATTCGTGAATTCTGAGCCGATGGCCGCCCGCTGAGAACGGTGCCGCTAGGGGGTCAGAGCCTGACGACCTGAACGCCGTCGACGACATCGAAGTCGTGGTCGCGCGTGACGATCGCCATATCGTGAGCAATAGCGGTGGCCGCAATCCATGAGTCGTTGATGGGCATCCGCTGTCCCCGGTCCCGGAGAGCCGCCACCAAGCCTGCCCACGCATCGGCCACCGCCTGGTCGATGGGGACCGGATCCAGGGAGGATGCCAATTGGAAACTGGCGAGCCTCCGTTCTCGCGAGCCGACGTCGGCCGCCAATAGCACCCCGAGTCGCAGCTCACCGATCGTGATCACACTCACTGCGATCTCGTCGGGCGGTTGGTTCTCGAGAGCACTGGCCGATTCCCAGGCGATGAACATTGAGGTGTCGGCGAGGCCAATCATGGAAGATCGTCGGTGGTGTCGGGAAGAACGGTCGCAAGCTCATCACCGAGCTCGACGTCAGCTGAGACTCTTGTCAAGGTCGAAACGAGGATGCTCCATGGCATTGTCCGGGGCCGGGCCGGCAGTGGAATCAATCGCGCCACCGGCCGTCCGCTGACGGCCACCGTCAACGACTCGCCCTGCTCGACTCGGCGCAGCACCGAACTGACGTCGTTGCGAAGATCGCGGGCAGGTATCTCGGTCATACTACGATTGTAGCAACACTGCGACGCACCATCCGCCCCGCTTGGAGGTCGAAGCACGACGAGCTTCACGATTCGTGGCTAGATCACCACGTATCTTGAATCGTGACAAGGTCCGGTCGAGGTCCGAGACAACCAGGCGAGTTCAGTCCTCGTCGCCGCCGATTACCACGCGTCCGCCAGCGCGCTCTCCCCGCAACCGCCTGATCAGGGTCGGGATGTAGGGAGCGATCAAGGCCACGACCGCCACCCCCAGGATCACCGCCGAGATCGGACGGGTGACGAATATCGAGGCATCGCCCTGGCTGATCGACATCGCCCTCCGATATTGGGCCTCCATCAACGGACCGAGGATCACCGCCAGGATCATCGGACCGATGGGCAAATCGAAACGTCGCATCATGAACCCGATCACTCCGATCCCGTACATGATCAGTAGATCGGTGGTGCTGTTGGCGGCGGCATAGACCGCCAGGGTGGCGAAAACCAGGATCGAGCTGTAGAGGAGAGGCCGCGGCACCTCCAGCAGCTTCACCCAGATCTTGACCAGCGGCAGATTGAGGATGAGCAGCATCACGTTGCCGATGTAGAGGCTGGCGATCATCGCCCAAACCAGATCGCCGGAGGTCTCGAACAGAAGCGGGCCTGGTTGGAGGTTGTAAATCTGAAAGGCCGCCAACATGATGGCGGCGGTGGCAGAGGTGGGCAGACCGAGCGTGAGCAACGGCACCAGCACCCCCGAGAATGCAGCGTTGTTGGCCGCCTCGGGGCCGGCCACCCCCTCGATGGCCCCTTGGCCGAACTCGTCCTTGTGTTTGCTGAGCGCTTTCTCGGTCGCATAGCTGAGGAAGGTCGGTACCTCAGCTCCCCCAGCCGGCAATGCTCCGATCGGAAACCCGATCGCCGCTCCCCGCAGCCACGGCTTCCACGAACGCCTCCAGTCTTCCCGGGTCATCCACACACTTCCCCGCACCGCGATGATCTCATCGTCGCTGTGGCGAAGATGGGCTCCCACGTACAACGCTTCCCCGACCGCAAACAGGGCCACCGCCACCACGGTGATGCTGAGACCGTCCAACAGCTCGGGGACACCGAAGGCGTACCGGGTCTGCCCGCTGACCACGTCGATCCCGACCAACCCGATCAAGAGCCCCACCATCAAGCTCACCGCTCCGCGAATGAGGGACCGACCCAGCAGCGCCGCCACGCTTACAAAAGCGAGCACCATCAACGCGAAGTAGTCGGCCGGTTGGAACAGCAACGCCGCGTCGGCGATGGCCGGGCCTGCAAAGGTGATGGCAACCGTCGAGATGGTCCCGGCCACGAACGACCCGATGGCCGCGGTGGCGAGCGCGGCTCCGCCCCGACCCCGCCGGGCCATCTGGAATCCTTCCAACGTGGTAACCACCGAGGCTGATTCGCCGGGGGTGTTGAGGAGGATTGAGGTGGTCGACCCGCCGTACATGCCGCCGTAGTAGATCCCGGCGAACATGATGAAGGCTGCGGTGGGCTCGAAGTTCAGCGTGACCGGCAACAGCAGGGCGATCGTCAGGGCCGGGCCGATTCCCGGCAGTACCCCCACGATGGTCCCCAGAGTCACCCCGATCGCCGCGTACAGCAGGTATTCGGGCTGGAGGGCGGTGCCGAACCCGCCCAGCAGATCGTTGACTGCTTCCATCGGTCAGCCGATCAGGCTCCGGAGCAGCCCGGCGGGGAGCCGGACTCCGAGAAACTGAGTGAACGAGAAGTAGAGGACCGTACCGAGGACAACCCCGACCCCAACATCACGGCCGGGTTTGCGGCTTCCGAGGATCCGGGCGCTGACGGGCAGGAACACGGCAGTGGCGATGATGTACCCGACCCAGGTGAGCAGGAAGGCGTAGACGATCAGGGCTCCTCCCAGCATCATCGGAGTTGGCCAGTGGGTGGTCGACTCCTCCTCCCGGGCCTTTTCGACCAGCAACCGATCCGGCCAGATCGTGGTGCGGGCCACAAATAGCAGGCCGAAGATGACCAACCCCACCGAGACCGCATAGGGAAAGACCCGTGGTCCGACCGGCGAGTAACCGCCCGGTTCGCGAATCTGGGTGGCTCCATACAACCCGATCGCTCCCAGGGCGAACACGCTGAAGGCGGTGAGCCGCAGCCCGAGGAGGCCGCGGCTCACCGATGGAGGGGTCGTCACGAAACCAGGCCGACCTCTCGCAGGACCGTGTCGACTCGTGCCCTTTCCTCGTCGAGGAACTGGGCATAGCCTTCCCCGGACAAGTAGTAGTCGGTCCAGCCGTTGGCCTCCAACGCCTGTTGCCAGCCCTCCGAGTCGTGGAGCTGGTCGAGGAGCCCGATCACCGCCGCGGTGTCCTCTTCACTCAGCCCGGGCGGCCCGACGATCCCCCGCCAGTTCGACAACACCACGTCGATCCCCGACTCGGTGATGGTCGGAGCATCGATGCCCGGAATCGGGGCATCGCTCGACACCGCCAACCACCGCAACTGGCCGGCGGTGACCTGATCGGCGAACTCGGAGACCCCCGACACCCCGGCCGAAACCGCTCCCGACAAGATGGCCGACATTGCCTCACCACCGCCGGAGTGGGCTACGTAGTTGACCCCGTCCGGCGACACTCCGGCCGCCTGGGCGATCAGGGCGACAAGTTGATGGTCGGTTCCACCGGCCGATCCGCCACCCCAACTGATCGAGGTGGGATCGGCCACGAAGGCATCGATCAGGTCCGACAACGTCTGATAAGGCGAGTCGGCAGGAACCACAATCGCCTCCCACTCGGTCGTCAGCCGGGCCAACGGCGTCACCTCGGACAGATCGACGGGGGCGGCGTTGGTCTGGATGGCGCCCACCATCACCAGGCCCATCACCATCATCTCATAAGGGTCGCCGGTGGCGTCCGAGACAAACTGGGCCAGGCCGACCGTGCCCCCGGCTCCGCCAACGTTGTAGACGTTGGCGTTGGTCTCGATCAGCTCACCGTCGGTCAACGACTGGGCGATGGCCCGAGCGGTCGAGTCCCAGCCGCCACCGGGATCGGCCGGAGCCATGATCGAAATGTCTTCGGCCGGGAAGTCGCCAGCGGCGCCCCCTCCGCAGGCGGCTATCACCAACAGAACGGAAACTGCCATAACCAGAAAGCGTGATCTCGTCATCTTGGTCCTCCTCCTTGGACGATCCCCCACTGCTAATCAGCTAGTGGTAATCAGCCGGCCTCGGGCCGTCGAGGTTGTGGTCGTTGTGGTCTAAATGACCGAAATGATCGAGACCGCCCCGCCCCCCGCCGGATTGGCGGAATATCCTCCGGTCATGCCCGATGCCAGACCTTGGTATCGACGCCTGTTCTTTCAGGCGCTCAGTGCCCACCTTGTGACCGTTGTGGCGGTGCTGGCGATCTCGGCCCTGGCTTTGGTGCGGCACACCGGCGAGACCCTCGAACGCGAATATGGAGAACGAGCCCTGGCTGTAGCAGAGTCGGTGGCGGCTATGCCGATCGTCCGGGAGTCGGTAGCCGACCCGGCCTCGTCGGAGTGGCTGCAACCGATCGCCGAGGAGATCCGTCTCGCCACCGGGATGACCTTCGTGGTCATCGCCAACGAGCACGGAATCAGACGCACCCATCCCAACCCGGAGCGGATCGGAGAGGTCGTCTCCACCGACCCCGGTGATGCTCTGGAGGGGATATCGGGAATCTACGTGCAGGAGGGAACTCTGGGGTTGTCGGTCCGAGGCAAGGTGCCGATCAGCGAGAGCAACGGAACCGTGATCGGGGTGGTGTCGGTGGGGATCCTGACCGGGAGCGTCAGCGCCGCCCTTCGTTCTCAGATACCCACCTTCCTGGCCTGGGCCGGCGGTGCGCTGCTCTTGGGGACAGCGATGGCCTGGCTGGCCGCCCATCGGATCCGCCGCCAGACGCTGGGGCTGGAACCCGACGAGATCGCCTCTATGTACGAGCACCGCCAGGCGATGCTGCACGGGATCCGGGAAGGGGTGATCGGGCTCGACCGGTCCGGGTCCATCAATCTGATGAACCGCGAAGCCGCCCGCCTCCTCGGTCTCGACGACACCGCCCTGGGACGGCCGCTGGCCCAGGTGGTCGGCTCGACGGCCCTGATCGATCTCAGCCACCGGCCGGGAGTGGAGTCGGATGTCCAGATCACCTTCGGAGAGACGGTGCTTTCGGTCAGCGCCATGCCGGTGGAGGTGCGGGGCGAGCGGGTGGGGTCGGTCATCACAATCCGCGACCTGACCGAGATCGACTCGTTGCAGGGCGAGGTGCGGTCGGTGCACAACCTGTTGGACGCTCTCCGGGCGCAGGCCCACGAGTTCTCCAACACCCTCCACACCGTCTCCGGTCTGATCGAGATCGATCGGGCGGAGGATGCAGTGGCCTTGATCGCCGAGCACGCCGCCACCCATCAGCGACTGGCATCGGCGTTCGAGCGGGAGATCGGCGATCCCTTCCTGCTGGCTCTCCTATTGGCCAAATCGGCGGTAGCGGCGGAACGGGGAATCACTTTTCGGGTCGAAGCGGCCTCGCTGTCGGGGGTGGCGATCATCCACGGCAAGGAGCTGATCACCGTGATCGGCAACCTGGTCGACAATGCTTTCGATGCTCTGGCCGGGTCCCGCAACGCCGGTGGGCGGGTAACCGTGACCCTGACCCCGGACGGTCCGGATCTGGCGGTGCGGGTCGCCGACAACGGGCCCGGGGTTGATCCCTCCATCCGCCAATCGATCTTCGATACAGGATTCAGCACCAAGGCCAAGGGCCATCATTCCGGGATCGGGTTGGCATTGGTGAGATCGACCGTGGAGTCCCTCGGCGGAACCGTCCGTCTCGAGGTCGGCGACGACACCGCCGTCGAGGTACACGTGCCCAACGAGATCGCGGTCGCCTATCAGGTGGGTGCCAGGTGATCCGGGTCCTGGTGGTGGATGATGACTATCGGGTGGCCGAGCTCCATCGCACCTTCACCGAGCGCTGTGAGGGATTCCAGGTGGTCGGTACCGCCCTGTCGGCCTACGAAGCCCGTCGTCTCCACGATCAGCTTCGCCCCGATCTGGTCCTGCTCGATCTCTACCTCCCCGACGGCAACGGCATCGAACTGGCTGCCGAGCTGCGGGCATGTCACCCGGCCGACATCATGATCATCACCGCCGCCAAGGACGTTGCCAACATACGGGCGGC
>DATLEZ010000071.1:0-43898 GCA_035525055.1 Acidimicrobiia bacterium | reverse complement strand
GCGACCCGAAGGTCCTGTTCCTTCGCAGTGACGGCCACTGGACCCTGCCGCGGGTCCGACTCAAAGGGGACGTATGGGCCGGAAATGCCGACGTCCTCGTGCCTGCATTCGCGAAGCGACTGGGGAGCCGCCCGTGGATCTATCGCCAGATACGGATCGCCGCCGACCGCGAGACGAAGCGCATCGAAGGTATCTTTGAAATGATTATGACGTCGAGCGGATGGGAACCGCCGCGCAACTCGCGCTGGGTTGATCGATCCTCCCTTGAGACTTTGCGAGTCAAGGAAGAACGATTCCGCTTGCTTGTCGATCGGTACCTATCGGATCTGGAAAGGGGGGAGGTCCCGACGGAACGACCACCATGGTGTGCGGACGGATGGCTATCAGGAGTCCGCTCGTGGATCGAGGAAGAACTCACCAGGCTCGGTCACGTCTTGCTGGATCTGGAGCAGGTCAAGCAGTGGAGTATCTCGTCGGTCCTCAGAGTCAAGACCGACGGACCCGATTTCTATTTCAAGGCTTCGATCGACGTTCCTCTCTTTGTTAACGAGGCGGTGGTCACAGACCGGCTGTCCCGCAGGTTCCCCGCTTATATACCGGGTCCGATCGCCGTCGATCCGGCCCGGGCGTGGATGCTGCTTCCGGACTTCGGGGAGCTAGTCCCCGAAACCTCCGGAGTCGAAGTTCGGCGGCAACTGTTTGAAAGGTTCTGCGAACTGCAACGGGCCTCGGCGAACTGGATCATGGACTTGCTGGCGGACGGGTGCATCGATCGAAGGCTGCACGTACTCGAGAGCCAGATCGACCCTTTGTTGAATGACGAAGGGGCTATGAGTGCAATAACCGAGCACGAGCGCGATCGTCTGCGAACCCTGGCACCAGCGCTCAAGGAGCTAACCCGGGAAATGGCAAATCTCGACGTGCCCTACACCCTGGTGCACAGCGATCTGCACCTCGCCAACACCGCTCGAGTCGACGGCGTGTTGACGTTCTTCGACTGGACGGATGCATGCGTCGCCCATCCCTTCGTCGACTTGATGGCCCTGAAGTTCGAAACCGATGACAACGAGAAACAGTCGATCATGGACGCCTATTTGGCCGGGTGGCATGAAGTCGCCACGCCCGAGGCTCTGCAACGGGCGGTGCTCCTCGCCAGTGTCTTGATTCCTCTCCATCATGCCGTCTCTTACCAACAGCTCCTCGTCAACCTTGAGCCGGCAGCCAGGCCCGAGCTCGACGCCACGGGCGGCTTCTTGCGACGGGTCATCGCCAGCGCCGATGCTCTCAAAGCCGAATAGACCCCCACGACGAATACCGTCGGGTGGATGGAGCAAACAATCCGGGAATCGGTTTGGGACTATCCACGCCCGCCACGGGTCGAAACGACGGATCGACTTGTGAGAGTGGAATTCGCCGATCGAGTGATCGCCGAGTCGAGTCGCTCCCTGCGGGTGCTGGAAACGAGCCATCCACCGGTGTTCTACATCCCTCGCTCCGACTTTGTGGCGAGCTTCATTCGTCCGTCCACCCAGACCTCCTTCTGCGAGTTCAAGGGAGAGGCGTCATATCTCGATGTCGTTGTCGAAGACCGAGTGGCACCGGACGCTGGCTGGGAGTATCCGGATCCGAGCCGCGGCTATGAAGCCTTGCAGGATCACGTGGCTTTCTATCCGGGGCGGGTCGGCGCTTGCTTCGTCGACGGTGAGAGGGTCAAGTCCCAGGACGGCGGCTTCTACGGAGGCTGGGTCACGGCCGAGATCGTCGGCCCCTTCAAAGATGCCGCCGGGACCCGCGGCTGGTGACGGAACCCCTCCGACCCGTGGGCGGCCGGCTCAGATAATCCGCCCGCCATATTCGAAGACAGGCGCCTGGTCGATGATTCGCTGGGGGCCGAAGCGGGTCAGGTCGAGAGAGGTCGCCCTGCCCAATATCAACTCAGCGATGTGGCGACCAACCGCGTGAGCATGTTGGAAACCGTGTCCTGAGAAGCCGTTGGCGAGGTAGAGCCCGCGCAGTTCCGGCCATTCGCCAAGGATGGCGTTGCCGTCGAGCGTGTTGACCTCGTAGAGCCCTACCCATCCCCCCGCCAGATTCAGCGCTTCGAAGGCAGGAAGCTGAGTTCCCAGCTCTGGCCAGATCAACTCGTAGAACTTCCCCCTGGTGAAGGTGAATTCGAAGCCGACCGGATCGTCGGGCTGCGACCACCCGACCAGGAAACGGCTATCGGCCTCGGGGATGACGTACAAACCCGATGGCATGAAGACGCTGGGAAGAGCGGCGTTGGCGATCGAAGTCTCGATCGTGTAGACGGTTCTCATCACCGGGAGCACGGGCAGGTCGACTTGGACCGTGGCGGCGAGGGGTGCGCACCAGGCCCCGGCAGCGTTGACGACCACGGGTGCGGTCAGGTGGGTGCCGTCGGCGAGGGTCACGCCTGTGACGGCCGAACCGGTTCTGGTGAAGGCAACTACCTCGCCGTTCACGTACTCGACACCGAGCGACGCCGATCTGCGCACATATCCCTGGAGCACGGCAGTCGGGTCGACCGAGCCATCCATGGGACCCAGAGTTCCACCGGCGTAGCCGGCACCGTCGTAGGCGGGGAACCGGCGGTATACCTCGGCGGAGTCCAGCCACTCGACTTCGCACCCGAGGCTGCGCTGGCGCTGCAGGCCGATCTCCGCCTCGTGACGGTGAGCTTCGTCGGTGAGAAACAGATTCCCCTGATGGCGGGGGGCGGGATCCGGCTTCCAGTCGCCCACCGCCATGCGCTCGCCGAAGTCCTCGAGGGCTTGCAGGCCGTACTGGGACATCCGGATGTTCTCTTCGAGGTTGAACTGGATCCGAACGTTGCCATCGGAGAGCACCGTCGACGACTGGGAATAGGTGGGGTCGCGCTCCACGACCACGACCCGGACCGACGGCTCCAGGTCCTTGAGGTAGTACGCCGTAGCCGCCCCCATGACGGCTCCACCGACGATCACGACGTCGTAACCCATACCTAATCGAAAACAATGTCGGCGCGAATGTCGCACCAAACGCTGCACCACGGGCAACCGCCTCGAATCACCGTTTTGGCGCGGACGATCGACACCGGGTGAGCATAACGCCGCGCCAAAACGGCTAGTCAGCGCCAAAACAGCAGGTAGCGGTTGCGCTTTCCTCCTGTTCAAGTATGGTCGTTTCCGTCTCTGGGAGGTATGGGCATCCCCTGCAAGGGATCGACTCCACCGGTTCCACCGGATCGGGTTGACCCGCCTGTTGGTGCCTTCGAGCGACAGACCTGCGGCGTTCTCCCCAAGGAGTTGATCATGAAGGAACCCCAAAAAGGAGTCGGCCAGAAGAGAGCCGGCGCGAGACGAGTCGACAACATCAGGCGTCAAAGCAGCGAGACCCAGAATCACCTGATAGACGAGTACTCGGCGGGAAAGCTCAGCCGACGGGAGTTCATCCGCCGCGGCACCATCCTGGGAGCGTCGATTCCGGTGATGAGCTTCCTAGCGGCTGCCTGCAGCCCCGAAGAAGCCGCCACGACTACCACTCCCGGGGCAACCACCACCGCCGCGCCCGGCACAACGGCGGCGACCGAAACCACCGCTCAGGCCGTGGAGTCGACGGTCCGTCTCGCCATCCCCACACCGTCCGTGGGAATCGACCCGGTCCTGATTCAGGATGAGGGAGGCCTGGCCGCATTTGGCCAAACGGCCGAATACCTGGTCTTCTCCGACGCCGAACTCACCCCGGTCCCGGTGCTGGCCGAGAGCTGGGCACCGAACGCGGACGGGGATGTGTGGACTTTCACCCTGCGCTCCGAGGCGACGTTCCACGACGGCTCCCCGGTCACTGCCGATGACGTGGTGGCCACTATCAGGGGCATAGCCGGAGGGAATGCCGGTCCTGCCTTCCAGACTTATGGCGTCGACCCAGACCAGGTCGTCGCATTGGACGAGCGCACTGTCGAGTTCACCCTCAGCCAGCCCAATGCAGCCTTCCCGTTCTTTGTCAGCTCGGACAACTACAACGCCGGCATCCTGCCTGCCTCCTTCTGGGAGGGCTACGCAGAAGGCGCCTATGAGCAGAGCTTCATCGGCTCCGGTCCCTGGATATTGGAGAATTACGACCCCGGAGTATCGGCGACCTACGTCAAGAACGAGAACTACTGGGGTGACAACAGTGGGCAGCCCAGCCGCATGGAGGTGACCTTCTTCGGCGACGAGTCGGCGCCGGTCACCGCCTTCCAAGAAGGCAGGCTCGATGTGATCCCTCACATCTCATTCTCTGGCGCCACCGCTCTCCTCTCGGCTCCGGATGCGAACGTGACCAGCATTTCCACCGCTCAGCACCGCCAGGTCTACTTCGACACCACCAATCCACCGTTCAATGACAAGAGAGTCCGTCAGGCCATCGCCCTCACGCTCAACCGGCCGCTGCTCATCGAGGGTCTCCTGGGGGGTTACGGAGTGGTTGGGAACGACCATCCCATTTGGGAGTTCTTCCCGATGTACAACCCGGATGCAATCGGTCAGCGCGCAGAAGATCTGGCGACCGCTCAACAATTGCTCGACGCCGCCGGATATGGCGATGGCCTTGAGGCTCCCCTCGACGTCCTGGTCTTCTTCGAAGTGGAGCAACTTGCGCAGTTGATTCAGAGTTCGGCGGCCCAGCTCAACGGTGTCAACCTGCAAGTCGGGGTGTATGACGCCGGGACCTATTACAACGATTACTGGCTGGCAGCCAACTCATCGATGGGCATCGTCAACTATGGCCACCGGGCCGTGCCCCATGTGTATCTGGGCGCACCGTTGCTGAGCCCGGAGCGAACCGGCGCCGATTCATGGAATGCGTCGCATTGGTCGAATGCTGCCTACGACACATTGTTCGATCAGTTCACAGCGGCTCCCGACCTCGATACCCAACGATCGATCGCCGGAGAGATGCAGGCGCTGCTCAACGATGAAGTTCCTTTCATCGTTCCCTACTACGTCGACCACATCTCGGTGGCGAGGAACACATTCTCGGGACTCGCGGTCACCGGAATGGGGCACTACAACGTCGTCAACTCGAGCTTCTCTGGATAACGGTGGTGAACTGCAGCAGGCGAGCCCTCGCTAGTTCGAGGGCTCGCCTGTTTCGCCTGCGAACTCTGAACTAGGCCTTCGATGACCAAATTCATCCTGCGCAGGTTCGGCCTTGCCGTCATAACCCTCTTTCTGTTGAGCGTCCTGGTTTTCATTGGCACCCAGCTTCTTCCGGGGGATGTCGGGCGCAGGATCCTCGGGCCTTTCGCCAACCAGGAAGCCGTGGATGCCCTCAATGCCAGGCTTGGTACCGATCGTCCCGTCCTCGTGCAATATTGGGATTGGATCAGCAGTGCCGTCACCGGCGATCTCGGCTTCTCGATCTCGTACTCCCGGCCGGTCCACGAACTCATGGGCCGGGCGCTCGGCAACTCCGCCAAGCTGGCTGCACTCGCGTTCATAATCGTGGTGCCCCTGTCGTTGCTAGGCGGGATCGTGGCGGCCCTGCGGCGAGGAAAGCTCACCGATCGGATCGTGACAGTGGGCGGCCTGTCAGCCACAGTCATCCCTGAGTTTGTCTCCGGGATTGTGTTGATTCTCGTGTTCGCAGTCTTCCTCCGCTGGCTTCCGGGCACTGCCACGCCCCCAGCCGGTGCGAGCTTCTTCACACAAGTGCGCTATCTGATCCTGCCCGCTATCTGCCTGGTCCTTGTTCTCTTCGGCTATATCGCTCGGATCACTCGCGCCGGCGTTATCGAAGCCCTCGAAGCCGACTACACGAGAACCGCCATCCTCAAAGGCTTGCCCAGGTCCAAGGTGATCCGCCGCGACGTTCTGCGCAATGCTCTGCTTCCGACGGTTGCGGTTATTGCCACCCAGGTGGGCTACCTGATCGGGGGGTTGGTAGTCGTGGAGTTTCTATTCAGCTATCAGGGGATCGGCCGCCTTCTCTACGATGCCGCCCGGAACGCCGACTTCCCACTGCTGGCCGGCGGTGTTCTCGTGGTGGGTGCCATATTTCAGGTCGCGATGCTGGTGGCTGATCTCATCTATTCGTGGCTCAATCCACGGCTACGCCTGGGAGGTCACGGTTGACGTCAACCCGGACAGCGCGATCTCATCGATGGAGTGTTCTGCGGCGATCGGCCACGTTCTGGGTGGGAGCCACGATCACACTGATGTGGATCTTCTTCGCATTGTTTGGGGACCTCGTAGCGCCGTATAACCCGCTGGGTTCACCGACCGATGTCTTGAATCGCCTGCAGCCGCCATCAGCCGAGCATTGGTTCGGGACCGACGAGTTGGGCCGCGATGTCTTGTCGAGAGTGATCGTGGGCGCTCGCCAGGTGCTTACCGTCGCCCTCGCGGCCACTGTGTTGGGAACGATCGCGGGAACGGCTGTCGGCCTCCTCGTCGGCTATCTGGGCGGCTTCGTGGACGACGTCGTTGGCCGAATACTGGACGCGTTCCTCTCTATACCCCTAGTGATAACGGGCATGATCGCCCTGGCCGCCCTGGGTCCCAACACGGTCGGGGTCATCGTGGTGATCGGCCTGGTGTTCACTCCCATTATTGCCAAGACAGTTCGAGCGGCCGTGCTTTCAGAACGCCAGTTGGACTATGTGACTGCCGCCCAGCTCCGCAAGGAGAATCCCTTTTACATCCTGTTTGTCGAGATATTGCCCAACGTGACCAGCGTCATCACCGTCGAGTTCACGGTTCGCCTCGGATATGCGATCTTCACCGTCTTGTCGCTCTCCTTCCTCGGATTCGGGGTCGAACCGTCCGTGCCCGACTGGGGATTGGCGATCGCCCAGCACTACGGCTTCCTGACCGCCAACATATGGTGGCCGGTACTGTTTCCAGCATTGGCCATCGCCTCCCTCGTGGTAGGAGTCAACTTGGTTGCAGATGCGATCAGTCAGGCATCGGAATGACTGGCCCAATCGGTTTCACAGGGGAATCGGAAGTGTCGTCAGCGCCAGTGTTGGAGGTCGAGAACCTCGCTATCGAATACAAGATCGGCACTGACTGGAAGACCGCCGTACGCGAAATCAACTTCACCATTGAACGTGGCCGGACGTTTGGCCTGGTGGGCGAGTCCGGTTGTGGGAAATCGACGGTGGCCATGGCCATCATGCACTATCTGCCCCGCAACGGCCGGATCGGCGGGGGTTCCATCCGACTAGCGGGCAGGGATCTAACCCATATGGGTAGCAAGGAACTGCGCCAGGTTCGGGTCAACCAGATCTCGATGGTGTACCAGGATCCGTCGTCGGCGCTCAACCCTTCTCTAAGGATCGGCCGCCAGGTGGCTGACGTATTTGATTTGATGGGAGTTCCGGAGGGGGACCAGGAGCAGCGGGTAGTCGAGATTCTGGAGAAGGTCCAGATCGCAGACCCGGTCCGGGTCGCTCGCCGCTACCCCCACCAGCTTTCCGGAGGCATGTTGCAGCGGGTGGTCATCGCCATGGCTATTGCCTCCCGGCCCGCACTGCTGGTCCTCGACGAGCCCACCACCGGCCTGGATGCAACCGTCGAAGCTGAGGTCCTCGATCTCGTGGCCAATCTCCGGGACGAGATCGGGACATCGGTGCTTTTCATCAGCCACAGCCTGGCGGTGATCCGAAAGATGTGCGACCGCACTGCCGTGCTCTACGCCGGCCGCATGATGGCGGAGGGTCCGACCGAGGCCATCTTCACCAACCCCCGCCATCCCTACACAGTGGGGCTGCTCCGCTCCCTGCCGACGCCGGACAAGGGTGACCGGGACCACACGACCCTCGACACCATCCCGGGTTTTCTCCCTCCTCTGGGAGCTGAGATCGTCGGGTGCATCTATGCGGATCGGTGCCCGATCGCCCAAGACATCTGCCGGGAGGTCGAGCCCGGTCTGAATCCGTTACCAGGTGACGAGGTGAGCAGATGTCACTTCCCTGATCTCGCTCCTGACATTCCGCGGACCGTCCCCCCCGATGCCCCTGCCCGGCACAGAAGTAACGAAACTCTGGTTCAGATAAGTCACACCTCGAAGACCTTCATACAGGAAGGCCAGCCCGTTTACGCGCTCGCCGACATCGATCTTGAGATCCGGGTCGGGGAGACGGTCGGGTTGGTGGGAGAGTCGGGTTCGGGGAAGTCGACCCTGGCCAAGGTTCTGCTGGGGATCCACGCTCCTGACCACGGATCGGTGATCACCCTTAGCGGCGTCGAGCTCGCCACGGAGCTGAAGGCCCGCGACCAGAAGTCGATCGGGGCCGTGCAGATGGTGTTCCAGAATCCCGACAGCGCACTCAATCGCCGTCACAGCGTTCGCCGCATCATCTCGAGGGCGGTGACGCTGTTGCGGGGTGGCGGACGCAAGGAGGTCGACAGCCGCACAAAGGATCTTCTCCAAGAGGTCCGGATGGGCACCCAGCATTTCAACCTCAAACCGCGCCAGCTTTCGGGTGGCCTGAAGCAGCGGGTAGCGATCGCACGTGCCTTCGCCGGGTCTCCCGCCCTGGTGGTGTGTGATGAACCCACGTCCGCCCTCGACGTATCGGTCCAGGCGGCCATCATCAACCTGCTCTCCGAACTCCAGGCCGAGGAGGATGTCGCCTACCTGTTCATCTCCCACGACCTCAACGTGGTCCGATACATCGCCGACCGTGTGGCGGTCATGTACCTCGGTCGGTTAATGGAGGTCGGCACTTCCGATCGGATATTCGCGGGCCCTCACCACCCGTACACCGAGGCCCTCCTTTCGGCGTCACCTGACATGGAAGAGGGCACCCGGATCAGGCTCGAGGGTGAGATCCCGGCCGCTTCGAATCCCCCACCCGGTTGTGTGTTCCAAACGCGTTGCCCTCGGAAGATCGGAGAGATCTGCGAAACCGTCGAGCCAGCGCTTGAGGAGGCCGAGCCGGGCTATTTCAAGCGCTGCCACATTCCGGTCGCCGAACTGCGCGAGATGCAACTCGTCCGACTGGCGTGAAAGTCACCGGAATCGAGGCCCGCAGCTATTCGTTGCCGCTCGACCCGCCGTTCAACGCTGCCTGGGATCCGAAGCCGAGGAATACTTTCGGGGAGACGATCGTCATCGTCGAAACCGACGACGGAGCTCGCGGTTATGCCGGCGGCGCCCCGGTGTCGGACGCCGCCTTGCTCGAGTCACTTCTCACTGGGCTGGACCCGAGCGACACCGACCATGTATTCGAAATTTGTCAGAGCGTGGACTTCCACCACGGCCGCAACTGGACCGTGGAGGTAGCGATCTGGGATCTCCTGGCGCGGGCGGCCGGCAAGCCGCTGTGGCGTTTCCTGGGCGGTAGCTCCGATCACTACCGCGCCTATGCATCGACCGGAGAGCGGGTTGATCCTCGAGTGCGGGTGGAGCGACTGCTTGCCTGGCAGAAAGAGGGGGTGCGGGCAGCCAAGATTCGCTTCAACCATGTCGATTGGCGCGAGGACGTCAAGGTGGTGCAGGCCGCTCGGGAAGCCGTGGGATCGAGCATGGACCTCATGGTGGACGCCAACCATGGTTGGCGGATGCCCGGCGACGTGAGCCGACGCTGGGACCTGACCATTGCCCAAGAATGTGCCCGGGCTCTGGGTGAACTGGGCGTCTTCTGGCTGGAGGAGCCATTGGACACCGCCGACATCGAGGGATACGCGGCCCTCAGGGAGACCAGCCCGGTCCCTATCGCGGCCGGAGAGATGGTGCGGTCATTGTCCGAAACCCGGCGCCTTCTGGAATCGGTCGACGTGATCCAGAACGATGTCGTCCTCGCCGGGGGGGTGAGTGGGTGCCGGATCGTGGCCGGGTGGGCCGAGGATCGGAACCGGGTTTGGTCGCCACATACATGGTCGACAGGCCTTGGTCTGCTGGCCAATTTGCATACCGCCCTGGTGTACTCGAAAGCGGACTACATAGAGGTGCCGTACGACCCCCCGGCCTGGACGACCGACCGACGAGACTTCATGCTCCCGTTGCAGCTTGAGATCGGGCGCGACGGTGACATCAAGGTGCCCTCCGGCCCCGGGCTCGGCATTGAGCCCGACCTGGTGGCCCTAGAACGGTATCGAGTGGGCTGACCGGCTCTTCAGACCCAGGGGCTGTGAGTCGTGCCCGATCCGAATGCTTGACCTCGACCGAATCGATCGAAGGCGAAAGGCCGAAGCGCCGCGACCGGCTCCGAGCCCACCAGCTGCCGGGCCACCAACTTCCCGATCCCCGTCATCTTGAAGCCGTGATTGGAGTCGGCGATCATGTAGACGTTGGGCAAGATCCAGTCGACCACAGGGATGTTGTCGGGAGTGAATGCTCCGATCCCACCGTTGCGCCGTTCCTTGAAGTCGAACCGGATCCCCTCGAAGCGCTTCATGAGCATTCCCATGCTGGCAGTGAAGTAGTCGGCGAATCTGGGGCCTGCCTGGTATTCGTCGTTGGCGTGGCCGTAGGGCTCGACCGAGGCATGGGGACCAAGCTTGACCGGCATTCCCCCACCCTGGATGCCAGGTCGCTCCATCCGCTCGGTCCCGTTCTTCCAGTAGACGTAGACATTGTCGTCGAGCTCAACGCCTGTCACAGGGTCGACCACGGGGGTAGTCATCAACTCAACGTGTAGAACAGGCGGGTTCTTGTTGTCGGCTGTGTAGTACGGGCCGTCGAAGTAGACCTCGCCTTCTTCCAGACGCCAATATGTCCACATGTCCTTGTCGGCGACGACCGAACCATCGCGGTACCCGACTTCGAGCGTCATCGGCTTGCCGAGCATCTCCCAATGCGAGGGAATCCACGCTCCCAGTCCCAGAATCACGACGTCCGCTCTTATGCGGCCCTGATTGGTCTCGACGGCAGTCACCTGTCCACCCTGTACGTCGTAACCGGTCACTTCCACTCCGGTATGGATCTGAACGCCGTGGCGCTGGCACATCTCCATCAGGCCTTTGACGGCTTGAGCCGTCCCGGCATATCCGCTCATTCTTTCGTGGAGCACGACTTCGATGCTGTGGTGCTGGAAGTCGGGCCAGATACCCGTGAGAAAATCGCGAGCGTCCTGACCAACGTACATGTCTGACGCGTAGTCGACGCTCTGCTGGCTCTTGTGGATGCGCTCGTAGTCGGCGATCTGGTTCTCTTCACCGCATGAGATGTAGCCAACCTGTTGAAACCCGAGCAGGACCGGGTCGTAATTCCATACGTCGACCGACTCCCGGAGGATGCCGTGAAGCGGCTCGGTCATGTAGAAGTTGCGAACACAGCCGCAGGCGATCCCGGTAGCCCCGGCGCCAGGAGCCGCCTTATCCAACAAGACGATGTCTGCCCCCGGCTCCTGACCGCGCGCCTCGAGTTCCATAGCCAGGTGCCAGGCAGTGCTCAAACCGTGAACCCCGGCACCTACGATCAGATACTTCGTTGCCGCCGGCAGAGCTTTGGTCATTGACGGGTCCCTCTTCCTAAGAAATCAGTGCCGCGAGATTACCGACTGAGGCATAAGGTCGCAGCATGGATACGTCGACAGATAAGAGGCCGCCGAGGGAACGGCGACGGAAGCGACCCGAGGATCTGCATGCCTCCCCGGCCCGCTCCGAGCGATACCGTCATCTTGTCAACCCCTTCGAGCCAGCCCGGGTCCTGTTCGAAGACCAGGTCGATGCCATCCACGGAGCTGCCATCAGGATTCTGGCCGAAGTCGGGATGCGGGTCTTGCATCCGCAGGCCCGGAGCCTTCTGGGGGAGGCCGGGGCCCGGG
The DNA here is from genome assembly GCA_035525055.1 of Acidimicrobiia bacterium. Taxonomy (GTDB): domain Bacteria; phylum Actinomycetota; class Acidimicrobiia; order Spongiisociales; family ZC4RG35; genus DATEEG01. The sequence continues at coordinate 32,143 of DATLEZ010000071.1, read as the reverse complement.
TTCATGAGGCCGACGAACACGTGCACTTCGATCCCGACCTTGTCGCCGCGTCCGTCGCCGCGGCACCGGCCCGGTTCGAAATCCGCTCTCGCAACAAAGAGCGCGATGTGGAGATGGGGGGAAGATCGGTTGCCTTCTTCCCTGTTGCCGGACCCCCTCACTCGATCGATCTCGACCGCTCACGAAGGTCTGGAAGCCTGAGCGAGTTCGAGGATTTCATCAGGCTGACGCAGGCCTACGACGTACTCCATGGCCTGACGCCAGCGGTCGAGCCCCAGGACGTGCCCCTCGAGGTGCGCCACCTCCAGATGACGCTTTCCCAGTTGTTGTTGAGCGACAAGGTCCCCTTCATCTATTGCCGGGGGCGCGCCCAGGTGGTCGATTGCCTGGAGATGGTCCGGCTCGTCAGCGGTCTCGATCAAAGCGACTTTGGCCGAGAACCGCACTGCTGGACGGTCATCAACACCAACTCTCCCCGCCAACTCGATCTACCGATGTGTGAGGGAATCATCGATTTCGCTCGCGCTGGGCAGGCCCTGGTGATCACGCCGTTCACACTGGCGGGAGCGATGGCACCGGTTTCGCTGGCCGGGGCGTTGACCTTGCAACACGCCGAAGCCCTGGCCGGAATCACCCTCGCCCAGGTAGCCAAGCCGGGAACTCCGGTCGTGTACGGGGCCTTCACCTCGAACGTCGACATGCGCTCGGGTGCTCCTGCATTTGGAACTCCAGAGGCGTTCAAGGCTGCGATAGCCAGCGGACAACTTGCCCGCCGTCTGGGATTGCCCTGGCGCTCGTCAGGCGTCAACACCTCGAACGCCCCCGACACCCAGAGCGCCTATGAGACGATGATGAACATGTTCGGAGCCCTCCAGGGAGGCGCCAACATGATCATCCACGCTGCCGGTTGGCTGGAGTCCGGGCTGTCCGCCTCATACGAGAAGTTCGTATTGGACGTCGAGATGCTGCAGATAATGGCGGAGGCATTCATGCCGATCGAAGTCTCCGAGTCCGAGATCGCCTTCGACGCCATCGCCGGGGTCGCCCCGGGCGGCCACTTCTTCGGTGCTCCCCATACTTTGGAACGGTTCCGGTCGGCTTTCTACGAGCCACTCGTGTTCGAACGATCGAACTTCGAGCAGTGGATTGAATCTGGCGGACATACCGCGACGGAGAGAGCCAACCGTATTTGGAAGGACGTCCTGGCGGGCTTTGAGCCACCTCCGATCGATAGTGGCGTCGCCGATGCCCTGAGCGAGTTTGTAGAGCGCCGCCGGGCCGAAGGTGGCGCCTTGCCTCGTACCTGATCGCAATGTGGCCTGACCGCAATTGTGTGGCCTGATCCGCAGTTGTTAGGCCCGATCCGGATTTGTTAGGTTGCCGCGGTGTCCAGAGGAGAGAAGTGAAGTCCGAGTATCGGGTTGTTGTGATCGGCGGAGGAGTGGTTGGTGCCAGCGTCGCCTACCACCTGGCGAAACTGGGATGGAACGACGTCGCCATCGTCGAGCGGAGTGTTCTGACCGCAGGTTCGAGTTGGCATGCCGCCGGCGGCGTCCACGCTCTCAACGCCGACCCCAACATCGCCGCCCTCCAGGCTTACACGATCGACCTGCTCTCGGAGATCGAGAAGGAGTCGGGTCAGGACATCGGAATGCACATGACCGGTGGGATCTCGGTGGCCTCGGCCCCGGAACGTTGGGAGTGGCTTCAGGCCGCTTATCGGATCTATCAGACAATGGGCATCGAGGATGTCCGCCTGATGAAACCTGCCGAGATCAAGGAGCTGTGTCCGATCATCAACCTCGACGGGGTCCTCGGTGGACTCTGGGCCGACCGGGAGGGATACATCGACCCCTCGGCAGTCGTTCACGCCTATGCCAGGGCAGCTCGCGGACGAGGTGCCGACGTGATCGAGCAAAACCGCGTTCTCGAGCTCAAGTGGCGCTCCGACGGATATTGGGACGTTCTCACGGAGAAGGGGACGATCACCGCCGAACATGTAGTGAACGCAGCAGGTCTGTGGGCCAAGCAGGTAGGACGCATGGCGGGAGTTGAGCTGCCGCTCTCGCCATTGGCCCACCACTACCTCATCACCGAGCAGATTCCGGAACTCGCGGCGCTCGACTCTGAGATTCCGATGATGATCGACCTCGAAGGATTCACCTACATGCGTCAGGAGCTCAACGGGCTACTGGTCGGAATCTATGAGATCAATCACCGGCATTGGAACATGGACGGGGCTCCCTGGGACTACGGCCTCGAACTCATTCCTCCGGACGTCGATCGCATCTCCGATGAGCTGGCGATGGCTATGTCCCGTTATCCCATCCTGGAGCGGACCGGGATCAACCGGTGGGTGAACGGCGCCTTCACCTTCTCGCCGGATGGCAACCCGCTGGTAGGCCCGGTGCCGGGGCTGCACAACTACTGGTCAGCCTGCGCGGTGATGGCCGGTTTTCTGCAGGGCGGCGGGGTCGGGAAGTCCCTGGCCGAATGGATGATCCAGGGCGAGCCCGAAGAGGACATTTTCGGCATGGACGTAGCCCGCTTCGGGTCCTTCGCCGAGAACCGCGAGTACATCCGCCAGATGACCGGCCAGTTCTACTCACGGCGTTTTGTCATGACTTACCCCAACGAGCAGCTATGGGCAGGGAGACCGCTGCGCATGGCCCCGGCCTATGACGCCATGACCGCGGCCGGAGCGCACTGGGGGAGTTCGTATGGTCTCGAGGTTCCTATCTACTTCGCCCCTCGTGAGTTTTCGGAGACGCCGACTCTGCGGCGCTCCAACGCCTTCGACATCGTCGGGGAGGAGTGCCGTCAGGTGCGTTCGGGAGTGGGCATACTCGACATCTCGAGTTTCTCGCGGTACGAGATCGCCGGGCCCAATGCCGAGCCGTGGCTTGACAACCTTCTGTCGAGCCGCCTCCCCGCCCCGGGCAGGATCAGGCTGGCCCCCATGTTGGGCCACGACGGCCGGCTCAAAGGTGACCTCACCCTTCTCAACTGGGGAGACGGAACCTGGTGGATCATGGGTTCCTATTACTTGCGGTCCTGGCACATGCGCTGGTTCAACGAGCACCTGACGGACGGAGTATCAGTTCGAGACATCTCCGACGGGGTGGTCGGCTTTTCGTTGTCAGGCCCGAAGTCCCAGGAACTCCTGGGACGGGTCACCGACGGAGACGTCTCCTCCCAGGCTCTGCCCTTCATGAGCTGTGGACTGCTCGATGTTGGCTTGATTCGTGCCCGGGTCGGTCGAATCTCCGTCACCGGCGAGCTGGGCTATGAGATTCATTGTTCTGCTGCTGAACACATTGGCCTACGCCGTTCGCTTGTCGCAGCCGGCGCCGAACTGGGTGCGATCGAATACGGATACAACGCTCTCCTCTCTCTGCGAACCGAGAAGAGTTTTGGAATCTGGTCGGCCGAATTTCGCCAGGAGTACACCCCGGCGATGACCGGTCTCGACCGCTGGATCGACTGGTCGAAGGACTTCATCGGGGCCGAGGCAGCGAGTAAAGAGCATGCGACGGACGGCGCGCCTCGGAAGTTGGTGACATTGGAGGTGGATGCCACCGATGCCGATGCGTCCGGCTATGAGCCGGTTTGGCATGACGGAACCCGGGTCGGCTTCATCACTTCCGGCGACTACGGCCATACCCTCGGACGGAGCCTGGCGATGGCACTGGTGGATCGAGAGCATGCCGTGGCCGGGTCGGAGTTGTCGGTACATATCGTCGGAGAACAGCGTCCTGCCCTGGTGGTACCCGCATCTCCGTACGATCCCGCCGGCGCCGCCATGCGCGCTCGGTAGGCTGGCGCCATGAACGAACGGCCGCGTTACGACGCCATCATCATCGGTGCCGGGATCATCGGCGCCAACCTCGGATTCGAGCTTTCGAAGGCGGGCTACAAGACGCTCAACATCGACAAGCTTCCCACCGCCGGATATGGATCGACCGCCAACTCCTGCGCCATCGTGCGGACTCACTACTCCACCTGGCCCGGCGTTGCCATGGCATACGAGGGCTACCACTACTGGAAGGATTGGGAGAACTATTTAGAAGTCGAGGACGAGCGGGGGATGGCCAAGTTCATCGAGTGTGGCGGCGTCTACCTCGGGAACGACGACCGCTATTCCAAGAAGGTGCTGCCGCTTTTCGATGACATCGGGGTCCCCTACGAAGTGTGGGATACAGCCAAGCTGACCCAGCGAATTCCCGACATCGATGTTGGCGAGCATTCGCCGCCCAAACGACCCGAAGACGACAGTTTCTGGGAAGAACCGGACCGCCCAATCGGAAGCGTTGTCTACTCCCCCGCCGCCGGTTACGTCACCGACCCCCAGCTTGCCTCCCACAACTTGCAGCGAGCCGCCGAAGCGAAAGGCGGGGAGTTTCTTTTCAACGCCGAGGTAAGCGGCGTCCGGATTGAAGACAACAGAGTGGTCGGAGTCGATCTAGCCGACGGCCAGTCCTTCGACGCTCCAATCGTGGTCAACGTGGCCGGGCCTCACTCCTTTGTAATCAACGAGATGGCCGGGGTGGCCGACTCGATGAACATCAAGACGCGAGCCCTTCGCCATGAAGTCCACCATGTACCGGCGCCGACATCGATGAACTGGGACCGGTCCGGATTGCTGGTCGGCGACGACGACATGGGAACCTATTTTCGTCCCGAGGTCGGTAACAACATCCTGCTGGGCAGTCAGGACCCCGAGTGTGATCCCCAGGAGTGGGTCGATGATCCTGACGACTTCAATCGCAACATCACCGAGGACCAGTGGCATGTCCAGACGCTGCGACTCGCCAAGCGACTGCCGTCGCTGGGGATACCCGGTGAAAAGAAGGGCGTCGTGGACCTCTACGACGTAAGCGACGACTGGATCCCGATCTATGACAAGACCGACCTCGCCGGTTTCTATGTGGCCATCGGCACCAGTGGCAACCAATTCAAGAACTGTCATATCGCTGCGTTCTGCCTGACCCAGCTGATCAAAGCGGTGGAGTCCGGTCACGACCACGATGCCGACCCGGTCAAGGTGAAGATGCCCTACACAGGACTCGAACTCGATCTCTCCGCTTTCAGCCGGAACCGTGAGATCAATCGAGCCTCATCGTTCAGCGTGCTCGGCTGACCGAGCCCTGTTTTGGCGCGGAGTTCTGCTCCCCTGGTGGCGATCTTCCGCGCCAGAACTGGTGGGGGTGCGGTGGTTGCACTCCTCGGTAGATTGGCGCGGAGTTCTGCTCCCCTGTTGGCGATCTTCCGCGCCAGAACGGGGGAAGGAACTCAGAGCAGCACCACCGTCCTCGCCCCTTCACCGCGCTGCAAGCGTTCGAACGCTTCATCGATACCGGCCAGGTCGGTGGTGTGGCTGACGACCCGGGCCAGGTCGACCTTTCCATCCGCGGCCAACTTGGCGAGATCGGCCAGCTCGGTGGCCGGGCTCCCGGAACCGTAGAAAGATCCTCGGAGCGTTTTCTCCGATGCGAAATCGATGGCTCGAATCGTCGCCTCCACTCCTGCCGGCGCAATTCCAACGACGACGACCGAGCCACCGCTATCGAGGAGCCGCCAGCCCAATTCGATTGTCTCAGCCCGCCCCACAACTTCGAACACGAAGTCGAATGGTCCTCGAGCTTCCTCCGGGGAAGTGAACGCGCTGGCGCCCTGGGCGATCGCCAGGCCGCGTTTCGAAGCGACCGGATCGATGGCGACGACGCTCTCTGCTCCCGCCATCCGGGCAGCGGCGATCACCTGCAGACCCACTCCCCCGCATCCGATCACCGCGACCCTGTCACCGGCCTGCACCCTCGCGGCGTTGCGGACCGCGCCAAAACCAGTGAGAACCGCACAGCCCACCAGCGCGGCCTGTTCGAGCGGCAGTGCATCAGGCACTCTTACCACCGACTCGGCCGGGACCACCGTGGCCTCAGAGAATGCTCCGATGGTCAGAAACTGTTGCAGGGAGGTTTCGTCGGAACGCCGCATTCGGGAAGTTCCGTCAAGCATGGTGCCGGAAAAAGCTGCCTTCGATCCGGGCTCGCAGAGGTTGGGGTGGCCACGCAGGCACTGGCGGCAGTTGCCGCAAGACGGGATGAAGCAGAAAGCCACCCGGTCTCCCGGGCGGACCGATGACACCCCGGTGCCGACAGCTTCAACCACCCCTGCCCCCTCGTGACCGAGGACGGTCGGAAACCGGTGTGAGCCGAGATGACCGAGTGCCAGATGGAGGTCGGAGTGGCAAACTCCAGCGGCCACCACCGCCACCCGCACCTCACCGACACGAGGTTCTGAGACTTCGATCTCTTCGACCTGGCTCTTGGAGTTAGGCACCAACCAGACCGCAGCTTTCGTCACGCCAACCTCCACCGTTCGAATGCCGCGAGGTCGGGTCCCCGCGCGGTCGGTTGCAACTCCATGCCGCGGCAGCCGGTTCGATATTGCACCCGTCTCTCGATGCTACCCAGAGAGAGTAGGACGGCTTGGTGAGGAGACCGTTCCTGCGGGCGGCCGGCCAGCCTGAATAATTTGGCGGGTGGCTCCCGGCGAATACGTAATTCGGTCTGAGGGTCCCGGAAAGCGGGATCGTCGCGCCAGGTTTCGTCTGATCCGGGACCTTGGCGCCAAATTTGTGGAGAGGCCGGCTGCCTCCGGTTCCCTTCGCTGACGGATTGGACAAACCTCAAGCCTTGAAGGTTGAACGCCTGGCCTCAGGCCAAACTGACCCACTACCCGTCCTACTCTCGCAAGTTCGCGCCCCGTATCCTGAACGAGGTACACCGTATGGCACCTGAACTGTCAAGTGGGACCGGCCTCTATATAGATGGAGCCTGGCGTGGCCAATCGCACCCCGGGCTTGATGTGTTCAATCCTGCGACGGGTCACCTGGTCGGTTCGGTTGCGGCCGCCACAAAACAGGATGTCGACGACGCCATCGGTGCCGCCGCACGGGCCTTCCCGGACTGGTCCGGTCTCGCCCCCGATCAGCGATCCGGCTTTCTCCGATCGGCCTATCAACAGGTCGTCAGCCGGTCCCACGAACTCGCCCGCATCCTCACCCTCGAGCAGGGCAAACCGATAGCCGAAGCGGAAGGCGAGGTCCTCTGGGGTGCCGAGTTCCTTCTCTGGTATGCGGAGGAGATACGACGCCCTTGGGGTGAGATCCTTGCATCCAATTCCGCAAACCAGCGTCTCATAGCCAGGCGGCGGCCGCGAGGGGTAGTCGCCTGCATCACACCGTGGAACTTCCCCTCGTCCATGATTCTGCGGAAAGTCGCTCCAGCCATCGCCGCCGGGAACACGGTGGTCGTCAAACCGGCCGAACAAACTCCTCTTTCGGCAGTCGCCCTCTTCGAGATCCTCCATGAGGTGGGCCTGCCCGCGGGGGTTGTGAATCTCGTGTGCGGTGAACCTGACGTAGTCGGAGGCGCCCTCACATCGTCACGTCATGTTCGCCAGATCTCGTTTACCGGATCGGCCGAGGTTGGGCGGATCATCGTCGAGAAGGCCGCCTCCACTATGGCCAAGGTGAGTCTGGAGCTTGGCGGTAGCGCCCCGGCTTTGGTGTTTGCGGATGCCGATCTGGATCTCGCCGCCGACAAGCTCTCTTTCTCGAAGTTTCAGGCAAGCGGGCAGACCTGCATCGCGGTCAATCGGATCTATGTCGAACGCTCGATCGCGGATGAGTTTGGACTCCTCCTGGCGAAGCGGGCGGCGGGCCGTCGCGTCGGCAACGGGCTTGACGAAGGAGTCGACGTCGGTCCGCTGATCGATCGGAAGGCAGTATCCAAGGTGCGGTCTCACCTCGACGACGCCATCTCCCGTGGAGCGCGGGTCCTCGTGGGTGGGGGCGCGCCGGAGGGCTTCGACCCTGACCGCTTCCTGGATCCGACGGTTGTCGTCGACGTCCCGCCCGACGCTCTGATCGCTCGCGAAGAGACCTTTGGACCGGTCGCCCCCATCATTGCGTTCGACGACGAACGAGAGGCGCTGGAACTGGCCAACGGCACCGAATACGGCCTCGCCGCATACCTCTTCACCCGCGACCTTGGCCGCGCCTACCGGATCGGCGAGAGCCTCGACTTTGGCATGGTGGCCGTGAACGACGGCGCCCTTGGTTGGGTGCAAGCACCATTCGGAGGGATCAAAGGGTCCGGTGACGGACGGGAAGGCGGACGCTGGGGATTGGAGGAGTTCCTGGATGTCCAGTATCTCAGCTTCAACTTCTGACAGACCCCGTCTAGCGGTCTGGGAACTAGTGAGCCAGGCCGGACGAAACCGAGCCCGTCAGGTCTCGAACAGCATGCCAAACCGTGGCAGATCCGTAGTCCCAATACTTGGTTCGCTCGACGACGATCGAACGGTTGCCCATGACACCATCGGGAAGGACACCGTTGTGAATGCGAACCGTTCGGTAGTAAAGGGGAGACAGTTCCCGGGCGGCCCGGGCGTGGGCTTCGCTGGCTCGCCACGTTTCCCGATCCTCGGCCACGTTGTGAAGGACCAGGTTCGCCCAGTTACCGTCGGCCAATTCCATCGACGAGTAGCTAAGAATGCCTGGATACTTCTGAAACTCGAGGACGATCTCGAAGTTGGCCTCTTCGAGGGGAGTCCCATCCTGCTCAGGGTGTCGCTCACCGAAGAATCCGACGAGCTGCGCCGACCGGCGATTGTGGAGGCTCATGGCGTCGCATATCACCACGCGTCGCTTGAGATCGTGTACCACCCATTCGATCGCGCCAAACGGAACGAGTGTTACCTTGCCGCTCGCCACTCGAACCAGAAGGCCCCTCAGATCCTCGAGCATGTATCCGAGGATGGCGAGGTCACGGGGATAGAGCCCCGGCGAGGTGAATGGGCGTCGGGCTACAGACTGGTCGGAAGCGAGGACTCTGGCTGCCATCGGTTGGATACTGATGAGATTATCTTCGGCAGAGCCGGGGGGATGACATGAGCCTGATATCGAGGACTTACCTCTCACCCGTACAAAATAGGTTCTTTCAGGCCACCTGGGACTGGCTGGCCCTCCATTCCGACCTCGATTTCCACCGGGACCCGCTTTCGGCGACGACAGATGACCCCGACGTCGTTTTCATGTGCGGGCTGCCGACCGGTCAGCGAATCGATCGATACGAGCCGCTGGTGGCCCCAGTTCTGGCCCAGGAAAGGTATGGCGGTCGGCCGATCTACTTCTCCGACCTGGTTGTGCGACCCGGGACGGTCCTTCCACCGACCAGGTCTTGGAGAATCGCCTACAACGACAAGGAATCGTTCTCTGGCTGGATTGCACCCCGCTGGGGACTGGCCGCGCTCGGGTTGGAGCCCGAGGCGATGACCTGGGTTGTGACCGGATCGCACCTTGTGTCCCTGGAGGCGGTACTGAAGGGCGCCGCGAACGCAGCCGGAATCGACTCGATGGTGCTGGACCTTGTGAGCGGTGAAGCCGCTCCGGCCGCCGGACTGGTGACGATCGAGAGCTTCGGGCCCTGGCCGGCACCACCGATTTCCACCTCGGTCGGCGTGGATCGGGCGGTGCGAGCGGAACTCGCCGGCTTGTTGACTTCCATGCACGAAGATCCCAGTGGTGCCCACCTCCTCGCCACCTGGGGAGTGGAGCGACTGGCGACCGTAGATGCTGCCGAGTACGGGCGCCTGGCCCGCTTTTCCGACACCACGGGCCAATCGGTGACACCGTGAAGTTGAGCGGCTCATGACGACCCTGTGGAATGTGAGACTGATCGACCGCCAACAAGTGATGTCGGCCATGTCGGTCACCATCGAAGAACGGCACGTGGTTTCGATCGAATCCACCGACGCTGCGACTCCACCGCCGGGTGCCATCGATCTGAGCGGACGCACGGTCGTGCCCGGGCTGATCGATGCGCACTGTCACCTGGTGTCCGATCTCGAGCGAAGTCCGGGCTTTGGTCCGCCCCCGCACCGACATGGCGAGGCCCCTCGGCCTCGTGAGCTCGGCTACTTCGTGCTGGCCGCCTCAGCACGGGCAATCGTTCAGTCCGGCTTCACGACGGTCCGCGACGTCGGGAGCTACGACGACGAAGCTTTGGCGACCGGCCAGGCCGTCGACCTCGGGATCATTCCCGGCCCGCGCATCTTCAGCTGCGGCCGCGTCATTAGTGCCACCTCCCCGGGCGGTGCGATCTTCGGCACGATGTACCGTGAAGCCGACGGCCCGTGGGAAATGCGGGCGGCAGTTCGAGAACAGATCCGCCGCGGTGCCGCCTTTGTGAAGTTCATGGCAACCGGAGCCCGCTCCGTGGTTCACGAGGACCCCGAGCCCGCTCAGATGACCCAGGAGGAAATGACCGCAATCATCGACGAGGCCCATCGATTGGGAAAACGCGTGGCGGCCCACGCCGAGGGGCTTCATGGCACCCGGTGGGCAATCGAAGCCGGCGCCGATACGATCGAGCACGGCCTGTCGCTTCACCGGGCCCCCGAGCTTCTCGAGACGATGGCATCGAAGGACGTCGTTTTGGTCCCGACCCTCTCGACCTTTCACGACCTGGCCGAGCGTTTCGCCGACGAGTTCGCGATATCTCTGGTCGACCAGGCCAAGCGCCAACTCGACGAGGCGTATCGAACGGTGGAGGCGGCCCGCCGGGCAGGCGTAACGATCGCCGTGGGCTTCGACAGCGGGCCGCCCGGGGCCTCAGCTCAGGAGATATTGCGGTTGAGCGAGGCCGGGCTGACCCCTCTCGAAGCCATTGCTGCCGCCACGGTGGGTGGAGCAGCCGCCCTCGGTCGCACCGATCTGGGAAGGCTCGTCCCTGGAGCATGCGCTGACCTGCTTGTCGTCAATGGCCGGCCTGACGAAGACCTTCGGCTGCTTGCCGGCCCGGACAGCTTCGAGTTCATCATGAAGGACGGAGCGATCGTCGAATGAGGGGCCGAGAGTGAACGGCCCACCCGTTGAATCGGGCCGGCGCGGCGCCCGGGGAGAGGGGTCAACGCGGGCTGAGCGCAGGTCGAGCCGGGGAGGAGTCGGAGTTCACCAGCTTCCCTGGCGGACAATTGTCAATCCTTTCCGCCCATTGGAAGTCCTGACCAGCGATCAGATCGAGGCCATCCACAACGCCTCGCTCCGAATCCTGTCCGAGATCGGTATGGACTTCCTTCACCCCGAGGCGCTCTCGATCCTTGGAGCCGGCGGGGCGAAGGTTGAGACCGGGACCCAGCGAGTCCGCTTCGACCCGGAGTGGGTGATGGAGAGGGTGTCGACCGTGCCATCGTCCTTCACGCTTCACTCCCGCAACCCGGACCACAACCTCGTCATAGGTGCCAACCGCATCAACTTCGCCACCGTCGCCTCGGCTCCCAATTCCTCCGACGCCGACCGGGGCCGGCGCACCGGCAATTTCGAGGACTACACCAACCTGGTCAAGCTCGGTCAGTATTTCAACACCATCCATCTGTACGGCGGCTATCCGGTGGAACCGGTCGACCTGCCGCCCGCCACCAGGCACCTCGACTGCCTCGCTGCCTTCTTGACTCTTTCCGACAAGGTCTTTCATGCCTACTCGCTGGGCCGCCAGCGCATCCTCGACGCCCTCGAGATAGTGCGGATCGGCCGCGGCATCGATGTCGCGCAGTTGGTGGCGGAGCCGTCGTTGTTCACCGTCGTCAACACCTCGTCACCGCTTCGTCTCGATGGCCCGATGATCGAAGGGCTGGTCGAGATGGCGAAGGCGGGTCAGGTGGTGGTAGTCACCCCCTTCACACTGTCCGGGGCGATGGCACCGGCCTCGATCGCGGGCGCTCTCGCCCAGCAGAATGCCGAAGCTCTAGCGACCATCGCCCTGACACAGCTGATCAAGCCCGGGGCACCCGTCATGTACGGGGGCTTCACCTCCAACGTCGACATGCGGTCGGGGGCGCCGGCCTTTGGCACCCCCGAGTACACCCGGGCCGCGTTCGCCGGCGGCCAACTGGCCCGTCACTACGGATTCCCCTATCGATCATCCAACGCCTGCGCCGCCAATGCCGTGGATGCCCAGGCTGCCTACGAGGCCGAGATGTCAACCTGGGGGGCCGTCATGGGTCACGCCAACATGGTCATGCACGGGGCGGGATGGATGGAAGGCGGGCTGGTGGCCTCGTTCGAGAAGTTCATCATCGATATCGAGATCCTCCAGATGATGAGTGAGACCCTTCTGCCCCTCAAGATCGACGAGGCCGAACTGGCAGTCGACGCCATCGGGGAGGTCGGGCCTGGCGGTCACTTCTTCGGGTCACCGCACACTCTCGAGCGCTACGAGACCGCGTTCTACAGACCGCTGGTCTCGGACTGGCGCAACTTCGAAAGCTGGCAAGAAGGCGGCTCCCCCGGCGCCGCCGACCACGCCAACCGACTCTGGAAACAAGCTCTGACCGAGTACACCCCCCCTCCCCTCGAAGACGATCGGGCCGCCGAACTGGAGGACTTTGTTGCCCGTCGGAAGTCGGAGGGCGGTGTCGGCTAGGAAAACCCGCGAACCCAAGTCTCTTTGGCCCAAGTCTCTTTGGCCCAAGTCTCTTTGGCCAGGCTCGTTTTGGTCGCTGTGCAACCAAAACCGCCCACAGACGCGGGCCGGGGCGCGATAACGTTTCGCCATGCCCGAGCTCAGTGCCAACAAGCGGGCCAAGCTTCCGGATAGTGCGTTCGCCTATGTCGATTCGCGGGGACAACGGCGCCTGCCAATCAACGACGAGGGCCACGTTCGCAACGCCCTCTCACGCTTCAATCAGGTCAAGTTCGAGAGCGACGAAGCCAAGGAGCGGGCCCGCAAGCGCCTCCTCAATGCGGCCAAGAAGTACAAGATCGTCCCGGTCGGATTCATCACCGGCCAACTCCAATCGGAACGTGAACTCGGTCGCTCGCAGAGGGACAACGTCGTTCTGCCCACCGGCCTGGTGACTCTGATGATGACCGACATCGAAGGGTCGACGGCCCTCGTCCATCAACTGGGGCACGAGTACGGCAAGCTCATACGGGAGGTGCGGCGGATCATCAAGAAGATCGTCGCCGGAAACGACGGCCATGTCGTGGACGTGCGGGCGGATGAGTCATTTGCCGTTTTCAAGCGCCCGGAAGCAGCCATCGAGTCAGCGATTGCAATCCAGATCGAGGTCGGACGACGCCCTTCGACGCGGAAGCACGACGTCCGGCTTCGGATCGGAATCCACAGCGGACGTCCCTCCGTCTCCGACGGCAACTACATCGGCATTGCCGTACACACTGCTGCACGGATTTGTTCGGCTGCCCATGGCGGGCAGATCGTCGTTTCGGGCCAGACCAGGGACGGCTTCAAGGACCTGGCTCCCCACGGAACGGAGTTCCGGACTCTCGGAAGCCACCGACTGCGTGGTCTCCCCGACCAGTTGGCCCTCCATCAAATAGTGGCAGAAGGACTGGGCTCCAATTTTCCACCCCTGGCCATCGGTGGCGACTGAGCGAGCCTCATTCTTCCCGTTTTGGCGCGGAAGATCAACGCCAGGGCAGCAGAACTCCGCGCCAAAACGGAGGGTTGGCTGGCCGAGGACTAGTGCGATCGTGCGGAAGGTCCGCTTTATCTCAACTTGTCCAAGTACGGTTCCGAAGAGATAGGTGTCTCTTGAGAGGCGACCGATGGCTTCCTATGTCGACAGACTGAGCGGACGGGACGTGGCCACGTTGGCCGCGATCGTCGGTGTCGACCCGGAGTCCCTGGCCTCGGACCTGCAGCGACGGCCCTGGTCGGCGAACGACCTGCTGTCGGCCCCTGAGGTATTCGAGACGATTCTCGAGCGGCGCGACCCTCCGTTCATCGGTGTGTCGCCGTTCCTTCTCTTCGCGGTTCTCGTCCATCACGTCGCCGGAGAACTCCGACAGGCGACCTATGTCAACGACTGGACTGGCCCCAAGTCGCGCCTACCCGTATTCGATGTGGCGCCGTTGCAGGAATTCCTCGACGACCCGGGACGCGCTTTTTTCCTCGCCAGCCTGTTGGCCTCGTTCGCGACCCCCGCTCCTCCACCGGTCCCGGCCGACCCCCTCGACATCCACGACCTGGCGAGTTGGGTCGACCACGCCCTGCCGTCGGACCGGATCGAACTTCTCCGCCGGCTTGGCGACCTTTCATTGTGGAGGTCGGGCGTGTTTCCGGACAGCACGGGACCCCACTCGATGGGAACACCGGAGGCTCAATTCCTCGGACAGACCGCGGGCCTGTCGAGTTCGGAACTGGTGGAACTGTGCGATGGCGCCAAGATTTCGCCCGGCCTCGATGCGTTGGAGACGCTGGGGTCGCACTGGTACGGCGCCGCCGCTGCCGGCCCGGGCGTGCCCCCGATTGTGAGCGACGTCGCCCACCGATTCCGGTCCGCCCGCCGAATCCTGAATCACCTCTCGGATCGCTACCTCTATCGAATAGAACCGGTGTGGGGAGCGGTGGCCTAGGAAGCCCTAGCCTCCCGGCGTGAGCGTCAACGAACTTCTCGCCCAACTGGCTCCGATCGGGCTTGCCGCCAATGGGGGTTATCGGCGGTTCTCATGGACCCCCGAGTATGCCGAGCTTCGGCAATGGTTCATCGCCCAAGCGCAAGCCCGCCAACTCCGGGTCGTGAAGGATGCCAACGCCAACCTCTGGGCATACCTGGGCGATCCCGGGGCAGCCGAGTTCGTTGCAGTGGGGAGTCATCTCGACTCGGTCCCCGATGGTGGTGCCTTCGACGGGCCGTTGGGGGTGGCGTCGGCGTTTGCCGCCCTCGACCTTCTCACTCAGCAAGGACTCCGTCCGCAACGCCCGATTGCGGTTGTTGCTTTCACCGAAGAGGAAGGTGCCCGGTTCGGAGTGGCGTGCCTCGGTTCTAGCCTTCTCACCGGAGCCATCGATCCCGACCACGTCCGGGCGCTGACCGATGCGAACGAGGTCTCGCTCGAAGAGGCGATGATCCAAGCCGGCGAGGATCCCTCCCAGCTCGGCGCCGATCCTTCCTTGCTGGCGCGCTTACATACCTACGTTGAACTCCACATCGAACAGGGACGCGGCCTGATCGAGCTCGGCTACCCGGTGGCAATCGGTTCCGAGATTTGGCCCCATGGTCGCTGGCGCGTCGATTTCCTCGGAACGGCCGACCACGCCGGCACCACCCGAATGCGGGACCGGGACGATCCGATGGCGCGCTTCGCAGCCACGGTGCTCCGAGTGCTCGACGCGGCACAATCAGACAGCACTCGCGCCACCTTCGGGCGGGTCCGGGTCACTCCGAACTCCACCAATGCGATTCCTTCAATGGTCTCAGCCTGGCTTGATGCCCGCGCTGCTACGGACGAGGCCCTCGAGTCGGTCGTTGCCTCGATGGGGAGCCAGGAGTCGATCACAGCTGAGTCGGTGACCCGGCGGGTGGAGTTCGACCCCGACCTGCGGGACCAGCTGGCCAGCCTCCTGGGAGGGGTTCCGCTGCTCCCTACCGCGGCGGGCCATGACGCCGGCGTGCTTTCGGAGGCGGGGGTTTCCTCTGCCATGCTGTTCGTCCGCAACCCCACCGGGGTATCCCACTCCCCCGCAGAGCGCGCCACCGCCGAAGATTGCATAGTTGGAACAGAATCACTCGCCCGAGTGCTGACCGATCTGGGGGGATTCCAATGAGGAGCGACGGATGAAAACCTTCTGGTGCGAATTTGCCTTCGTCGGGGGAAACACCGAGCGGGGAGTCAAAGTCGGCTGCGGGGCCGACGGTTCTATCACGGAGGTATCAATCGGCGCCGAGCAGGACGGGGCGTCGGTGTTGGCGGGAGTGGTGCTACCGGGCTTCGCCAATACCCACTCCCACGCCTTCCACCGCGCCTTGCGAGGCCGCACCAATGCCCGCGGTTCGTTCTGGACCTGGCGGGAGGAGATGTATCGAATCGCCAACCGCCTCGACCCCGAGACCTACCTCGAGTTGGCGACCGCAACGTATGCGGAGATGGTGATGGCCGGATTCACGGCCGTCGGAGAGTTCCACTATCTGCATCATCAACCCGACGGGACCCCGTACTCCAATCCCAACCACATGGGAGAGGTTCTTAGAGAGGCCGCCAAGCGGGCAGGCATCCGCCTCACCCTCCTCGATACCTGCTACCTCAGCGGTGGGATCGGCCAGCCGCTGCGGCCCGAACAGGTGCGGTTCGGAGACGGAGACGTCGATCGATGGGCCGAAAGAATGTCGCAGTTGGCAGACGATGAGAACACCAGGATCGGTGCTGCGATCCATTCGGTCCGGGCTGTCCCGGACAACGCCATGGAAACGGTGGCCGAGGCGGCAACCGGACGGCCTTTACACGTTCATCTGTCCGAACAACCGCAAGAGAACGGCGAGTGCCTGGCAATCTACGGTGTCACCCCGAGCGAACTGCTGGCGAGGCATGGGATCCTGGGGGCCGGTACCACGGCAGTCCATGCCACCCATGTCGAAGCCAGTGACATTGCGCTCCTCGCTGCCTCCTCAACGGGTGTTTGCCTTTGCCCCACCACCGAGCGTGATCTCGGAGACGGAATCGACGCAGGGTTTGCGCTCGATCAGGCGGGGGTGCGGATCTCGCTCGGCACCGATCAACACGTCACCATCGATGCCTTCGAGGAAATGCGCGGTGTCGAGATGAACCAGCGTCTTAGGGAGAAGGCCCGGGGCCTCTTCCCGCCCGATCATCTGATCCGGATATCGAGCGAGCACAGCCATCGTGCCCTGGGCTGGCCTAAGGGCGGACAGATCGCGATAGGAGCACCCTGTGACCTGGTGGCGGTCGACCTCGATTCCGTGCGGACCTCGGGCTCGGAACCCGAGCAGGTCGTAATGGCAGCAACCTCAGCCGATGTCCGCACGGTCATAGTCGGCGGGCGGGAGATCGTGTCTGAAGGGAAACACCAGGTCAGCAACGTTCCCCGAATTCTGCGAGACGCCATTAATCCGCTCTGGGGCTAGAGCGACTGGTCGCAACGGCGTTCTTGAAGACCCCGGCGACGCTGGCGGCGAAATTCTCCAGCGGGCCTCTTCCGACGAGGGTCCTCCAGAGCAAGCCAATGACGATGGCAGCGGCGACGTGCCAGACCAACAGGTTCGGCCGATCGTCCAACCCCCAGCCAGCGGTGAGCGCCAGGACATGGGTCGAATACAGGCTCAGGGTCATTCCTCCGGCACCCGCGAGCCATGCCACCAGCCATCGCCCCGTCGCCGCCAGCAGGAGACATGCCCCCAACAACGCCAGCGAGGTTCCGATGGTGTGAAGAAGGTCGAGAGTGGTTCCCGAGTGAGGCGTGGCGACGGCCAGGTACCACCAGGAATCAGTCGGAGTCGACCCGAAGAATTGGACCGGGTTCTCCAGACCGACCGGACCGAAGAAGTCGAGCAGCGCTCCTGAGATCAACTTGGCAACAATGGCCAGCGTCACGCCTCCCCCCAACAGCCAGACAGCCGCCCGCCGCGACCTCAGATCCGACCGACCGACAGCCATTCCGGCCAGGAGATACGCGATCCAGGGGAGGACCGGGTAATAGCCGTTGAGGAGAACCTCACCCAGAAACACGACTGGATCGAACAGTTCCACGAACCCGGGAACACTTCCCGTTGCGTCGGGAATCCACAGCCGCAGCCAGAAGGCTATGGCTGGAACGATCACGGCCCACAAGAGCGCCATCACCCAGAGGTTTCTGGCCGACATTCCGATGAACGCGGCCGCGAACACGAACAGGAACGCGTAGTTCACGAGGATCACTGCCACTCCTGAGTCGAGATCCCCGAGGAACAGACCGATCAAACCCAGCACCGCCGCCCTGCCGAAAGTGCCGGCAGCAGCGGCCAGTCGGGACTTGCCAGAAGGTGGATTGCCAGAAGGTGGATCGCCAGAAGGTGGATCGCCAGAAGGTGGAGTAGTTGCACCGTTGGCCAGCGCCAGGCCGACACCTGCCAGGACAGCAAAGAGGGCCGATGCCCGGCCGGAAGAAATCAGGTAAGCCGTGGATGCCGACCCGTCGGGATCGGTCCCGGGAAGCAGGTGAACCGACATCATCCCTATCAACGCCAGCGCCCGCGCCGCGTCGACTCCGATCAACCGGCCCGTCCCATGCTTGCGTTGCCCTGCGGTCACCGGCTGCACGGGTTGGAGTGTATGGACGACTCGATCCTTGGATTAGCGAGCAGGTCATTGCCGCACAAGGGGCTCCCGTAGAGTTGGGCTCGTGTCCGACTCGGCCCGTAGCGACCTCGAGGCGGCCCGACCTCTGTTCGCGGCCCTGGCAATCGCCATGCTGGGCCACGGGCTGCTCGGAACCGTCGTCGGCATCCGGGCAGAACTCGAACAGTTCCCAACGGCGATCACCGGCCTTGTCATGTCGTCGTACTACATCGGATTCCTGGTCGGCTGCGGAGTGGCGCCACGCCTCCTTCGCCAGAGGGGCCATGTCAGAGTTTTCCTGGTCCTCTCGTTGGTCTCGGCCGTCGTCGCCATCGCCTATCCGATTTACACAACTCCGGCCCTGTGGGGAGTCTTCAGGTTCGTCACGGGCGCCGGCACGGCCGGTGTCTACGTGGTCTGCGAGAGCTGGCTGGCCGGAGCCGGTCATCCGAGAACACGGGGCCGCCTCCTCGCGGTCTATCTACTGGTGGTCAACTCCGGTTACGGCCTCGGGCAGCTGTTGCTTGGCGCCGGGTCGCCCGATAGTTTCGTGCTCTTTGGAGTAGCTGCCGCTCTGATCGCTCTCGCAGCAGTGCCCTTAATCGCGGTGAAACCCGAGGGCCCGCCGAAGACCAACCTGGCCAGGCTCCGGATCCCCGAGTTGGTGAAGACCGCCCCTCTCGGAGTTGCAACCTCCTTCGTGACGGGAATCGGAGTCGGCGGCATTCTTGGCTTCGGCGCCGTGTACGGAACCGGGGTCGGGATGTCGGTCGAGCGGGTGGGGCTCTTGGTGGGGGCGGCGATGGCGGGTGGCATCGTGCTGCAGTGGCCGATCGGCGCCCTCTCCGATCGCATCAATCGTCGGCACGTGATCATCGGGGCGAGCCTCCTCGCCGGAGCGTTCGCAATCGCCGCTTCCTATCTCGAACCGCTCTCCAACTTGACCCTCGCCTGCATGTTCGGATTCACCGCGTTCAGCTTTCCGCTCTACTCGCTGGCGATCAGCCACGTCAACGACGCGCTTCACCCCGAGAAGGTGATCCCGGCCAGCGCCGCACTCCTCGGCATCTACGGGGTGGGGACCCTGATCGGACCCATCGGGACCTCGTTGGTGATGGAGGGGGTCGGCCCGCCCGGGTTCTGGCTCCTCGCCGGCACCGCTCATGTGGCCCTCGGGCTCTATGGGTTCTATCGACTGGTCAAACGCCGCCGGCTGATGGAAGGACATCATCTGCCTCCGATACCGATCAACGCTTCTCCGCAGGCCGCTCTGCTCATTGAAGATACCGCCGAGATGCCCAGCGTTCAGCGGTAAAAAACACCTCCGGGCACGGCAAATGCCGACACAAATCCCAAGCGCGGTTAGGTTTTGGGCATGACCCACCCCTCATGGTTGGGCCGACGCGCCCCCAGACTCCACAAGCCAGGGACCAGGTTCGCGCCTGGATTCCTCCTCCTGCTGACCCTCTTCGTGACGATCTTTCCGACGGCAACCGCCGGGCAGGTCGACGAAGGTGCGGTGATCGTGCCAACCGGCCAGCTGGCGGCGGGGCTCTATCCGCCTTCGCAATGGACCGCGTCAGGGCACCTCCAATCGGTCAGCGAAGCTTCCGGCAAGAACCTATCGATGGGTGGGCTGTGGCTCAATGCCCACGAGCCGACCGACAACATCATCCACCAGTTGGATCAGGTCTGGCTGGCAGGAGCCACCCCGTTCGTGAACATCCATGTCGATTGGCCCCCCGTAATCCTGCTGACCGGATCGCTCGACACCGACATCGCCAACTTCGGCGCGGCGATCGGGAAGTGGTTGGCGCTCGGAGAGGGGCGGTCCGTTCTCCTGGCCCCGATGCCCGAAATGAATGGCGACTGGGTCCCCTACGGCATGGACCCGGCCCGATTCGGCGACGCCTACCGGCGGTTCCGCAGCGTCGCCGCCCAGGCCGGCGCCCAGGGAAGAGTGCGCTGGGTGTTTGCTCCAAACGGTTGGTCGACGCCACCGTACGAGATGGCGGATTACTACCCGGGGGCCGACGTTGTCGACCTGGTCGGCTTTTCGGCCTACAACTGGGGATCGGGCCAGACCGGATTTCAGTGGACGGCTGCCCCGGCAACCTTGTGCAACCCCCTCAACGAGGCCCGCGGCTTCGCCCGCGAGAAGCCGTTCCTGGTAGCTCAGACCGCCAGCGCCACCACCGGAGGAGACCGAGGGGCATGGATCGCCAGCATGTTCGAATTCCTGACCGACGACCCCAACGCGGTCGGCTTCCTCTACTTCGACATCGACAAGGAAAGGGATTGGGCCATCTACGAAAACGGGACCTTGCCTGCCCAATGGCAACAAGGAATGGAATCGGCTCTGACCACGTACCAGTTTCCGCTTGAGAACTGGTTTGCTCCCGGGCCTCTCGTGGTGGATTCAGTGAACGAGGTGTACCCGGGTTGTATCGGCGACATCGAGAAATCACAGTTCCAGTTCGAGATCGAATGGCTGCTCTCGACCGAGATCACGGTCGGCTGTGGCAACTCCTTGTTCTGCCCGACCAGAAGTGTCACCCGCGGCCAGATGGCGAGTTTCCTGGCCAGGGCCCTGAACTTGCCAATGGCCGCAGCCGACTATTTCACCGATGACGCCGGATCGATCCATGAGGCCGACATCAACCGGGTGGCCGCGGCGGGCATCACTGGAGGATGCGCGCCGGGCTCGTATTGCCCCGGGAGCGTCACGACCCGCGCCCAAATGGCCACGTTCTTGACCAGATCCCTCGGCCTCCCCGGCTCCCCGACCGACTACTTCAGCGATGATCTGGGTTCGGTTCATGAGGGCGACATCAATGCCGTTGCCCTGGCCGGTATCACACTTGGTTGTACCGCCAGCACCTTCTGCCCGGATGCGACCGTGACCCGGGAGCAAATGGCCGCCTTTCTCTATCGAGCCTTTTCGTGACCGGGTCTGGCTGATATACAATCAAGCGTCGGCCATTGACAGCCGATGACATCTCTTCTGAATCGATGGAGTTTTCCGGCCTGATGCATAATTTGAGCACCTGCACATGTACTTGTTGCGCCTGCAAATTGCAGGGCGGGTAGTCACGACGTTGACGCTTCGATAAGACATCGATTCCAAGCAACCTCACCCCGACCCTGCGACCTCTCGCAGGTTTTTTTTGTGCAGAATCCCCCTGATTTAAAATGACCAAAGATTTTGAAAGGATCAAGATGACGACCAACCAGAGTCCCGAATCGAAAACGAAAACGATCGCAACAGAAGACCTCCTGAAACGGCTTGACGATCTCGTCGTGGTAGATGTCAGGTCAACAGCTGCCTATAACGGATGGCGGTTGAGGGGTGAGGCCCGTGGAGGACACATCGCCGGCGCCGCGCTCCTTCCCGACTCGTGGCTGGACGGGTTAACCGACGAGGAACTGCTACTACTCCTTGACAACAAGGGGATCGGGCAGAGCCGATCGATCGTCGTCTACGGCGACACCCCCGAACATGCCGACCGGTTGCAGAGGAAGCTATCGGATTTCGGTTACAGCGATGTCGCTACCTATCGGGGCGGATTCGGAGAATGGGCAACGGATCCAACTCTCCCTGTCGAAGGTCTGGTTAGGTATGAACAGCTGGTCCATCCCGAGTGGGTACGTCAGCTCTTGGCGGGAGAAAACCCCGACACCTACCAAGGAAACGGCTTCCTTGTTTTTCACGTCAACTTCGGAGTGCCGGAGGAGTACGAGGAAGGGCACATACCGGGAGCCCTGTACCTCGATACGAACTGGCTCGAGTCTCCACAAGACTGGAACCGCCGCTCGCCGAACGAACTCCAGGCCACCCTGACCGCCCTCGGCATCTCAGCTCACACGACTCTGGTCCTATACGGTCGCGACACGCTGGGCAATCCGAACGAGAAATGGCCAGGTCGGCGGGCCGGGCAAATATCTGCCACCAGAGCCGCCGCGATTCTGATGTATGCCGGAGTGAAGGATGTGCGATTGCTCGATGGCGGTTACGACCGGTGGGTAACCAGCGGCTATCCACTGGATACTGCGCTTGTGTCTCCAATACCTATCGAGAGCTTGGGAGTTTCGATCCCCCAGCACCCCGACTACATCGTCGACATTGCCGAAGCCAAACAGATTCTGGCTGATCGGGAAGGTGCCGCTCTGGTGAGCGTCCGGACCTGGAAAGAGCACATCGGGAAGGTGAGCGGTTACAACTATATCGAACCTGCCGGTCGGATCGCCGGTGACTTCTGGGGGAACTGCGGGACCGACGCTTATCACATGCAGCACTACCGCAGCATCGACAACACCATGCGGGCCTATCCCGAGATTGCGTCAAACTGGGAAGGGGCCGGCATCACTCCGGAGAAGTGGGTGGCCTTCTATTGCGGAACCGGTTGGCGAGCCAGCGAAACCTGGTTCTACGCATTCCTGATGGGTTGGGAGCGAATCGCGGTTTACGACGGTGGTTGGTTCGAGTGGAGCCAGGATCCCGAGAACAACCCCATCGAAGTAGGCGAACCCGCCAACGAAGCCGCAGCGTGAAAAGCGCGTGCTGGTTGTCCGTAAGAGACGCGTAGCTTTTGTGCCCCCACCGGAAGGTGGGGGCAGAAAGGGTACGCCTTTCTCACGAGGCGATGATTTGGAAGTCGGTACCGAAGCGGTCTGCGATTTCGATGCAGGTCTGGAGGTCGGGGTGTCGCACCACGACCATTCCGTCTCCGACTAGCTGCTGCTTCCAGTCACGCCGCGGCGCCCCGAGCGGATTGAGTTCAATCGCAGCGACGTGAGAGCCGAACTCGGCTAGAAGGCGATCGAGGCCCTCGTGGCGCTGGATCCGACCCGTTCCCACTGCCCGTTTGAAGACGACGGCCACGTTGTAACGCCGCTCCAGAGGCTGGCTGAACTTTCCCCTGACGACGGCTTCGGCCCACCCTGTGAAGAGGTCGACATCGGAGGCAAAGTTCATCGCATCAACAGTCCGACCACCCGGCGGCCGGGCTCCGATCTCTCCAAAGACGGCCTCACCGTCGGGTTTCAGGTACCACTCCATATGAGTGAAGCCGTCTCGAAACCTCATGGCCTCGAGCACGCGCAAACCCAGTTGCCTGCCCACCCGGAGATGATCGACATCGGGATCTCGGAGCACAACCGTCTGCTGGCTGATCCACTCGTTCTGTTTTCCGATCAGGGGGCGAGGGCGATACCAACAGATGTTGTAGAAGAGGACCTTGCCACCCGCGCAGATCGTGTCGAACGTGAACTCTTCGCCTTCGATGAACTCCTCGACGCTGACCTCGTCAATATGGCCCAGGGCAGGAATAATCCTTTCGACCTGGCCGGGTTCGTTCACCCGGTATGTGTCGGTTGATCCCGCCCCCGCAATGGGTTTGATGATCGCGGGGTAGCCGACATGCTCGAGAGCGGTCCACACCTCGCGGGCAGTGCGGGCGCTGTAGTGGTGAGGGGTCCGAATGCCGGCGACGTCGAGCACCTGCTTCATCGCCTCTTTGTCGCGGTAGGGCACCGTCTCGACCTCTGACATGCCCCGAACACCGAGGGCCTCCCGAATCCGGGCGGCCAGGATCATCAGGGGCTCCCACAACGACTCCACCCCGTCGACCTGGATTCGTTCTGCGATCGCGACGGCAATCGAAATGACCGCCCCGGGATCCGCGAAGTCAACCTGGTAGTAGGCGGCCAGGGCATGGCGAGCTTTGTCGGGAAGCGCCTGATCGGGTTGATCACCGAGCCCGATCACTGTCGCACCCACCTCCGACAGGCCTCTTACAAAGTCGGTCATCTCGGTCGGGAACCCCGGGGAGAGGAAAAGCACGTTCATGCCAGTTCAACCCGAACGGAACTCACGATTGCGGCTACCCCGGCTTCGACCCGGGCGGTGTCGGGGTGTCGAACGATGACGTACCCCTCACCCTCATAGTGCCCGGTCGGTGACTGCCCCTCTTCGGGAAGCTTCATTTCGATCACCAGACCCGCCACCTGGAACTGAGCGTCGTCGAGGCCGTGAATCGCCCGTACCTTTCCGTCACCTTGCCCGCGCAGATAGGCAGCCCCGACTGCGTATCGGCGCTCCGGTGGATCGAACTCTCCAGATATCATCAAACGAGCCCAGGCCGCATAGAGATCAAAGTCGTGAGCGTACGAGATGAGCGTCGAGAACTGCGCTCCGGGCGGTCTAACCGCAGCCTCGGAAATCGCGATCGAGCCGTCGGCTCGCCGGAACCATTCCATGTGAACCAGGCCAGTCTCAAGGCCGAAAGTGGCGATTGCCGCTGGCCCGGCTTCGCCGATGGCGGTGTATTCGGGTCCCGAGATGTCGCGCGGCAACACAACGGCCCATTGGATCCAGGGATTCTCCATCACCTCGAGTGGGGTCGGGTGGTAGTCGCTGATGTTCCACCATCGAGGCTTGCCGTTCACAAACACGCAATCAAAGGCATGTTCGTCGCCAACCACGAACTCCTCGAGGAGGGTGGGATGCTCGGGCTGCGGGGGCGACCATTGCAACCAGTCCCGTGCCTGATCGGGGTTGTTGATGCGGAAGGTATTCCGGGCCCCCGAACCGGCCGGAGGCTTGGCTACGACCGGAAACCCGACCTGGTCGATAAACGACATCGCTTCTTCCGGCCTTCCCACCAGACGGTGCTGGGCGCAGGGCAGACCCGCGTCGTTGAGGATCCTCTTCATTCGATCCTTGTCACGAAAGTTGCGGGCGGTCTCTACATCGATGCCGGGAATACCGAGTAGCTGGCGAACCTCGGCCATCGGAACCTGAAGCTCCTCGAGCGGGCCCATCAGGCAGTCGATCGCGCCTAATTGAGATCCGATGGCCTTGACCGCAGTGACGAGTTGAACCGGGTCGAGCGCGTCCGACACCCGGTAGTGGGCCGCGAGGCGCTCCCGGATCTCGGCTGGCAGCCGTTCGGCCAATTCGTGGCTCACCAGTCCTAGCGACACCCCGGGCTGAGCGAGCGCTGCGGCGAGGAAACGCGCGGTGGCAGGGAGAAAATAGGGGGCGACGAAGACCACACCCGGCACCCCTGCACGCTAGCCGCGGTGGCTCAGCGAGGCCCACCCCGTCGAACGACGGGACGTGACACAATCGCAGTTGTGCGGGTGATGTTCGTTTCATCGGAGGTAGCGCCGTATTCGAAGACCGGGGGCCTGGGAGATGTCTCCGGCGCCCTGCCTGCCAGCCTTGAAGCCCTGGGCCATGACGTCACGGTTGTGACACCGCTCTACTCGAGCGTCAGGGACGTCGGTCACCACTTGCACAAGGTCTATGACGCGGTCGCAGTCCCGGCGGCAGACAACCATGAGTTCGCCGCCTACCTGGCCGAGGATGGCCGGACCTGGTTCGTCGATTTTCCCGCTCTCTACAACCGCCAGGCCCTCTACACGAACGAACCCGATGAACATCTCCGGTTCTTGTTCCTGACCCATGCCTCCATCGAACTGTGCAGGCGACGCGGCTGGGCTCCCGACATTGCTCACGGCAACGACTGGCAGACCGGTCTGCTTCCTTTGTACCTCAGGAGCATCTATGCCGGCGATCCCCTTTTCTCATCAACCCGAAGTGTCTTCACGATTCACAACCTTGGCTACCAGGGAGTCTTCGGATCGCACATACTTCCCGATCTCGCCCTCGGCGACTTCGAGTATCTGCTTCATCAGGAGCACTTACGGCAAGGTCGCATCAGCTTCATGGAGCACGCGCTTGTCTACGCCGACGCCATCACCACCGTCTCCCCCACCTATGCCCGGGAGATTCAGACACCAAAGCACGGCGCCGGCCTCGATGGATTGCTTCGCGTCCGATCGGACCACCTCGTTGGCATCCTCAACGGCATCGACCTCAACACCTGGAACCCTCGAACTGACCAGTTCTTGCGGGCTCAGTACTCCGAGCGGACCCTTGACGACAAGCAGATCAACAAGAGGTACCTGCTCGAATCACGTGGCCTCGACCCGGCCAATGACACCCCGCTCATGGGAGTAGTGACCCGCCTTACCTCCCAGAAGGGGGTTGAGTTGATGATCAGACCGCTGGCCCGCCTCCTGGCCGAAGAGCGGGCCACCTTCGTCGCTCTCGGCTCAGGCGAGCGAAGGTTCGAGGATGCCTTGCAGTGGCTCGCCTCCACGTTTCCGGGCCGGGCCTCGTTCCACCGGGGTTACGACGAACCGCTCGCCCATCTAATCGAAGGCGGCGTCGACGCGTTCTTGATGCCGTCCTTGTACGAACCGTCGGGCCTCAACCAGATGTACAGCCTGGCCTATGGAACCGCGCCAATCGTGCGCCGCACCGGTGGACTGGCCGATACGGTTTCGCACTACGATTCTGGGACCGGCCAGGGAACCGGATTCGTCTTCGATCACTATTCAGAAGACGCGCTGATGTGGGCAGTGGACCAGGCCCTGCGCACCTTCCCGAACAAGGACGCATGGAGGCGAATGCAACTCAACGGAATGGCCGAAGACAATTCCTGGGAGAGAAGAGCCGGTGAGTACGCCGACGTCTACCGACGGCTGAGCGGCGACCCGCAGTGAATGTCATCTTCATCGAGCCGAGCGTCCCGCTCTATCAGAAGCAATTCGCCCGCGGGCTGACCGAAGCCGGGGCAACCGTCGTTGGAATCGGTGAGCGGCCCCGCGATTGGCTTGACAGTGATGTCGGTGGTTGGCTCTCACACTACGAGCAGGTTCCGTCCGTGGTCGATGTCGATGCCCTCGAATCGGCGGTCCGTTTCATCCAATCCCGAATCTGGGTCGATCGGCTGGAAGCCACCATCGAAGCGCATGTCGAGGCCGCCGCCGCTGTGAGGGAGAGGTGCGGGATCCCGGGGACCTCGGTCCGCACCGCCTTCCTCTGCCGGGACAAGCCAGCAATGAAGGAAGCGCTGCGGTCGGCCGGCGTTCCTACCGCTCAATCCGATGGCGCCGACAACCCTGACGAACTTCGCACGTTCGCCCGCAACGTCGGCTACCCGTTGATCATCAAGCCCAGGAGCGCCGCCGGTGCCTCGGGAACCGTCAAGGTGGACAACGATGCCGAGCTGGAAGCAGCCATGCCCGGCCTCGGCTTTCAGTACGGCAACTCGGTTGCCGTCGAGGAGTTCATCGAAGGCCACGAGGGCTTCTACGACACGATTTCGATCGGCGGCAGCGTCGCCCTCGAGTTCGCCTCCCACTACTACCCGAACGTTCTCGAAGCGATGCGGACCAGGTGGATCTCGCCCGTCTTCATCACAACCAACCGGATCGACAGCTCCGGCTACGACGAGGTCAAAGAGATGGGCCAGCGGGTCATCTCTGACCTCGGCATCGAGACATCGGCAACTCACATGGAATGGTTCTTTGGACCGAAGGGCCTCAAATTCTCGGAGATCGGCTGCAGGCCGCCGGGGGTGGGCGCCTGGGACCTCTACTGCGCGGCCAACGAAATGGATGTCTACCGGGAATGGGCCAACGCCATTTGTTACGGGCGCCTGGCGACGGCGCCGTCACGCCGATTCTCCGCCGGAATCATCGCCCTTCGCCCCGATCGTGACGGCACCATCACCGGTTACGAGGGTCTCAGCGAGGTCCACGACCGCTTCGGCGAATGGATCATCGACTTTCACCTTCCCTCGCCGGGCACGCCGACCCAACCGGTCGAAGCGGGTTACATGGCCAATGCGTGGATGCGGCTGCGTCACCCCGACTTCGACGAGCTCCGCTCGATCCTGGGTCAAATAGGAGAGACGGCCCATGTGAGGGCGTCCTGAACGTGCTGGAGTTCCGTTAATGAAAAAACCGGCCGTCGTGAGCGAACTCGAGACCGGCGACAAGGCAGCAATCGATCGCTTCATCGCCGGTCACGAGTTCCCGATCGTAGAGCCGGGCCAAGCAACCTTTATGTTCCGCGGCACCGCCGACGCCGTGAGCCTGCGCCCGATGATCGCCGGCTTCCCCGGAACCCACCACTTCGCCCCCCTCAACGGCCACGACCTCTGGTGGCTGGCGCTTTCGCTTCCCGACGGTGCCCGTCTCGAGTACAAACTCGAAGTGCAGCGCGACCACCACGCCGACTGGGTCAACGATCCCCTCAACCCCATTACGACCACCAACCCCTTTGGCACCAACTCGGTGTGTCGCGGCTTCGGATACAGGGTGCCGGACTTCGCCGAGATCCACGAGGGGACTCCCAACGGATCCTTCGAGGACCAGTGGATCGGCTCCCGGCTCGGTGGTGATCGCAAGGTGACCGTTTACCTTCCAGCCGGGTTCGGACGTGACCGCCGCTATCCCCTCGTGTTCGTGCACGACGGTGGCGACTACCTGACCTACGGATCGATGGCTCTGGTTCTGGACAACCTCATCCACTGGAAGGTCATTCCGCCGGTCATCGCCGCTTTCTCATGGCCGGGAGACCGCCTTCACGAGTATGCGGCCAATTCAGCCCACGCCGACTTCGTGGTGAATGAGGCTCTGCCGAAGATTGAACAGGCGTATCCGATCTCAGACTTTCGGGTGGTGATGGGAGCAAGTCTCGGGGCAGTGGCGGCACTGCACACAGCCTGGCAACACAACGATGCTTTCAGTGCCCTCTTGCTCCAGTCGGGCACCTTCGCCCAGACCCCGGGATGGGGCCCGGCCCAGCCGATCCTCGGTCCGATCGCCGACCTTCTCCACCGGCTCGAACCATCCAACCTTCCGCACCAGGTCTATCTCTCGTGTGGCACTTACGAACGGATGATCGGCGAGAACCGTTACATGGCCCAGCGCCTCCAGAAGGCTGGAGTCAAGGTCAAATACAGCGAGAGCCGCGACGGCCACACCTGGGAAGCCTGGCGGGACCGCCTCTCCGAAGGGCTCAGCTGGCTGCTGCCGGGTTAATTCGACCCCGGTTGGGAAGCCGGATCGGTAGCTTGGCGTCGTGTCAACGTCAGCGATTGCCATTCCCGGGGCACCCGACATCGACGGCCTCGGGTTCCGCCTCTTCCGGGGCGACAGCGACTTTCCCCATATGGCGCGGATCATCAACGCTGCCAAGCAGGCCGACGGCGTAAAGCGGTCCGACACGGCCGAGACGATCGCAACGGGGTATAAGCACCTCCACAATTGCGATCCGTACGAGGACCTGCTGTTTATCGAGATCGATGGGGAGCCGATCGGGTACTCGCGAGTGTGGTGGGAGAAGCAGGAAGATGGACAGCAGACTTACCAATGCTTTGCATTCCTAGATCCAGCCTGGAGGCGCCGCGGTATTGGGCAAGCGATCCTGGACTGGGATCTTGACCGGCTTCGAACGATCGCCGCGGGCCACGACGCCAAAGTCAAGGTCTTCCGGTCAGGCGCCGACGGTGGCGAGGTCGGAACCATGGCCCTGCTCGAAGCCAATGGTTTCAAGCAGCTCACGTTTGGAGCCGACATGGCACGGAGCATCCTTGGTGACCTTCCCGATGCGCCCCTTCCGGCGGGTCTGGAGGTAAGGCCGGTCGAGCCGGAACACTTCCGCCCAATCTGGGAGGCCGATGCCGAGGCCTTCCTCGACCATTGGGGAGCCCGTCGGCCAACCGAGACAGAATGGGAGGGATTCCTCGATCGGCCCTTCACCGACCCTTCCCTCTGGAAGGTCGCATGGGAAGGCAACCGTGTAGTAGGACAGGTGCGGTCGTTCATCAACACCGATGAGAACCAGGAATACGACCGGCTTCGGGGTTACACCGAGAACATCTCCACGATCAAGGAGTGGCGCGGCAAAGGAGTCGCCCGGGCTCTGATTTGTCAAAGCCTTCGGATTCTCCAGGAGCGGGGCATGCACGAAGCCGCCCTCGGTGTCCATACGGAGAACCCCACCGGCGCCTTCCATCTCTATTCGAGCCTGGGTTTCGTCGTGGAAGCGACCGGGGCCGCATACGGACGACCGCTCGACTAGTCGAGGTCGGTCCTGGCCAAGAATCTGCTGAGAACGAGCTTGTCGCCGTGGATGTCGGCCTGATCGATTCCGATCCGGCGGTATAGCGTCAGCAACAAGTCAGAAGCCGTCGCCGATAAGGCGACATCGGCCTTCTCGTGGCCTCTCACTATGGAAAGGTTGCGATCGTCGTCTTCCTTGATGACCCATTCGCCGTCCGTGTCGGTGGCGTGCAAGTGGACCGATCCCGACAGTGGCACGGCCTCTTTGTACCGGCCCGGTGTCGAGTGCTCGAGGAATTCGTCGACGGAGTCGGCCGCAACATCGGGTTCGATCTCGATGTGCTCGCCAGCAGCCATCTCAGCGTCCCACCGATGAACCGCCGCCTCTTGGACCTGGTGCCTGGTGACGAAGGCAACATCCTTCTGGTGTGACCAGGTCCAAACCGGATCCGACTGATCTGCCTTCTCGAGCACATCGGCCATCCAGACAGCGCCGGCCTGGTAGTCGGCCAGCAGTTGCTCATTGTCGGTTGGCCGTTCGATCTCAGGAACCTGGTTCGGATCCTGGACTAACCCGTCCACAATCAACCCCCAGAAATAGTGGACGCCCCGGAGGTGCCACACCAAGTCCGCCACGTTCCACCCCGGACAGCAGCCCACAACCGAATCGAAGTTCCCCTCCGCCGCATCCGCCAATGCCAACGAATGATGGCGAATCGCCTCAACCGCGCGGTCCGTCGAAAGCATCCCCAAAGAGAGTAACTGGGCCCTGTATCCGAACCGCGGCAGCTGCGCTCTGCGTCGCAGCTGAACCGGAAGGCCGTCGCCGGTTCGCCTTGGTCCTGCTTTCTTAGGGAATCGTGTCGAACCGGCGGCGCTGTGAGGAGGGAATGCGGGGGGAGTTCTCGAGGGTCCCAAAAAGAAGTCCGGATTCTTTCGAATCGCCAGGTTCTATCAGGGTTTTCTGTCACACCCTGCGTTCATACTTGCCGGTATGGAAGGGTGGGGTGAGACCGGAACTGTCGATCAGCAAATCGACTCGTGGCAGCAGGAGTTGTCTGCCTGTGAACGGGAGATCACCCGCCTCCGGGCCCGCCAAGTGGTGTTGATCCGCCAGTTGGACCGCTATCAGGTCGACTGTGGTGACGGAGCCCGCACTATGGGCGATTGGACCTCAGCCCGCTTGGACCTCTCCCAGCAGACTTCCAGCCGTCTCACCCAGCTCGCCCACGCCGCCGACGGCGAAATCGACCAGGCGATGGTGGAAGGGAGATGGGGGTTGGACCGGGCGGCGGCTTTGGTCAAACTCCGCCAAGCCGGCCTCAACGGCGACGAATTCACCGAGGTAGCCGAAACCTATTCCCTGGGACGGCTCTACGGCCTGTTGGACCGGCTCCGCCACCTCGACCCCACCGACGAAACCGACGTCTTCGAATACTGCTATCTGGTCATCCAACCATCCCTGGACGAATCGGTCTTCAAACTGTGGGGACAACTACCCGGAGTAGACGGCCGCATAGTTGAGAAAGCGTTGTCCCAGAAGGAAACCGAGTTCCCGGTCTTCCCCGGACAGGGACAGGGGCAACGCAAAGCCGACGCCCTCACCTCCATCTGCCTCGACTCCCTCACCGGAACCTCAGAAGAAGGGATGGGTCGGGCGGTGACGGTGGCCGAAGTGTTCATCGACGCCCACCTGGCCGCCGAATCGTTCGGAGAACAAGGTGCCACCGTCTCTTCGGGACCCCGAGTCGGACCCAACACGTTGTCAGAGATTCTCTGCACCGGCCAGGTCCGGGTGATCGTCACCGACGGCCTCCACCCCGTTTCCTATACGGATATGGGAGAAGCCATCCCCGGCCACATCCGACGCTACGTGCAATGGCGGGACCAAAACCAATGCTCCATCGAGGGATGCCACAGCCGCTACCGCCTCCAACCCCACCACATCCGAGAAAGACAACACGGCGGCAACCACCACCCCGACAACCTCATCACCCTCTGCTGGTACCACCACCACGTCGCCATCCACGGACACGGCTACCGGATCGACCCCACCAGCCCCGTCCACCGCCGACAACT
>DATLEZ010000070.1:0-16040 GCA_035525055.1 Acidimicrobiia bacterium | reverse complement strand
ACGAAGTGGAAGTAGGGCCGGCGTCTGAGCTGACTCCCGGAACCGTGACAGGAGCCGGCCGCTATGCCGTAGGCAACGCCGACCGGGAGTTGTTTGCGTTAACCCGGCGCTGCCGCCACCTCTACGCCGATCTGGCCAATGGCAGGATTGACGAGGAAGGGTGTCTCGTGTGTCCGTGGCACGGCTCGAAGTACGACGTAGAGACCGGCCGGATGGTGAGGGGACCCCAGGGTGTCTTTGCCAAGATCCGTGGCGGCTACCTGTGGCGGTTTCCCGATCTCGGTTTGGATGAGAACGTAAGCTTCGACCACTGCTTCCCCCCAAGGCTTTCCTTGGGTTCAACCGTAGTCCCACAGACGACAAGACGGCAGGGAAGAAGCCCCAGGCGGCGCACAGGCCTGATGCAGCAGCACCCGCCAAGGCGTTCGCGAGGCTCGCCCAGCGCACAGCCACCCGCTCATAACAACGCTCAAGAACGACCGAATTGCTTGGCCGCACCCGCCCTTAACCGGCAATCCCGGACACATCTGTAAGCCACCGAGGGTGGTCGCGCAACCTGCCCGAGCAAGAATCCCCCGCGCAACTCGTCGCCTCAGTGCGTATTCACGCGACCGACAACGCCCCAGCGAGCTGTCTCCCTGATTCTGGATGTTCGATGAATGTTCGATGAAACGACCGAGGTGCCAGCCGGAGGCCTGACTGCAAGCCTCTGACCAGCACCTTTGTGGTCGGGACGGCCGGATTTGAACCGGCGACCTCAGCGTCCCGAAAGGTGCCGGGCTGTTCTTCTACATACTGATTTGGACGAATTACCACGTCAGAGTGTATGGGCGGACTGGCGTGGACCCTTCCGATTGTGGGCGGACGCGGGATAAACGCGGGATGGAAGTCGCGAAAAGTGACGCTATTTCGGGTCACCCATCCTGCATCGTTCTGACTTACGATGCGTTGGATGGCTGTCTTCCTACTCATATCCTCTCGGAGTCTCGCCAATGGCTGACGAGCCCATCGATCTCGCCGCGGCGCGGGAGCAGACCCTCGAGGCGATCCGGAAGGAGTATCCCCCATTGCTCACCTCGGCGCACGTCGCCGAGCTCATGCAATGCACCATCTGGGAGGTGCGTGACCAGGTCCACCGCGGCGAGCTACCGGCGGTGCGTTGGGGTCAGCAGTTCCGCTTCTTCCGTGAGGAGGTCCTCGCCGTGCTCCTCAACCGGCCTGCTGGACCCGATGAAGCCAGGTGACATGACCGAGGAGAACCCGGAGATCACCTATGAAAAGTGGTACCCAGACGTGCCGCCGGTGATGGACAGCCAGCAGCTGGCCGAGCTGCTGTCAACGTCCGACCAGATTGTCCGAATTTGGGCTCGGGAGGGAGTCATCCCCTCGCACCGGGCGCCCGGCGCTCGCAAGTTCAAGTTCCTCCGCCATGAGATCTTCCAGTGGCTGGTCGAGAACAGATACGAGCCGGAGGATGACGGCCAAGCGTCGCCGTAGATCGTTGGGGCACCGACTGGGATCAGGCGAGTACTCGGTATTCGGCCCGTGAGAAACCGGACATGCCCGGTGTGCTGGGATCGTGGTGGGGATATGCGATGCGGTGTTGACGGGACGATCCTCATGCCGAGATCCCGCCCTCCAGGTCGGCTGCCGGGCTGGACCGAGGAATGGAGATCACAAACGGCCGAGTCACAACTTGAAGGTCGGTCCAAATCTCCACGGACTGCTGCTCGAGTTGCTGTAGGAGAACTTCGGCGTCCACTTTCGGAACCCGGCTACGTCTGTCGTCACCGACATCCGTCCATTGGCGCATTGGGAACCAAGCCACGACATAGACGCCTTGATCCGTACCGGCCTCAGAGAGATAGCGGTTCGCGAGCTGTTCCCTTTGTGCCGTTGCAACGTCACGGTTCCACGCGCCCTTTACTTCAAGCACAGCAGCCACACGGTTGGGGTGGGTCATCTGCCCGGAAGAGATTCTTGCTGTGGCTTCGACAAGGATGTCCGTCCGGTCACCCGCACCGTATACGTCGGTCTGGCGTACGAGGACTTCACGATTCACAACTACCTCATGACGGATCAGGCGATGGCGAAGCTCGTTGGTGAGAAATGCCGAAATGCTCGCCTCAGTCTTCGGTAGCCAGATCGCCTGACCCGTGGATGAATGATGTCTCGGAACACGATCCCAGAGCAGATCTCCATGGTCAGGAACGGATCTCCCGAGATCTTGGAGTATCTCCAGAACAACGTCGGCAAGTTCCGCGTTGGACCGTACAAGCCGTCGACGATCTTCGTCGAGAAGCCTCGCAAGTTCGTCCGGCGGTGGAGGATCCCACGCTGATTCGCCAGCCAGCGCCCGAGCCCGGAGGAGGTTCGACTTGATCAGCAATCGTTCAGGAAACTCGGAATCCAGGCGAGCGAGCTCGAGCACCGCTTCTCCACTCTCCTCCGCTCGTTCGGACAGCTGTCTGAGTACGGCGTCTCTCCAGTCACGCGCCGACTCCTCGGCGCCCACGAAGTGAGCGCCCTGACGAATGCGATCGGGGTCTTCCGATGGCGGAAACAGTTCACTGAGCCAGCGGTACACATCACCCAGTTGTCGTTCGTCAAACTTAAGAGGCTGATATCGATACGAACCGGCCACCGCCATGGCCAAGTCGCGACCAAACCTTGAGTCTTGCCGGGCCTTTTCATGCACCTCATTCCACCAACGGCGCGCGTCGATGATTAATAGGACGAGCGCTGAGCGGACGGCCAGAATCCGGTGGTTCTCGCCGAGTCCAATGTCCGCGAGATGCCCTACCACTGTATTTGCTGCCTGCGCGTCCACCTGCAACAAGGCTTCGAGCATGTCCTCCCAGATCGACAGAGCGTGACTGCGCGCCTCGTCTGCTGGGGGCAGCTGGACGACGTCGGGCGCCGGGTCATCATCACCTCGCTCGGTAATGAAGGCCTGACTTGTCAGGGCGTCGTTGAGTTCACCGAGCAATCCACGCCAGACCTGTGTCAGCTGCTCGGCCCAACCCGGGTTAATCAGTCGTACCTCTGAGGCAAGCCGTCCACGGGCAAGTTCGCCTCGTAGATACCGAGCCGCTGCCTGACCGAGTTCCTCAGCGGCAAACGACGCTGCGTTCCTTAGGAGGAGTTGCTTCATGTCCTCATCACCGGCGTTTACAGGCACCGCCGAGAACCAGACCAAAGCGCCAACCCAGTCCGCCCACGCGGCATCGTGGACCTGACCTAATTCGTCTTGGCGTGCGAGTAGTGCAAATGCCAGGTAGCCGGCCCACGCTCGCTTGTCATACCGTGTTGTTCCGAGCCACTCATCTCGGTGGTCCGTTTCCCCATGCAGGAAGTGAAGTGCTGCCGCCTTGAGGTCATCGACAGCATCGTCGTCAGAGAAGACGGCCATTCCCGGAAAGGAGAGGACGTCATCGTCAAGTCGGATCGTTCCTTGCAGAGTGTCTGGTGGGAATTGAAGATTCCACAGAAGTTGCCAGAAGGCTGCAGTATCCCCGTTGCGGGCTTCTGTTAGGCGCAAGCGTTGGCTGTCGACGAATTCGCCTGCATCAGGATGCGGGAAATGCTCACGCTCGGATTGGCGATGCAACTTCCTAAGCCGCTGGGCGCGCTCGCTGTTCAGTTCAACTGGTTCGAACCAGTGTCTGAGTTGCTCCCACACTGGATGGGTCTGGTCGCTGTAAGCCAAATCCACTGCTGAACCGTCACTGACATCGAATAAAACGACTGCGAGCTGGCTGAGCATTTCCCTCAACTCAGGATCTAGTCGTGCCTGACCCGCCTCCTGATAGACCCACTCGAAGTCTTCGGATGACAACAGTTTGGACCGGCCCGCTCGCTCACCATCGTCTGTCTCCGCCAGCCAGGTGCCAGTCCTCCTCTCCCAGCCGTTGATGATCGTCCAAGGATCCGCCCTCGATCGAGCGTCGTCAGCTGTTGCGAGCTTGAGCAGCTCCAAAGCCAACGAGCGGCGCAAAATTCGACTGGACTCTGGCTCCGAACCTGTGTCGTCCACGAGATCAATTGGCCGCGGATAGGGCACGCTCTCGTAGTCCCTGAGAATCGGGAGGAGAAGTGTTGCCACCCTCGGGATCAAGTCCAGCGCAGTTGGGCCTGAAAGCACTCGATCCAGAATGGCTTCAAGGAGTCCTTCCTCAAGACGCCTGGACCTGCCTCTACGCTCAGACTGCCGACCACTTGGGTCGTCGGTTTGTGTACCCACGGTCTCGCCTGTTGCCTTCGACGAGATCCTGTGAGCCCACTCGAGCACGAAAGGCAGATCCTCTTCGTCCAACTCCTCGGGAAATGTGCGTTCGAACCTCCAATACGAACCGATGAGATTCGAGTCCCGCCGAGGTCGGAGCCACCGAATCAGGGCCTGTACGGACAAATACCGCGGCCACAACATCGACAGCAACGATCCCCGCAGTTCGTCGTCTGGATCCACCTCCGACGCGTAAACAACATCGGAGAGTTGACTAAGGACACCCTGAAGCCGAGCCACTGATGCGGACGCATCCGTCTCGAATGCGGCGAGTGCGGCCAGTTGTCTCACGTACGGATTCCACGAAGCATTCTCAGCAAGTCGAAGCAGTTGGTCGGAGAGACCCCGGGTTGACGTTTCCCTGGCGAGTCGTACGGCGAGTCGGATCCGAGCGTTCTCGGACCAATCAGTCGGTTCTCCGTCGCCCATGCCATCGAAGACCGCTCGCAGCTGTTCGGTTAAGCCTTCGTGCCACAACCGTCGAGGGCTCCGAACCCACCTCACGTCGCTAAGTTCCACCTCGCCTGCTCGGTTCAGGAGAGATTCCACGAGGAGAGCACGGGTGGATCCAGAGTCCACGATGTGGCTGTGTGCAGAAAGGCTCTCTGGGTCAGCTACCACAAGCCACTCGGCGGCATTTGGATCCAACGTAACGAGCCAAGCAGCGGTCTCTCGGAGCAGCGTAGGAATCGTCGTTCGACCGGCCTCGAGTCCTGCCACCAGAAACAGAGACTCAAGCTGGCGGCGCGGTATGCCTCGGTTCAAGAGATGCGAGGCAGCCAGATATGCAGCAATCGAACTATGGCGGAACCCAAGCCTGATTCCTCCGCGACCCGTAAAGAGGGCTGTTCCAAGAGCCTCGCCGAGCAACGAATTCGTCACGTCAACGGTCGAGCCGTTTGGTAGGACTTCCTGACCGCCGACGAGGGACTCCACATTGAGGTCCAAGGGACCGGCCTCAAGGGCAGCCCCGCGCCACAATGTCCGTCGCGCAGAGAGAAGCAGGCGGGCGGCTACCCTCTCCGCTACCGCAACTCTCTGCTCAGTGGTGTTCTCGAACGCGCCCCGACGCGAATCGTTCGGTTCGTCTGCAAGTTGCCTGACTCCGTCCGCAAATAGGGCAGTGGGATTGGGCTCCAGGCGGCCGTGCCTTAAGTAAGTCCGAACCAACATCGACAGGGTCAATGGCACGCTGGCGAGGACTCCCGCCCCAACCTCCACGGCGGTGGTGACTAGCTCATCGCCGCTTACACCCGGGACATTGTTCGCCAGGTCTTCCGCCTGTTCTCTGGTGAGCGGAGCCAGGTCGGCGAGGTGTACCTCAAGACCGGAGGACTTCAGAGCTTTCGTAATGGTGGGCCGGAAATCGGCGGTCCGACAGCCAATAAGCACGTGGAGTTCGGATACGGCCCTCCCCTCAAGGGCCTGTCTGAGAAGCCCAGCGATCGATCCAATGTCTTGACTCTCATCAAGCTGATCGATCACCACTACCAATCGACCATTTCCCGCCGAGTCGTCTCCTCGCTGTGGTAGGCCCGCTAGATGTCTCCCGATGCGATCCTCAAACGTCGAGTCGGTCAACTCCGCGCCGTCAACCCAAGCGATTTCGGCATCAACACCCTCCAAAATCGACCTGAAGGTCGTGCTCTTCCCAATCCCCGGTTCCCCTAAGAGAACGAGCGCTCCCGCGTCGACGACGAGCTTCGGGTCAACCAATGCCCCTGGTATCAGTTGGGTTGACGAATCGGAAAGAGCTACGGAAGCATCAAGGAAACCCTCGTGATCCAACGGGATCTCGAGATCCGTTTCGCCGGCGTCCCGCCGTAGTTGGCAGAGCCGAGTAGCTACTCGGCCGAACGGCGACTCATCAGAGCTCGGCGTGCCTGTCACTACGGCCTGGGAGACCTCTGACCGAATCTCTGCCTGGCCGCCTCGCCGGATGTGCCGATCATGGCGCCGATCGACGTCCAAGAGTGCCCGTCGCCACGAGCCTTCTCGACCGCGTCGGTGACGCGTTGTTCGGCTTCGGCTCTGGCGAGGAAAGCTTGGCGCAGCTCGCGGAGGGCACTCGCGTCCTTGACGTCGTTGGCGCCTGGCTCGTGATCCTCGAATCGCGCGGCTAGCTCCTCGGCCTGGTTGATGATCTCGTCAATGGTTCGTGGCATCTATCACCTCGCATACTTGGGGCGGGCCTTCATCGCATGGATTACGACCGGTCCCTCGTCGGTTCCGAGGACGCCGATCTCGTAGAGGTTGCCAGCCCGGTCGGGTCCGATGAACATCGTCATCCGTTCGTCGAGGTCTTCGACGAGGATCGGATTGTTGAAGGCGTGGTAGATGATTTCATCGCTGACACCGTGCTTTCTCGCACTGTCGACGATTCGCGGTTCGGTCACAAGTTACCTTGTCGCGTCGCGTTCTGCAAGATAACTTGTGGCGCCTCAGGAATCATCCGGTGAGCTTCAGAGTTGGTGCGGACGTTTCGATGGGTTCGAGGAACATGTCCCTCCACTTCCTGGTAACCGGTGCGGGATCGAGG
Source organism: Acidimicrobiia bacterium (assembly GCA_035525055.1). Taxonomy (GTDB): domain Bacteria; phylum Actinomycetota; class Acidimicrobiia; order Spongiisociales; family ZC4RG35; genus DATEEG01. The sequence goes on along the minus strand of DATLEZ010000070.1, from coordinate 9,216 downwards.
AGGTCTTCATCGGGTCCTACTTCCAGTCGTGCTCTGGCGTAGACGCCCACAGCAGCGTCCCAGGCCTGCGGATCGGGAGACTCGGCCCGGGATCCAATCTGTGCGAGAACATCGTCGGGTGGGTTGATCTGCCAGAGGACCGTTCGGGCGACGACTCGTCTGTCGATCTCGTCGCGCACGTCCATGTACTCGTCGAACACATGGCTGTGCTCGTCGATCCAGTGGTCCCGCTGCTTCACCACCTCCAGCGCGTCGTCTCGCTCTCGCAGAAGAAGGTCGAGCTGGGCTCGGGCTCCTGACGTGCCGAGGTCTTCGACCGTGGCTCGGGTTTCGGTGATCGCCTGGTCTAGGGCCTCGATGTCGGGAGCCGGCTCGTCAAGCGGGCTATCCATGAATGATTCTGCAAGCGCGTCGCGTCGATCGAGCAACTCGCGGTCGGTCATGGTCTCGCTCGCTAAGGGAGATTCAGTGGCCGCGGGCCGAACGCAGCTGTTGGAGAGTTGGCGGACGAGGGTGTCGATTTGGTTCTCGACTGCGGGTCGACAATGAAGCTGGCCGCAGTCGCCCAGTGGTCCTGGCATGTCGGCCATCCAGATATGGGTTTCGCCGGTAGCGCGGGATAGGCCCGTGTAGCCATGCTCGGCGGTCGTCATCTGGTCGACATAGACATGGACCCGGCCGAAGGTGTGGCCCTGTGCAGTATGGATCGTCTGGGCGTATCCGTAGTCGACACTCTGTTCGACATACCTTCTTGGCAGTACCACTTCAACCCAGTCGTGGTCACGTCTGAAGGTGAGCTGACCGGACTCGGGGTCGACGTGGGAGATCGTTCCGGTCTGTCCGTTGCGAAGGTCGGCGTGGGCGTACCAGTTGGCCCTCACCACGATCCGGTCTCCGGCCTGGAACTCGAGCCCGGCCCGGGTCTCCAACACGGGTCCGACCACGAGGCCTTCGGATTCCATCCGCGCTCGGGCGAGATGGTTGAGCATATTGACGTCAGAGCGGCCGCCGGCCAGCATCCGAACCGTGTCAACTCCACGGGCTCGGGTGTCGGCCCACCAGGCGTCGACCAGGTCGGTCATGGTGTTCATACGGTCGTGGCCGATGTGGACTCGGCCCGCTTCGGAGTAATCGAACACGGCCCGGTCGGTGTTTCCAGTTCGGAGTTGGTGGAGCGCCTCCCGGTCGAGCTGGTGATCCTGGCGTTGGTTCACTTCTGCGAGGTCGGTGACGACCCCGTGGCCGTCGGCGACGATCCGATGGAAGAGCCCACCGGAGTCGATCGAGGGCAGCTGGTGCGGATCGCCGAGGAGAATCAGCTTGCCATCAGCGGCTCCGACCAGCTCGACGAGACTCGCGAGGTCCTTGGTAGACACCATGGACGCTTCATCGCATACGACCACTGATCCCGAGGGCAGGGTCTCGCCTCGCTGGTCGAGATGGTGGGTGAGCAGGGCGATGGTCCCGATCCAACCCTCGCCGAGATCTTGAGAGAGCCTGTGTGCAGCGCTGGCCGTGGTCGATACTCCGATGACGTGATAACCAGCGGATTGGGCGGCGTCCGCGTAGGCGCCGATCGCATAGGTCTTCCCCGAGCCGCCCGAACCGGCCACCGCCACGAGCCGCCCGTCCATGTCGGCGAGGCGTTTCATTGCCAACCCTTGTTCCGAGGTCAGCTCCCGGAGCTTGACCGCCTGGTCCAGAACGGCAGGATCAACCCGGACAGGGCTCGGGTCGTGTACGGCATAGAGGACTGTTCGTTCCCGATCCAGCTGTGTCCGGGTGGTGAACAGGGCGTCGTCCGACAGCCACCACCTTCCGCCAGGCATGCGGGCTGTGAGTGGGATGGCCTCCCCACGAGCCACTGCCGCTTCAAGGACCCGGTTGGCGGCGTCGGCGAGGTCTGCGGATGTTGAGCCTTCGGGGAACCATGCAGAGACATGGGGCAGGAGATCGCGCCTCGTGAACACGGGCTGGGAGTCGGTGGCTTCGACCACGATCCACTCCGCAGAATCGGTCATGCTTCCAGGACTGGGACGGAATCCGTGCCGTCCCTCGCCCACGACTGCTCGGACGACCTGAGCCGGCTCTTGTGGCGCCTCCGACGCTCGTCGCTGCCAATGAGCCACTACATCCGGGCCGACTCCGTAGTCACGCATCTCCTGGGTGACCGGAGCCTCACCTCGAGGATGCTGTTTCGGCTGGCGGGTCTCCAATGTGAACTTCTGCAGCATCCTGGCGTGGATCCGACCGCCGGTTCGAGCGGCATAAGCCTCGGCGGCTTGGAGAATCTCCGCACGTCTCGAAGAGAAGTGCTCCAGCAGCTCCGGGGAGAAGCCTTCGATGTCGGCGATCCCGTTCACCACCGGTCCCCACGAGACGCCGAGCCGACGGGTGAGCCCGTCCCGCAACACCGTTTCGTAGACGATGCCGCCGGCCTTGGCGTGCAGGTAGTTGCGTCTGGCGTCGAGGGCTCGCCACCCGTCGTCGGCGTGGACCCGATTGATCACCACCACATGGGTGTGAAGCTGTGGGTCATTGGCCCGAGACGCGTAGTGATCGAACGCCGCCGCCACCCATCCGTCGGAGTCCACGTTTCGCGTGGAGGTATGCCACCCCCGGTCGTCTCGCCACCGGGAGCTCACTCTCGCTTGGGCGCAGTGAGTCTCCATGTAGTCGACTGCCTCCTTAACCGCCTCCAGATGAGCCTCGCGGACCTGCTCTCGCATCTGACTATCCCCGAAGGCGTAGAGCAGGGACACCGATTTGGGAGCAGACAGGGTGTGGTCGAACCCAGCCACGCAGCCATGCGCTGCCCGGGCCCGGGTCATCGACTCACCCGACAGCGTCTCGTGACCTATCAGCTGAGCGAAGGCCTCCTTGGTGACCGGGGACTCAGCATCGACGCCAGCCGCCCCGAGACCAGACCCCATCCACCGCGCTGGCGCTCGTTGGTCGGTGTAGTAGTCCACCCTGCCATTCGACCTCTCGTCGCGCAGCACGGGGACGTCCTCGCCTACCGAGTGGGAAAGCTGGTCGGTGTAGTAGTCCACCGACGCCGCCGACAGCTTTCCGATCGACAACATCACCCGCTCCGAGTTGGCAGCACGGCGTGCTGCAAGTGCGTGCGGAAGAATCGACCTTGCGACGAGAGAGCGTGTACTGGCATCGGAAGACTCCAGAGTCAGCGGTGGACGGTGGGCCGGTGAGGTGCTCGAGATCGGGGCCCTATGTGGGTCTGGCTTGCCTTAGTGACCATTAGCGATATAATACCTAGAGATCATATAGTACACAAGGATCTACTTTGCTACAGCGTGATCCGCTTCGGACCCGTAAGGGCATGGTGAGGCTCCTCCTCACCCCGGAAGACGCCGCCGACCTCCTTTCAATCGGACGCTCGAAGCTGTATGAGTTGATAGGAGATGGCCATCTGGCCTCGGTTCGTATCGGCGCCAGCAGACGTGTCCCTATGAGTGCCCTCGTCGAATTCGTGCAGAGCCTCCAGGAGACGTGGAATCAGCTGCCGGACGGAGGACCGGTCCACAGACGGAAGGACTGAGATGAGCATCCGACCTCGAGACACGTCGAGGGGCCGTGTCTACGACGTTCGCTATCGAGGTCCCGACGGCCGCGAGATCTCCCGGACCTTCCTCACGAAACGGGACGCGATCGAGTTCGAGGCCCAGCAGAGGACAGCGAAGAGTCGCGGCACCTGGATCGACCCCCGCGGGTCCAAGATCACGATGCAAGAGCTGGGAGCGGAGTGGCTCGAGAGCAACCCGGCCAAGAGAGACTCAACGTGGGCCCGTGACGAGAGCGCCCTCCGCGTCCATGTGTACCCCGACATCGGTGACCGTGCCATCGGGAGCCTCATCCCTGTCGATATCAGACGATTGGTCGCCAAGTGGTCCGAAGACCTGGCACCTCGGAGCGTCCGCCGCATCTACGGTGCGCTACGCGCCGCCTTGAACTACGCCGTCGAAGTGGACCGGCTGGCGAGGACACCCTGCCGGGGCATCCACCTTCCGGCCGCTGAGCCGGTGAAGGCCACCGTTCCCGACCCCGTGCAGCTCATCGAGCTCGCCGACGCCATCGACCCGGACTACTCGGGATGATCTGGCTCGGAGCCGTGCTCGGGCTTCGCTGGGGTGAAGTGGCAGGCTTGCGCGTCGGTTACGTCGACGTGCTGCGCAAGACGGTCACGATCGCCGAGCAAGTAACACGAGGTAAGCGCGGGGCGGGAGACATCCGACCGCCCAAGTCGGCCGCTGCCCGAAGAACGATCAGCATCCCAAGCGAGCTCGCCGACGAGCTGAGTGCCCACATGAAGTCGATGGGACTGACGGGTGCCGATCCTGATGAGCTCCTGTTCCCCAATAACGATGGGAGACCGCTCGGCTACTCCAACTGGCGCGGTCGAGTGTGGGAGCCAGCGGCGGAGGCCGTCGGCATGGCGGGTCTCAACTTCCATGATCTTCGCAGGACCAACGCCACCGTCATGGTCGCCGAAGGAGTCGACGTGAAGACTGCGCAGGCCCGGCTCGGACACTCCGACCCGAGACTCACCTTGGCCATCTATGCCCAGGCGACGACCGAAGGTGACCGCTCGGCAGCGGCCAAGCTCGGTGCACGCTTGATGGGCTCGCTCGGCGATGATGCCGATTCAGCAGACTCATCCACCACGTAACGAAATCGACGCATATACCGACTCGCCCAACTGATGCCAGATGCACAAAGGAGCGCCGAAGGCCGACGTGCTACAGCACGCGCGGCCCCAGTCGTAGGAAGTGTCGATAGGGGCTGTGACTAGCTCCCCGGTGAGGTGTATCGCAGTGAGTTCCTCATTAGCGAGTACTCGAATCCTCTCACCCCTGTCGAGAGGAGATCTCCAGAAATGGGATCGAATGTAAGGATGTCGCCTGCATGATCATCAACGTAGATAATGTTCTCTGTGTTCGAAGGTTGCAGCTCACCTTCCCAGGTGATGTTCACCTCGTTGTGGTGATCGACCACTTCGAGGGTGTCAGGGTCGATGACGAGGAGACCCGCATACTCCACGCTCTCGGTGGTACTCAACTCTTCGCCGACCTGGCCTGTCGTGGTCTGGCCGCCACCGATCAAATAGCCTCCACTCGTGGAAGAGGCGATCACCGAGACTCCCGGTTGTGCGCTCTCCACGATCCTCATCGTGGCGAGATCGATCTTGAGGAGGTCACCTGGTGCGTGCCGGTAGGCGTAGGTGCCGTCGGCTGTCTCGTCGAAGGTGACTGTTGCTCCGGCGACATAGAGATGGTCTCCAGATATGACGGCTTGACGCTGGAACGATGGCATTCCCTTGGCATCGGCCGCCGGCACCAGCCAAGCAAAGAAGGCACTCAGCAGTGACCGTTCAGGCACAAGTAGGATCTCTTCGATCTCGCCGCTCGGGATGCCCACTGTGGTGATCACGTCTTCGTGGGCGTGCACCGCCAGGATCCGACTTCTCTCCTCATCCCAGATAACAGGGTGGTACATGGGGTCTACGTAGACTCCGTCCGGTGCCTCTGCCTCGACAGGCAGGCCTTCCAAGACGACATCCACCACCACCTCATTGCGGGCCCAGTCAAAGACGATGATGCGATGTTGGAACGTATCGCCGTGGCGATCCCAGCCCACGACCCCCAGACGACCATCGGACAACACCGTCAGCCGAAGCGGAACAAAATCGCCGTCGTCGAAACGAGCAACCTCCTCGAGGTCGTTGGTGTCAACGTTGAAGGCATCGACAACAAATCCGTCGCTGAAGTTCCAATCGGCGCTCCTGATGGGTTCGACGACCATTACCTCACCGGAAGGCAATGTGAACATGCCCAGGATGTTCATGGTCCCGACCCGTTCGTCGAACAAGACCTCACCAGTGTCACGAGACGCCACCACGAGACGCCACCACGAGATGCCATCGGCTGGCCAGGTCGCTATGGCGATCAAGTCATCAGTGACAGCCGAACCTTCAGACCAGGCTCCCGCCGGGACTGCAGGCCCAACATCCACCAGTGTGACCGGATCGACCTCGACAACACTTGACGTCGCCCAGTCCGGCCATCCTGCACGGAGCGTCGTGGTCGACGAGCCACGAGATTCGATTGGCGGCTCTGACGTCGACGAAGCCACGACTGATGTGGATGTAGCCGTTGGGGCCGAAGACGACCCAGTCGAGACATCGGCGCAGGCTGCGCCCAAGAGGAGCAGGCTCAGCACCATCGCCAATCGACTCATGGGTTGCCTCGATCCATCTTGCCGCTGACCTCTCATCTGAGGACAACACCGGCCATCAAATCCGGAGCTGGACGGGCGTGACTCGTTTCCAGGACGCCCTTCCTCATTCAATCAACAAGACGTCACGAAACCCTGCGAAGTTCCATGCGATCTCAGGACAGACCCGGTTGCCACGCACATCACACGAGGCGTCGGCGACACCGTGTCACCCAAGTCAGCGTCCGCCCGGCCGACGACCAAGATCGCAGCCAACTGCTGGCGAGCTCAGCCGACAATGAAGGCAATGGACTGACGGCACGACCCCGAGAGACTGCTTTCCTAAACAACGAAGGACGTCCGCCCAACTACTCGGGCTGGCGACGGAAGCCTGAAGCCAGCCGTCAAGGACGCCGGTTTGGACGGTCTGAAACTTCATGACCCCTAGAACCAGCCCGATCGTTGCAACCGGGGAACGATTGCGTGGTTTACAGCGTCTTTTGGCTGAGAAGAGACAGAGAACCGAGCCTTGCAGCAAGAGATCGACATCGTGAGCTCAGTGCGGTCCGCACGCTCGAACAGGTATCAACGCTTGTGGCTATGCGCGGGGGTCGCACTCATCGCTGCGTGCACCAACGGATCCGGGGACAACTCAAGGGTCCTGCCGGCATCGACAACCGTCGCTTCCACGACAAGTTCGGAGACCACAGGTATTGCACCGTCGACGACGGTGGCGCAATCGGAACCTGGTGTCGCATGCGTTCCCGGGGAGCCGAGGGCAGGCATTGATCTGCGATTCGAAGACATGATCTCGTTCTACAACGGACGCAATATCTCAGCGATGACGGCCCTGACAGGGGAAGGACCGGTGATCGATCCGTCACTTGAACCGGAATCGGCAGGGCAATACCCGTCCGTTGCATCCTGGCTCGAGGCAGCCGAGAGGCAGGAAGATCGTCTTGCTTCGGAGGGCTATGGCTTTGGTGAGCCGTTCGAGCTGTTTGTCCTGCGGGAGAACCCATCACTCGAGGATGTCGGCGTCGAGAGCCTGTTCCTCACTCTCCGATTTTGGGTCAACCAGAACTGCGAGGTGCGAGTTCAGGCCGGTGACAATCTGGTGAGCGCTCCCGACCCGTGCCGATATGAAGTCGTCTATCGACCTGATGAAACGGGCGTTGGCTGTGATTCACCCTTCGAGCCTCGAGCTGGACATGTGGGCGTCTGGACCGGCGAGGAGGTACTCATATATGGAGGCGTCACCGGATCGGTCTCGGTGCCACCGCTCACCACTGGACTGGGATTCGATCCCGGCGAAGGATCGTGGAGATCTCTGAAACCGTCTCCCGAGGGCGTGAGCTCCTGGCCAACCCGACGTGCGGTCTGGACTGGCACGGAAATGATCATCGCCGGACGCACCCCGTACGAAGACGGCGAAGAGTTGTTGCTGATGCAGTACTCCCCGTCAGATGACGAGTGGCGTGTTGCGCCATTCCCCGAAGGTCGTCGGGCCATTGGGGCAATGGTATGGACCGGCGCCGAAGTGATTGTGGCGGGCGGCGACCTTCACTATCCAGATGACCACGCTTGGGCATTCAATCCCATAACCCGGACTTGGCGTGAACTACCTAACAGTGGACTTCGTGAAGTCGAGGGAATCGAGGGTGCGTGGACCGGTACCGAAGCGATCTTCATCGGAGGCTACGTACACCCCGGAATGACAACCGCAGCGGCATACAACCCGGAGCTCGACTCCTGGCGGTCGCTGACAGAGCCGCCGGAGTGGATTGATCATCACGAAATGGTCTGGACCGGCGAACAAGTGATCGTCTATTCCGGGAACACTGGTCCTGGACATCGGGATCGACTGCTCCTATACGATCCGAAAGCTGACGATTGGTCTGACAGTTCTGTGATGCCGATCGAGCCATCGCAGAGGCTGGCAGGGGTCTGGACCGGAAATCAGCTGATGGTGTGGGGCGGGTACGCCACCTACGGCACCGGTCATCCGAATAGCGATGGCGCCGCCTACGACCCCGAGACCGACACTTGGACTGTCCTCCCCCCTTCACCACTCGCACCCAGATGCGACCACAGCGGCACATGGACCGGCCAGGAACTCATCATCTTCGGCGGCATGCTTACTTGTGGGAGCCCACAGGTGCTTGCGGACGGGAACGCCGCCTCATACGACGCCACCACGGAGGAATGGGAGCTACTCGACTCCGATTCCTGAGCTGTCGGAGTCCCACTCGAATCGTGGGAGCAGAAGCCGAGGATCAAAGAGTGTCAGGCACCTATCGGAGCCAGTGTCGCCCAGGAACCGGAGCCGCGTCCCGAAACTGTCAGGCACCTACCGGAGCCACAATGTCCATCATGAACCGAAGCCGCACAGGCCTTCCAGAATTTGGACGCGGGATAGACGCGGGATGAAACGACCGGGGTGCCGGCCGATGGCCTGACCTCAAGCCTCTGACCAGCACCTCTGAGTCGGGACGGCCGGATTTGAACCGGCGACCTCAGCGTCCCGAACGCTGCGCGCTACCAAACTGCGCCACATCCCGATGGACGTGATTGTATCGGTCGTCTGAGACCACGCCAGATCGAGCGGCGGACCAGCAGCCAGAAGGACCTCCAGAAGGTGTCCGACCAACACCTGACGCTCAAGCGTGGCCTTCGGAACGCCGAAAACCCCTATGTGCCTCCACCTCCGGCGCCCATCGCCGAAATCAGCGGACTGGCGACGGGCAGCATCAGCGTGCTCCTCGACGCGGTTCCCGACCCCATGATCGTCACGAACAGCGATGGGGACATACTGCGCGTCAGCAAGAGCGCAGCACAGCTGCTGGGCTACGAGATGGACGATCTCGAGACAACCCCGCTCTCGGCGATCATCGCAGAGCCACTGCGTGGAGAGTATGACGCACATCGGCTTGCGTTTCTCGCCAGCGAGAAGGAGACGGGGCCGGAGCTCGAAACGCAGTTTGT
>DATLEZ010000069.1:0-35641 GCA_035525055.1 Acidimicrobiia bacterium | reverse complement strand
TGTTGAGGAGGTTGTTGTGGCGAGGTTCAGCGAGGCTGAGAAGACGCTGATTTGGGATCGGCGGAGTCAGGGGGTGGGGATGCGAACGGTGGCTCGTGAGCTGGGTCGGGCTCATGCGTCGGTGCGGTCGATGGTGGAGAGTTACGGCGGTGTGCGGCCTCGAACTCAGATTCGTTCGTCGCGGCATCTGACTCTCGAGGAGCGGGAGGAGATCTCCCGGGGCATGGCCGCCGGTGAGTCGTTGCGGTCGATCGCTCGTCGGTTGGGCCGTTCGGCTTCGACGGTGAGCCGTGAGGTGGCCCGCAACGGCGGCGGGTCGAGGTATCGGGCGTATCGTGCCGACCAGGCGGCGTTGCGCCGGGCTCGCCGCTCTAAAGCCTGCAAACTGGCTGCCAACCCCACTCTGGCTCTGATGGTCGAGGAGAAGCTCGGATTGTGGTGGTCGCCACAGCAGATCTCGGGATGGCTCAAAGAGTCATACCCTGAGTCCCCGGAGATGTGGGTGTCCCACGAAACGATCTACCTAACGCTGTTCGTCCAAGGCCGGGGAGCGTTGAAACACGAACTCACCCAGTGTTTACGGACCCGTCGGGCGATCCGCCGGCCTGCAAAGAAGCTGGCTCCCACCGGCAAAGGCCAGATCCGTAATCCGGTGATGATCTCCGAACGACCCGCCGAAGCCGACGACCGGGCCGTCCCCGGACACTGGGAGGGAGACCTGTTGATGGGACGGCGGATGGCCGCCATCGGCACACTGGTCGAACGAAGGTCCCGGTATGTGATGCTGTTCCGCCTGCCCGACGGCAATACTGCCGAGTCGGTGCGGGCCGGGCTCGCCGAGGTGATCCAACGACTCCCCGACCATCTTTGGCAGTCGTTGACCTGGGATCAGGGCAAAGAGATGGCCGAACACGCCCAGTTCACCATCGACACCGGAATCCAGATCTACTTCTGCGATCCGAAGTCACCGTGGCAGCGCGGATCCAACGAGAACACCAACGGGCTGCTCCGTCAGTATTTCCCCAAGACCACCGACATGGCCACGCTCAGCCAAGACCAGCTCGACCAAGCCGCCTATTCGCTCAACTCGAGGCCTCGACAAACCCTCGGATGGATGACACCATCACAGAAACTCGCCGAAGCGTTGCGATGATCCCCTGAGACCGCACCGGTTATCGGGCGGGTGATCCCGTCGATTTCGGCTTCTGGCGGCGCGCGCTATGCGCTGTCTACTTCGATCTGAAGAAGTAGGTGGCGTCAGGCGTCTGCCCGTGAGATCCCGGCGACTCCGAGGCGTTCGATCGATGGATCGACCCCGGGCGGGTGGTCACTCGCCGAGGGCACGTCACTGATGTCGTACCGCCGCCGACGCTGCGCGGCTGAGGTCGGCAACACGCCAGCCTCACGCGGGCGCCACCGTAGTGACCATCACGGTGTTCTTCTGGCCCTTGGGGCGGTCGAACACGAAGCCGCATCGTTCGTAGGTCGCGCGCGTGGCGTTGTAGAGGAACGATGCCGAGACCTTCTTGCCTTGCGTGTCGTGGGGGTAGCCCTCGACGACTCCCCCGCCGGCGAGGGCGATGAGATCGAGCGCGCCGCGCAGGGCGAACTCTGCCACGCCGTGGCGCCGATAGTCGCGGTCGACGAAGATGCATGTCAGCCGGTAGTCGGGTTGGCGCGTCGACGTCTCGTCGTATTCCTTGCGGTGATGGATGTAGGGCAGTTCCTCGGGTTTCCCGTACTGGCACCAGGCGACGGCGCGGTCGCCATCGAGGACGACGGCCGCGTGTGCCTTGCCCTCGTGCACCAGGCGTTGCTTGAACGCGCGGTTGTCCTCCCCGGCCTCGGCCCGCAGCCGCTTGTCGCTGCGGAGGTCGTGGAACTTCGTGCACCAGCAGCCGCCGAAGATGCCGTTGTGTCGCTCGATCAGCGCGGCGTAAGCGTCCCAGGTCTCGGGACCAAGCGGTTCAATCGCAGACCATCCAACGATGGTGATGCCTTCGCCATGGGCGAACCGTAGCTACTTCGCCTATTTCCCACCTATGTACCTGGTTTTCGGGATCGAGGACGAATCCTGCACGAGAGCCACTACCCGCTGCTCTCCACCAGCACACACACGCCCACCAGGCCCCCACTCTCGGCGACGTGAATCGACATGCTCCACCAGGGCGTCCACGTGGAGCAGGGTGTCGCCGTCGAGGCGAAGGCCGCCGGTGGCTTGCCCAGCACGTAAATGTTCGGGCTGGTGGTGTCCTGGTCACCTCCCCAGTGGTCGCCCGAGGCTCGACCGTGGGCTAGTGGTCGATCGCTATCGTTTCGAGACGGCTGTCACCTACCGGAGGAGGCTCTTGATGAGCGAGAGAAGAACCACCGGCCGAATGTTCCATGACGCCGGAGGCGTCGAAGACTGGCGGGTCCTCTACTGGGGTGCCTACGCCTACTACCGCATTGGGTCGTTCACCGAAGGAGCGGAATTCGTTGCCGCAATCGCGGAGGTGGCTGAAGCGACGGGGCAGTTCCCGGACATCGACCTTCGTCCCGAAGGGGTAACGGTCCGTACCTTCACAGGAGACTTCGGGGCCCTGAGCGAACGCGACATCGAGTTCGCTCGCCGCGTCTCGGCAGTCGCTCAACAACTCGGGCTCGAACCTGACCCCTCCCAGCTCCTAGCTGTCGGCATCGCGATCGCTCAGGATTCAGGTGCCGACGTGCGCCCCTTCTTTGCAGCCGCCTTCGGATACAGCGATCTAGGCGCCACGGATGCGATCGATCCGAGCCGGCGCAACCCACACCTGATGTTCCACCCTCTGGACCCGCCAAAGCCGGGACGCGGCCGCTTTCACATCGACGTCAGTGTGCCAGCCGACCAGGCAGAGGAACGAGTGGCAGCCGCCCTCGCAGCGGGGGGTCGGATCGCTGACGACTCGCATGCACCGCAGTGGTGGACGCTTGCCTCACCCGAGAACCATGGCGTCGACATAGCTGCATGGCCGGACTTCGAGGACCGCCGATAACGATCAATCTGTTGCGATTCCGCCCATATTCGAGACCGCACAAGAACGGCACGTATAGAGCGAGTCTGCCGAGCGCTGTGCGGCGGTGGCGAAGCCGGTTGGTGAAGATCTCTTGACTGCCTGTGAGACAATTCGGGTCGAGGGTTTCACGATGGCAGCGACAAACGACAGCGATCGGAGATACATCCAGGGAGCCCGACTCGTCTCCACATTGGATGCGTCGGATTTGGAGGCCGTGTTCGAGCTGATCGGCCAGGGTCAACAGGTTTTAGTGGTGATCCCGTCAAACATGCCCCGAGGCGACTACGACGCGCTCACCGAGCGGTTGATCGACGTTGCTGATCGTGGTGATGCAATGATCTCAGCAATTCAGGTTGGATCCGCGGGACCCAGAGGTTGGCGCAGATGCCTTGCTCGCCTGAATGCAACAAGGAGTTTCATCGTGACTCCGAAGGTTCTGGGCGACCCCTCAGTGGTCGTAACCTGGCTGCCGGAAGCCGAGACCGGTGCGGAACGGCTGGTCGTCGGTGAACTCCACACTCTTCGGACCGGGTCCAAGCACTCTTAGCGGCGCGCCTCCAGAGAGGGCAACGGGTTCCTACACCTGGCGTTGCAAGAGTTCCTGATAGCGCAGATCACCAGACGCAGCTCCCAGCGGTAATCAAGGACCTCGAAGAAGCCGTTCGCCTGTTCCCGGTGCTTCTTAGCCCTGACGACGAGAAGTGATCTGCGATCGGGATTGCCCGATCTCGGCGCGTAACGCTCGTCTGACCCCGCATTCGAACGGCACATGTTGCGCGCGTATCAGCGGGAGGATGCTGCAGTCCGCACCGGTATCGGCCACCATGAGCGGATGCTCCTAACGAGGCAGTTCCCGGCCGAGCATTGCGAGCGGGCGATGGAGTCCTGGGCGTGGCTCGCCATCGCGGACAAGACACCGGTCATGAGTTCGCTGTTCGGGGATCTCTTCTTCGTCGCCGAGGACGGATACTGGTTTCTCGACACGATCGAAGGAACCCTCGACCGTCAGTGGCGGAATCGAGACGACCTTCAATCGAGCCTCGCCAGCGACGAGGGCCTGGACGAGTTTCTACTTGGGAGGCTCGCTGAGGCCGCCCACCGGTCGGGACCAATACTCGCGAGCAACGAGGTATACGACTTCGCCATCCCTCCCATCCTCGGAGGCGAGTTCTCTGTGGAGAATCTCCGGACTCGAGACTTCGTGGTTTCTGTCCACATCGCCGGCCAACTGATCCACCAAGGCCGAGCCGGTGCCGGTCGCAATCCTCGACGTCGGTCGTGGAGCGACCAGTCTGCTTAGAGTTTCGCGGCGACAGCCTCAACGTCGGCGCGCAGTCTGGACAGGTCGATCTCTCTTTCCCTGATTGTCGAGTGAATGCGAAGGAAGAACCGACCATCTACAACCGACTCACTTTGTTCCGCCCGAAGGATGTTTTCCCCGTTCTCAAATGTGTGCGGTAACTCGGCTCACGATGCCTGGTCGGTCAGAGCATGCGAGTAGCAGGACCGCGGACTGGGTCATCACCGAATCTCAAATGCCCTGGCGGTCAGGACAATCGGGCTCTCCTTCTCAAAGTGCTAGGCGTGCCGACAAACCCGCGTCTACCACAAGGACCGTTCCGGTTATAGCTGAAGCCAGCCCGGATGCAAGGAAGGCAATCGCTTGGGCAACCTCCATGGGCTGTGCGATTCGACCAAGAGGTTGCCTTTCGGCCCACAGCGCGAGAGCTGCCTCGGGATCGTCCGGATGTCTCCTTGTGGCCGATGCCCTGAGCATCGGTGTGTCGACGGACCCGGGCACTAATGCGTTCACGCGGATGGCCTCCCTGGCGTGATCGAGAGCCAATCCTCGGCACATTGCGACGATGGCTCCTTTGGTGGCAGCGTACGCAGCCATTCCATTGGAGGTGGCCATCGCGTGCACTGACGAGACAGCGACTAGTGCTCCCCCGGCCCGATCCCTGATCCTGGGTATTGCCTCGGCGGCGAGGTTGTGAATCCCCGCCAGATTTGTCCGGAGTTCCTCACGCCGCTGGAGCTGACTCAGCATCGTCTCGCCGTATCGATTCGAGTTCCCCCCCGGCGGATCAGCGAGATCGTCCACGGCAAGCGACGGATCACCACCGACACCGCCCTTCGATTGTCTCGGTTCTTCGGAACCAGCGACCGGTTCTGGCTCAACCTCCAAGTTCGCTACGACCTCGAAGTCCATGGCGAGGCCATCGAAGAGACCTCGCCGAGATCACACCACTCGCGGCCGAGTAACGATCGCTGGCGTGCCTATCCAATGGGCCATCCACCAGGCCGACTCGGACAGGTGGTATTCATCCGATTGCACCAGCCCCCAACTGGTATGGCTGACCGCCGGGACCAACCAGCTTGCGGTCACTGCCAGCCAAACCGGCAGCCACAACTACCAGATCACCCTCACACCGACCCGCCACAACCAGACACGACGGAGTCCGATGCTTATCAGGAGGCGCTTCTCTCGATCGTGGTCATGACGAGGGAAATATCGTCGAGGAGGACTACTTCGTGCTCGATGGCTCCGGCACCTTCGGGGCGAAGGCGCCGGACCCGGAAGGCCGGATTTACCCAGTCGCCTTGGTCGCCGTCGGATCTGACGAGCTCGTGTACGAACGCACCGACGATGTCGGGCTCTCCAGCGACCTGCCCGTCATCGAGTATGCCCTGGATTTTCTCCCGTCGCGCACACAGATGAAACCCTGGAACTGACCGTGTGGGACTACGGCGACAACGGTGACTACGTGAGTGTCGACGTCGAGGTCCCGTAAGCCGTATAGGCCACAGTTATGAATCGGCGCTCTTCGATCGCCAGGCGATGAGATTGAGTGATGCCGGCCGCGAAGAGGCCAAGTGCGATCGATATCAGCGTGCTCGCGTTGATTCCAGTGAACGGGAGTCGGGTCGCCGGCGGTGCCGCACTGCCAGGGGTGTCCACATTCTCGGGAACGGCATCGCTGGTGACTGTGGCGCCATCTTCGTCGAGGCCATTGGCCAACGGCGACGTTGGTGATCTCACCGGAGTCGATGTCGGCCTGGGTCACCTCGTAGGTCGCGGTGCAAGCGACCTGCTGGCCGGAGGCGAGGACCGCGGCTTGAGGGGGGCACTCGATGGGCGAAAGCGTGCCGGTGCCGGTGAAGTCGACCTCTTCTGGTTGAACGTCCGTGAGTGTGACGTTGCCGCTCTCCTACACGAGCACATCGCGATAGTCCCGGGACCCGCTCCGCGGAGCATCACCCCGATCGTGTGAACCATCCGGCTTCAACGGCTGGTCCACCAGCGCAGCCAGCCGCCACCATCTCCGATCCTCCTCGAGCTCCAAAGAGTTCGAGTCAAGAACAACGTGGAGACAGTGAGACACACGTCCCAGAGCCAAAGTGAGACAGACCTACCGAACTCTCACAGGCGAAATAGTGGAGCTGACGGCGGCCGGTCCCTGGCTGCCATCGAGGGTCAAGACAACAGCGTTTCCAACCGGTTCGTTAGCATTTCGCATAGGCCTTCGATGTCTTCGGATGCTGCCGGTGCGTCGGACCAGTCGACCCATCGTCCGGGTCGGGTAGGGAGCTTGTCGATGGCGCATCCGAGTGACACGACAATGTCAGCCCGTTTGATGTGTTGCTTCGTTACGAGCTGGGGCGCGTCGGGGATAGGGAGTTGTTGTGCCATCAGGGTTTCGACTGCGACGAGATTGATTTCGTCGTCGGGTTCGGTTCCGGCGCTCGAGGCGGTGATCTCCAAGTGTCTGCGTCGTGCGAGCTCGTTGAACATTGCGGCGGCGATCACTGACTTGGCTGCGCCGTGTGGGCAAAGGAATAGGACGTGCACTTACAACACTCCGGCGATCAAGCCGGTCAGCGATGCCCCAAGGACGACATGGATAATTCGTGCTTGGGTGCGGAATAGTGCCCAAGCGGCGGCTGCGGCGATTGCGACTGCGAGCCAATCGACCGAGACTGGCGTTGGGACAATCAGCCGGGCGCCCAGCCACTCTCTTTCTGTGACATCCGTGAAGAGGGTGTAGGTCGCGAACCAGAGGCCGAGATTCAGGACGACGCCGACGACCGCTGCGGTGACCGTCGATAGCGCTCCAGTGAGGGAAGGGCGGTTCTTGAGTCTCTCCACGGAGGGTGCGCCGGCGAGGATCCATAGAAACGACGGGACAAAAGTCACCCACGTTGTGAGAATCGCTCCAAGTGTTCCGGCGAGAAGGGGGTGGAGGTTCCCCGGGTTGCGATGCGCGCCGAGAAACCCGACGAATTGGGTGACCTGGATCAAGGGTCCGGGTGTGGTCTCGGCGAGGCCGAGGCCATCCACCATTTCGCCAGGTTGAAGCCAGCCGTAGACCTCAACTGCCTGTTGGGCCATGTAGGCGAGCACCGAGTAGGCGCCGCCGAAGGTGACCACTGCAGCCTTAGAGAAGAAGACGGCGATGTCGCTCCACAGCGATCCGGTGCCGGTAGCCATCACGATCACTGCTACGGGGCCAAGCCACAACCCAAGACCTACGGCCACGGTGCCCATCGTTTGTCGCCACCGGATCGGCGTGCTGGCTCGGCCCGCCACGTCGTGTCCCTCAATGATGATGAAGACGTCGGGTCGGAATCTGGCTCCTAGGAGCCCGATCAGACCTGCGGCCATGACGATGAGTGGGAAGGGAACCTGGTAGAAGAAGATGCCTACGAAGGCTGCGCAGGCGATGGAGAGCATTGTGGTGTTCTTGATCGTCCGACCGCCGATTCGCATGACCGCGTGGGCGACGATGGCGATCACAGCTGGTCCAATCCCACGGAAGATGCCTTCCACCAAGGGATGTCACCCCATAGGGCGTAGATAAGAGTCAGGGCGAGGATCGAGACAAAGCCGGGAAGGATGAACAGCCCGCCAGCCAGCAGACCACCAGGTACGCCCTTGGTGAGCCATCCGAGGTAGGTCGCCAACTGTTGCGCCTCGGGACCGGGGAGCAACATGCAGTAGTTGAGAGCGTGAAGGAATGACGGTTCCGCAACCCAGCGGCGGCGTTCGACGATCTCATCGTGCATCGCGGCGATCTGGCCAGCGGGACCACCGAAGCTGTTGGCGGCGACCGTGGACCACGCCCTGAGATCGTCCCTTCCTGGTCGACGGGAGTCGGTGTCTGTAACCACGGTTTCATTCACGAATTTGCGACGGTAGTATCGTGGAACCATGGTTACAAGCGAGAATTGGGTGTTGATGTCGTATCGAATGCCGCGGGAACCGTCGACTCCCCGTATCGCGGTGTGGCGACGGCTGAAGGGCCTCGGAGTCGCTCAGCTCGGTGACGGCCTAGTTGGTCTCCCGTTCGACGCTTCGACCAAGGAGTCACTGGAGTGGGTGACCAACATGGTCGAAGAGGCCGCCGGCTCCGCCACGATGTGGATAGCGACCCCGACGCTGCGCCGCTACGGGCGGGAACTGGCAGCCGAGCTGAGAGATCAGCGAGCAGCTGAGTATCAGGAATTGATCGAGCGCACACACGAACTGATGACGGCTGGGGCTCCAACGCGGTCACTGCGTGCTCTGCGGGCTGAGTTGCGGCGCATCGAACGCCGCGACTACTTCCCTCCACCCGATCGAGCCGCGGCCCGCGATTTGATCATCAGCGCCGACACGACGGGCAGGACGACACTTTGAGATGGGCTACCCGAACTGGAGTTCACGTCGACCGGGCCGCCACCGCCTGGCTGATCCGCCGCTCAATCGACGTGGACGCCGAGTTCCTCTTCTACGACGATCCCGACGACGTCCCCACCGATGTCACCCCGTTTGACATGATCGGTGTGAAGCTATCGCATCGTGGGGAGATGGTGACATTCGAAACCACTCTCTCCGAATATCACATCGACGACCCTGTGATGATCGAAATCGGGCGCATCGTTCACGAAGCAGACGTCGCCGACGACCTCTACGACGCCCCCGAAGCTGCCGGAATCGACATCGTCATCAAGGGACTCTCGTTGGCCGAGTCCGACCACCAGATCCTGGAAGTCACCGCCAGGTTGTTCGATGCCCTCTATCTCGCAATCGACCACCGTCTCAGCACCCAAACGAAGTGAATTCACAATCCCCATGTGGTTCAAAGTCCCTGAGTCCGGCTTCGATCAGAGGGTTGAGGGTTCGAGTCCTTCCCCGGGGCTCCCTCTCGCCTCATAGTGGCCAGCGCTCCGGAATGGCCACCGAAGCAGTGTTCAACTCAGACCCGACCAACTGACTCTCTCGGACGATGACTCCAGGCAAATACTGGCGGGTGCGTTGGAGAGTTGCTGGCCGACGTCCGAGGGAGTCGGCGGCTCAAACCTCCCGCACCGCCAGCAACCGCGACTCAATCACAAAACGACCGCCAGCATCTCGAGAACCTCTCCGGGCGCGGACAACCCAAAGAGATACCCAAAGTGAGACCACGGAGCCGAAGCCACTGCCGCCCAGGAACCGAAGCCAGGTCCCGAAGCCAAATGAGACAGACCTACCGGACTCTCACACTGCTTCAAGACAAGATCGTGGAGCTGGGGGGATTTGAACCCCCCACCCCCCTCGTTGCGAAAGATGCCTCTCACTTAGTAGATCCGCCAAGCCGGGGACCGTGGTCCGCCGGATGTCCGCTAGATGGTTTGTGCCCGCTCATAGGTGAGGAGGACGACTTCGCCGTCGACAGACTGAGTGTGTACGAGGTGCATGGATTTCTTGTCGCTCGTCTCGCCGAACATGCGCTCACCGGCTCCCAGCACGACCGGGTAGATTTTCAGCCGCAGTTCGTCGATCAGATCGTGCTCCATGAGGGTGTGCACCAACTGGAAGCTGGCCCAGACGACGATTTCCCCGGTGAGCTCCTGTTTCAGCTTGGAGACTTCGCTCACGACGTCGCCCGTGAGCACCGTGGAGTTGTTCCAGTCGGGATCTTCGATAGTCGAGGACACAACGTATTTGGGCAGTCTGTTGATCCTGTCCGCCAACTCGCCGCTCCGGGAGGGCCACCTGGCAGCGAACCACTGGTAGCTCCGCCGACCCAGCAGCAGGGCGTTGGTACCAAGCGTTTCGTCGAGTGTCAGCTTGGCAAGCTCGGGGCGGTCCTTGATCTTGCCAACCCAGCCGCCGAACCTGAAGCCCTCGTCGCCGGCCGGGTCTTGGACAACTCCATCAAGGGAGACATTGTCGCTCACGACAATCTTCCCCATTCGGTTCTCCTCTCGCTGGCGTCAACGCGGTCTGGTGTGCATTTCCACGCTGTCCCTCGGCGGTGTTTGAGTGGCGGAATGGTACGTCCTTGGGAGGAGACGTCGATCAAGGCGGCATGACCGCACCGGGTATCACACGGAGCCGATCTGAACCCTCGCCTTCTCCTTGCGAAAGATGCGGTCCCCGCGCCGAACTCTTGTGGCGCAACGGATCGCGGAATCGTACGAGCAGCCAGCGTTCGGCCTCACCGAAACCGCCCTGACCAGGGCGTTTGGTGGAGCTGGGGGGATTTGAACCCCCGACCCCCTCGTTGCGAAAGATGCGGTCAAAACGCTCTGACCAGGGCAAATAGGTGCCGATTCCGGGTCTGTGGAGCGGCTGTGGGGCGAGCGGCGTGAGGTGTTGTGAGTCGTAGCAAGAGGACGCTCTCATCGCTGCTGCAAATGGTACGACCCAGCCGATTCTTGACTCTTAATCGTCGAGAGTATTGATCAGTTGGCTGACCTCATAGCTGTCTCGTGGATCGCACAGCTGCAACTGGGCCTCCTCCTCGGTCGTGTCGGCTAGAAAGCGGAAGCGCTCGTTGACTCGTTTGAGCCAGGTTTCGGTCTCTGGCGTGCCGCTCAATAAGCCGATGGCTTCAGGGGGAAAGTCTGCCGGCACAAGAGCGAAGAGATCACGTTCGGCATCGAAGGGACCATCTGCTATTCCTTCTTCGACGACGTCGACGTAGACCTTGAGGTACGTGAGGCGACGAATCAGAGCCTCATCGAACGCACCTTGCTGAGTGAACCACCACAGGTCGTACAGGTCCCGTAGGAGAGCACGGCGACGGTAGGCAGCGAGCTTCTCGGCGATGGTTTCGTCGAGAGTTACGACCGGAAGCGGAACGGGCATGAACTCGTAGCCACCGTGAACGGGGAACTCCACCGGATCTAACATCTCTGGTGGCTGCCATGGCGGCCGGGGGACTACCTCTACGCGGGCGTCGACCTCGGGATCTCCGAGCGGCGTGAGAACCCGAAGGTTGGCTCTCCGCTGTGGCGTAACCTCCTCGACTTCGAATCTGACATCGTGGAACCCGACCCCATCGAGTGCGCCGAAGACAACCTCGCCGAGATCCGGATCGACCGCGGCGAAGTCGAGGTCGGTGGAGAACCGACCGAGGTTCCCTGCCCGATACTTACGTAGGGCAGTGCCACCCTTGAACGTAAGACCAAGATCGAAGAGTCCCTCATCGTGGAGCACCTTGAGGGCGTAGTCCTGAGCGACATCCAAGAGTGCTGGGTCTCGGCCGCCGCTCCGACCTTGGTAGTGCCTGGCCAGATAACCCTCAGTAATCACGCCTGGCCAACATCTCTGTCCGACGATGCGGAGCCGAGCAGCGAATCCATGACCTGCCATTTGCTGCTGTAGCGACCTGGACGATCGCGGGCACCAAGGTAGAAAGGACCGGAGCCAGCAGGAGCGGCATCGCGGATTAGGTCGGCCAGATCATGGTTGCCAGCCCATTCCAGTAGATATCCGGTACGCATCCACGCCGCCCTCGAACGATGGGCCAACTCGGACACGATCGCCTCAGGGTCGCCGCGCTGTGCGGCTCTGACGAACCAGGAGTCCAGGTTTGGCCAGTCACCGAAACTGGACGGCCGAGCTCCAATGAGAACAACTAGTGATTCAAGGCTCCATACAGGAAGGTCTCGGATTCGGACTGGATCCAATACAGACTGGATTCTCGTAACCCGAAAATCGCGCAATGAGTGCGGAACGCTCTCGGACTTCGGGATTGACAGCACGTGTCGATCGGGACTCCGGTCACTGAGATTGTGCAGCCATACGGCCGACTCGTAGGCGACAGCTGCTGGGAAGTCAGGGCGTCTCGCCAACGTCGCCCGAAGCTCGATAAAAGGGTCGCCCGAGCCGAACGCCCCAGCTCGCGACCCAGGAGCGAACTCCCAGGCTCCTCTGGTACGCAGTGGCAGCAGCCAACCGTGACGTTGCAGCCGTTCTGCCACCACCCTGATGGGCAGCTTGACGCCAGCCCGATCCACAGATGCGGCAAGCAACTGGCGTGTAACAATCTGCGGATTCTCCAGTTCCAACTCAGAGAGAACAGGAGCCACGCTTGAGGGTGCACTTCGAGATGTCATTGTCGTTTTATGTCGCTATACGCAGCATTGTACGGTGAGCGACACACAACGACAATATCCACCCGACCAAGAGCGAGACCTCTTGGAGGCAGTTTCAGAGTCGTGACCGCACCGGCTGCGCAGCGGGCCTTTTGGGGCCGAGCTGTTGGAACTCGATCGAATCCCCTACTTCTCACCCTGCCTTGTTGCGACGTCTGGGTTGCTTGGTGGCCGCGAGGGCCAAGCGGTTTGCCCGTGAGGTCAGGCGTACTACCAATCGCGCCGTTCGAACACGCAAGGCGCGGCGCGCGGCAGCGCGCGACGCCATGACACCTCGACCATGCTTCGGCATCGAGGGGTCTCTCCTCAGCGTCGGCTTCGAACCCGTGAGGCAGACCGTCGTCTTCTCTCGCCGAGCTGGCGCACGAGCGTCGTGGGCGAACCCTGCGTCTCATCGTCGGACGAACCGGCCGGCAGCTGGCGAGGGCAGCGGGAGGTCTCAGTTCGACGCAAGTCGCAAAGCGAGGGTCGCCGCCGCGAGGATCGCTAGCACAAGGGGTGTCGGCAGGTTGGCCGCGTCGTTGGCCCGAAGGTGGGCGACGATCGCCAACGCGAAGTAGCCGGTCAAACAACCCGCTGCGGCGACGCCGATCGGTGCCCACACCAAGCCTCCGAGCAGCCCCACCACCCCGGAGAGGAGCGTGAAAGCGAGGATGTTGAGCTTGTCCTCGGGCACGCCAGCCCTTCGATAGGACGCCACGACCTCTGGCTTATGGCTCAGCTTCCTCGCAGCGGAAAAGGCGACCATTGCGGCGAGCAGGACCGATACGACAACGGTGGCGACGTACATGTGGGACTCCACGCTTCGCTTGGGTTCTAACAACGACCAATCTATACGAACGTATAGTATGGACCAAGTTCGAAACGGAGATCCGTGAGCCCCCAACGAAGCAATAGGCAGCCCCTCATCGACGGCGCCCTCCGCTGCCTCGAGAACCTCCCGGCCGAGAAGATCACGGCTCGGGCCATCGCTGAGGAGTCGAAGGCCAATCTCGCTTCGATCACGTACCACTTCGGATCGAAGGACGACCTCGTCACCGAGGCCGTCGTGTGCGGGTTGGATCGATGGCTGGCCGAGGTCGGGGCGGAGATGGGGGACCTGGGACGGCTGACGCCAGCCATGCGCTTCCAACGCGCCAGCGAGGTCATGGAGTCCACGAGGCAGCGCCACACCGGGTTGGCGAAGAACTTCATCGGCGCACTGGCCCGTGCCCAGCACAACGATCGCCTGCGACGACGCCTCGGCGAGGGGTTCCGCCGAACTCGTCCCGACCTCGCCGCGCTGCTCGGCCTTGGCGACGATCAAGCGGGCCACGATGCAGCCGGACTAGTCCTTGCGCTCTTCTACGGCCTGCTCCTTCAGGTACTCCTCGACCCGGCGCTCGCGATCGACGGCCATCGCATGGGCCAGGCCCAATCCCGGCTGCGCAAGGTCCTACCCGACCACCCGTGAAGCTTGGCCGCGCCCGGCGGGCCAGGGGGCGGCGTCGGCGACCGCGATCTCAACCGACGCGCGCGAGGCGCGCCGCGCGGTCACGAGGCGAAGATCTGTTCGAAGGTGTCGAGGTCAGCTCGGTACGGCTCAGTTGATCGTGGCCAGTGGACTACCAGATCAGTGACACCTACCGCGCTGTAGCCGCCAGCGACCTCGGCGAAGCTGTCGGCAGACCTCAGCCCGCTATCCAGCGTTGGCCCTGTAACTACGAGTCGTCGTAGCGTCGCAGGGTCACGTCCGACCGCCTCGCAGACGTCTTCGAGGGCGTCGATCTGTCGGCGGATCTCGAGCGATCCCTCGGCGGGATCGAGCCGGTCGGGTCGTGTCCGGCTCCCGGTGGTGACCCAACAGTCGCCGTGGCGTGCCGCCAGGGTCATGCCTCGTCGCTGGCTTGCTGCGATCGCGAGCGGAACGCGCGGCTGCTGAATGCAGCCGGGGTACGTCCTTGCCTCGTTGGCTGTGTAGTAGTTGCCGGTGTAGCTTGCGCAAGGATCGCGCAGCAGCAAGTCCGTGAGCGCGACGAACTCCTCGAACCGCTCGGTGCGTTCGCGCCGCCCCCATGGCGGCGCACCGAGCATGGCGGTGTCCCATCCGGCGGTACCGGCGCCGATCCCGGCGATGAGGCGTCCTCCGGACACGTCGTCGAGCGTGATGAGTTCTTTCGCGAACGGAACGGGATGGCGGAAGTTCGGGGACGCGACGAGGGTGCCGAGCGCGATGGTGTTGGTCGCCATTGCGGCTGCAGTGAGCGTGGGGATCGCTCCGAACCATGGGAGATCCCGGTGGCCCCGCCACGTCAGGTGGTCATAGGTCCAGGCGTGTGCGAACCCGAGCTGTTCGGCTCGAACCCAGGTGTGCGCGGCGGCGGACCAACGGTGGTCCGGCAGGATCAACACCCCCACCCGCAGTCCGAAGTTGTTCACGTTCCTGCTCGGGCGCGGTGGCTGCGCACCTTGGCGCGGTTGCCACAGGTCTGCATCGAGCACCACCGCCGCGTACCCGGTCGCGACTGGTCAAAAAAGATACGAGCACAGTCATCCGCAGCGCACTCACGAACGCGCCCGAGGTCGGCCGATGCGATCAGGTCGATGGCGTCACGGGCGACCTCGCTGATGGCGGCACGCACGGCGCCCCCGGACTCGTACCGCAGGTAGCCACCACGACGGACTTGGGGGATCCGAGGCGGGACGCGGGCGGACCTGTTCAAGAGATCGCGCGCCCAAGTGGGTAGCGGCCGCCGATCGGAGGCCGCCTCGACAGCGCCGTAGACCGCGGCTCGCAGGCCACGCATGGCCTCAAGGTCATCCTCGGTCGCGTCCGGTGCCTCCGCCAGACCGGTATCGCGCAGCCAACGGTTCAGATCGCCGGGCGAGCGAAGCCGCTCGAACCGCCGCCCCCACCGCTCACCGACTGTCGCGACGAGATCCAAGGAGACCCTCCCGTTTTCGAGCGGCCAACGAAGCTCCTCCGCAGCGACGACGACCTCGCGAGCCGCGAGGCGTCCCGAACCGGAACATCGAAAGGGCACGTAACCATTGTAACCAGTTACAGCTTTTCAGGTAGTCCTTCCATGTACACACCGAGGATCCGCGACCAGCTCACTGGGGTGTGGCGCACCTATCGGCCACGCCACCGTCGAGCGCACAGAATCGATAGCTCGCGGAACTGGACCGCCCCACAGTCGGCCTGCAGGAGCGCGAAGGCATCCTCGACATACTCTTCGACGACGCGCCGGGACCTGAAGGGCCGCGTTGGTGGAGAGGAGCTGTGACCAAGGACTCCCCGAACTTCACGCCAACCCGTGTTGCGCTACCGCCGCGCTCGAGCCGCCTCCGTCTCAGGTCGGGGGGTTGCTGTTCCGCACGGTGGCTTCCACGAATTCTTGTTCAAGCTCCAAGGTGATACGGCCTGGTCCCTTGAGATACGCCACCCGCACCCCCCAACTCCGATCCGCCGGCTCCTCGATCGCTTGGGCGCCGCGACCCACCGCTGTTCGGAAATCGGCATCGCAGTCGCCGGTGGCGTACCCAATCGTTGTAACAGTTTCTTCCTCGTCCTGGTCGAGGATCAAGAGGACTGGACCAAACTGGAGGATGGCCATACTTTCCTCCTGATAGATAGGCTCGGTAACCCATACTCTGGCGAACCAGGCCAACGCGCCAGGGAGATCGCGGATGAAGACGTGGAAGTGGTTGCCTTCCATTCCCAACTCCTCTCTTCCGACTTCCTTTCCCACGCGTCGTCGCTTCAGGATCGACCGTGGAGCGACTAGATGCTCACTTGCGTCAAAATTTCAAATGGGAGAGCCCCGCCTTGAAAGCACGGTATAGGGCAGAAATCGACGTTTCCCTAGTCGTTTGTTCCGCGGGTAGGACTCGAACCTACCAATGGATTAACAGTCTTCTAGACGCGGCCTGCGCGGCGCGTCGTACATGCGCAACCTTGCATTCCTCGCGTCTCGCACTCCTAACGGTGCCGTTCTTCTTCGATCCGTAGGAGTTTCAGTTGGGTGGCGACGGCCCTTTCGTTGAACCGCTACTCAAATGCGCGACCTTCTGCGTCGAGCCTCGCCGCCTCGTTGTCGCTCTTCTTATCGCGGAACTAGCTCCGCACCTCGAGAGCTAGGCCGGATGCAGCGACAAGAACCATGAGTAACTCTCCGAGAGTCATCACAGAAGCCAGGTCTTCGGCGGCGGCGAGGATCCCGTCCCGAGGTCGGTCATAGGTCTCACCGACCTCTGGGGCCTCATCGGCATCGGCGGAGTCTTCCTCGGCCCCACTGTGCAGCTGACCTTGGGTGACCGGACCCGAGTCGCGGTACCTCGCACTGCTGGCCGACAACGAGGAGCGACAAAGTCAAACTCCGAGCCTCGGCACGCTCGGTGACATTGGTCGGCACCGCTGACGTTGCGATCCCGCTAATCATCGTGTGGGTAATGTACGCCAAGCCGGGCATATGACATCACGACGACGTAGACGAGAGCTTGCGCTCGAGTCAGACGATGTGCGACTTCGCACGCAGCACCTTCGAAGGTTGGCGGGTCGCAACAAAGACCCAAGGAATTCACCGACAAGCGGCCCGAGATCGCCAGATGATCCTGACCCTGTCACAGGAACACCCCCTGTCTCGTCTCAGGTGTTGAACGAAAGGGATTCGAGTAGATGAGAGTTTTTCTCGCTGGAGCCACGGGAGCCGTAGGCCAGAGGCTGGTGCCTCTGCTGGTGAAGGCCGGCCACGACGTGGTGGGCACGACCCGCACCCCCGACAAGGTCGACGGCCTGCGTCTGGCCGGGGTCACGCCGGTCGTGCTCGACGGCCACGACGCGGCCGCCATCAGACGCACGGTGGTCGACGCCGAGCCCGATGTGGTGATCCATCAGATGACCGCGCTCGGCGGCGAATTCGACCTCCGTCATTTCGCCAGGACTTTCGCCGAGACCAACCGCCTCAGGGTGGAAGGCACCGAACAGCTGCTCGCCGCGGCCATCGAGTCCGGTGCCCGTCGCTTCATAGTCCAGAGTTACACCGGCTGGCCCAACGAACAGCGGGGCGGTCTGATCAAAACCGAAGAGGACCCCCTCATGGCCGATCCGTCGCCTGCCGTTCGTGACACCGTCGACGCCATCAAGCACCTGGAGGCGATGACCACCTCCGCCACTGGTATCGAGGCTCTCGCTCTGCGTTACGGAGGCTTCTACGGCCCGGGCAACGCCTTCGGGAGGGGTGGGTCCATGTTGCAAGCGATTGCCGCGCGCAAGATGCCGCTCGTCGGCCAGGCTGGCGGAATCAATTCCTTCATCCACATCGACGACGCCGCTGCCGCCACCGCGCTCGCGTTGGAGCGTGGCGCCCCGGGTCTCTACAACATCGTTGACGACGAACCGGCCCCGGTGTCGGAGTGGCTTCCCTATCTCGCCGAGGTCATCGGGGCCAAGCCTCCTCGGCGGGTTCCGGTTTGGATTGCCCGTCTCCTCGTGGCCGAGCCTGGGGTCTCAATGATGACCAAGATCAGGGGCTCCTCGAATGCCAAGGCCAAGCGTGAGCTCGGGTGGACGCTGAAGTACCCGAGTTGGCGAGTCGGCTTCCGGGACGGTCTCTGAGGCAGCCTGAGGTCGACGCGGACAAAGACCGCGGGGCGGTTGCCGAGCCAGGCACCGTCGGTTGCCTCGAGTTCCTGTACCCGATTTCCTACCGCCAGCTGGTAGGAACCGGGAGGAAAAGGAGCGCCGAGCACCATGGGTCATTGCGCGTCCAATTCGCACGCCGGCTGAACCGCCTCTGCGGCGAATCCCGACATCAGCTGGTACGTGTTGGCTCCCATAGGATGTGAACGGTGACGCCGCAGCCTGCCTGCGATTGACTGAGCCGTGCACGGTGAAGAGGGATGCCCCCAACTTGTGACCAGGGGGATTCAATTCATCGTTTCTTCCAGCTGGCCACGCCTAGGGATTAACCGAATCGCTTCGGTCGCCGATGAATTCTCCCGGCTGGAAGTGGATGAACGCCGACTCGCCGAGGCCCAATGACGAAGCAAGTTGGTTCAGCATGTGGGGATTGATGCTCGCCGCGTTCCAGAGGCCTGTTGTGACCCTTTCCTCGAGCACCTTCACTCCCGCGATCAGCTCGGCGGATGTGAAGTTGCAGTGACCAGAGCGGTCAACGAAGGCCTGACGGAAGAGACTACGCATGCCGTTGGAACGCACGTCGTCGGCGTACTCCTCTTCGTGTTCGACGGGGACAATCAGGTCGTCGGTCGTGTGGATCGAGAAGACCGGCATCTGAAGGTCACCGTCGGGCTGGGAATGACTGAGCATCGAGTCCACAGCGGCATCGTTGAAGCTCACGTCGGCAGTCCCAGTGAGCAGATCCAGGTCTGCTCGGAGGTCGAGTCCTGCCTCGCGGTATTGCGCTGCGACCATCTGGCGGTAGGGGGACTTTGAGAGAAGCTGCCAGTAGTCGATACCTTCATTCCACCCTGAGTCACCGCCAGCGGCAGTGATCAGGTCGTAGCGAGCCGGGGTGACAAAGCCGAGAACGGCTCCAAGTTGAGAGTCCGGGACCTGATACAGAGCCGCCGCCAGTGCGACCCGGGCAAGTCCCTCTGATGTCGAGTCGCCGGCACTGACCGCCGCGGTCAACGCTCCGGTAGCGGCGAAGGCAGCGGCCTGAGTTTCATAGCCCGCGATTTGAATGTTCCCATCGGCGAGCAGCTCGTTGATCGCATGGGCCGCGTCGAGCTGGTAGTTGTTGAGGTCCGCTCCGCCGGCCACGATGCCGCAAGTGGGCAAAGCTCCGTCGATGACGTCTCCAGCGGACTCTGCAAGCAGGGCGGTGACCAGCCCACCCATCGACGACCCGTAAGCAAGAACCGTGTCCGGTTCGATGCCGATCGCATCGATAGCCGCTTGGAGAGAATTCAGCTGGTCGTTGGGTGCCGTCGGGAAGGCCCAGCCTTTGTGCGCGTAGGACGATGCAGCAACTGCGTAGCCGAGATCCAAGAGATCGGTTGCCGCAGGGGTGGTGTTGATCGCCGGGGTGGGGTTGGGGAATGGGATGAAGGAAGGGACATAACCGTGGCTGTAAAGAAGCAGGGTGCCGTTCCAATCCTCAGGCACCGCCGCGATCCACTCAGTGCCGTTGGCGAGCTGTCCGCTGAACTCCTCGTCGGCGAGCGCGGGAAGCGCCGGTGAGAACACCGCGACAACCAAGGCCAGCACCAACACCAGGACCAGGGCAGAAGCCCGATACCTCGCAGAGTGAGCGATGGACATCATTGGACATTCCTTTCCCGAGCCAACGAACGGCCTCGAAGCCAGACAGCCCTGTGGAGGCCAGGCTCTGGTGGGGAAGTTATCAAGTAGCTTGATACTCTGTCAAGCAGCTTGGGCATCGCTCAGCGCGTGAGTCGGATGACCGGTTGCCGGGTCGGGCAATCCTCAAGGAGAACGCGATCCGGATGCTGGGTCAGTCGCCGGCCCGGAGGTCCCGCAAGTTGCGAGCGGACTGAAGAAGGACGGTGATCACCTCGACGCGTCTCTCCAGAGAGACGCCTTCGAGCATGGCCTCCTCCATCTCGTCCACCGCAATATTGCAGCGGTTGAGCAACTCGCGGCTCTGCGCGGTCAAGTGGGTGTGACGCATCGAGCGGTGCGACTCAGACGGAGCTCTCTCGAGCAAGCCACGCTTCTCGAGCGAGCTGATCATCTCGTGCATGGCCTGCGGGGACACAAACGAACGACGGGCCAGCTGCGCATTGGAGTACCCGCCACGACGACTGATGAGACTCAGCGCCGTGTATTCGGCAACGGTCAATTCGAATACACGGAGGACCGACCGAAGACGACGGCGAAGGCTGCGATCCAGGGCTCCCACGGCATAGCTGAAGCGTGGCCCTTCGAGGTGCTCGCCTCCGCGGAGGGCGTCGGCGGCGGGCGTTTCGTCGGCGGCTCGATCGTTCACGTCGCTAAGTGATGCCGAAGCACCGCCCTGGCCACACAAGCGGGCCGCTCTTGGCTCCCGACCTGAAAAACGCAATCTACCTTCACTTGCACTCCTGATTCGACATCGGATGCCTCGGCCACAGTCGCTGTCAGCCGCACGCGGGAACCCGAGGGCACTGGGGCAGGGAATCTCACCGTGTCGAGACCGTAGTTGATTTTGGGGAGGACGTGCCCGGGATCAACTCCTTCATCCACATCGAAGACGTCGCTGCAGCCACCGCCCTCACAGTGGAGCGCTGCGCCCGGGGTCTCTACCGCATCGTCGACGATGAAGACACCAGCCGGGCGTCGGATGTGACCCCGAGCCGGAGATTCCTGGCAACAGTGGCTCGAGCAGAGCTATGCGTTCCGATGGAGTCATCGGCTTCACTCAGAATGTCAACCGCGTCCGCCGCGTTTTCGGGCTCGACGACATCAGTGCGCCGACAATTCCGATGACATTTTGCGAATTGCACGGCTATGACATCGGGCGTGCCGGCCATCTTTTGGATGTCGAAGAATCCGTCTGCAAGCTGCACCGCCTCCCAAGAGCCGTCGAGCTCAAGGCGAATCGGCGGATCGAGACTGGATCGGGTATAGAGCCCGGGCGGCAGGTTCTCGCCTGTCGCTGCGATTTCGGCCTCGGGGACGGGATGAGCTTCGTCGCGGTGGCATGGCTCGCAATCGAGCTCGCGCCGCAGGCGACGGCGGGGCTGTGGGTGGGCGGCGCGGTGGCCGCGTACACGTTGCCTGGCGTGGTCGGCGCGCTGGTGATCGGTCGCCGTCTGCGGCGAGTGCCAGCCAGGCGGCTACTGCTCGCCGACAACGTTGTGCTCGGTGTGTTTCTCAGCGCCGTGCCGCTCGTCTGGCTCACCGGCCTGCTGTCGCTGCCGCTTTACCTCGTCCTGTTAGCGGTCTCGTCGCTGCTGCACGCGTGGGGCAGCGCCGGCAAGTACACCCTGCTTGCCGAGTTGCTACCCGACGAGCAGCGGCTCGCCGCGAACACCCTCGTTAGCTCGCTCAACTTCGCAGGGACCATCGCAGGGCCCGCGATCGCCGGGCTGCTTGTGACGTATGTCAGCGCCGCGCTCGTACTCGGCCTTGACGCGCTCACCTACGTTTTCCTCGCCGTGCTCGTTGCACGGATACGGCTGCCGGAGTCCGGACGGGTCTCCCCCGTCGACCACACAGCTGCCCGCGGTGGGCTCACCCTGCTGCGGTCCCACCCTGAGCTGCTCGGGCTGCTGACGCTCACCTGGTTCTTCAACCTGCTGTATGGGCCTGTCGAGGTCGCGCTGCCGCTACACGTGACCGAGAACCTGCAAGCACCGGGGACGCTGCTCGGTCTCTACTGGATGCTGTTCGGCATCGGCGCGGTACTCGGCGGGCTCGCGGTCGGGGTTCTCCGGCACTTGCTGCTCTGGCCGGTGATGGTCGGCATCGTGGTCGCCTGGGGTCTCGTGCTGCTGCCGTTCGGGTTCGAGGTGCCGACGGCTGTCACCATTGCGTGCTTCACGCTCGGCGGCGCGATCTATGGCCCGTTCGTCGCGCTCTCGGTGACGTTGATGCAGGCGAAGTCGCCACCGCAACACTTGGCTGCGATGCTCGCAGCCCGGAGCGCAGCGCTGCTCACAGCCTCGCCGCTCGGCACTGCGCTCGGCGGACCGCTCACAATGGCGCTAGGCCCGCGCGCGACGCTCGCCGGCTCCGGGCTCGCCACCGTAGTGCTCGGCGCCATCGCAACCGTTCTGCTGCTGGCCCGACGCAGAAAACCCGTGTGAGGGCATAAGGCCGGCCTGGGACCTGCGCAAAGGCCGGGTGAGGCGGGCTCATTCGGACCGGGTTCACCTTCTACGAATGGCCGCTTCCGGCGGAGGTGGTGGCTGCGTGGATTCCTGGGCCTGGAGTCCATCGGCGAAGTCGGGAGATGCATGGGTTCCGTTGTCGATCGCTTCCATCACCTCCCGGAAGTGAATGATCGTCTCGGCGAACCCAACTCAGAGACTGCCCAGGGTCCATCCTCAGCCCCCTTCCTGAGCGGGGCCGACGATGATTCTGGTGCGACCCCCGACCCGACAGCACGTTGCGGTCTCCTTGAGCTCGGCTCTCTCTCTAGTCACGGCGCGTCACGGATGGCTTCCGCCGTTGACCGCCCACTTCCTAGCTCCTGGCCTGCCGAAATTCCAGAAGTCCAGGTTTTGCTCGTCGTTAGCGTGCTGCCGTTGTGCGCCGAATCGGTGAAGCCATAGCTCCAAGTCGTCTCGGGCGGGACTTTCGATGGCTATTCGCTGCGTCCTGGACCACGAACATCGGCGACGGTATAGCGGTGGCCGCCGGACCTCTCCTCCTGGCGGCGCAAACCCGCGATCCCGGGCTCGTGGCCATGGCCCTTCTCGTGCAACGCCTTCCCTACCTTCTTATCGGTCTCTACGTCGGAGTGTTGGCGGATCGAGTTAACCGACGGCGGGTCGTGATCGTGGTCAACATCCTGCGTGCCTTGGTGGTTGGTGCCCTGGCGGTGACCATTGCCACCGGACGGGTGAACGTGACCGTGGTCCTCGCCACCCTCTTCGTCCTGGGCACCGCCGAAGTCTTTGCTGACATCACCAAGTCGACCCTCCTCCCGATGGTCGTTGCCAAGCCGGATCTGGGAGTGGCGAATGCCCGAATCGTGTCCGGATTCATCACTGCCAACCAGCTTGTCGGACCAGCGATCGGTGCGTTCTTGTTCGCCGTTGGGATGGCCGTACCCTTCGGTGTCCAGGCGTTGTGCATGGCCTTGGGGGCGGTGTTGATCTCCCGCATCGCCCCGACATCGCCGGTGAAGGCAGGCGATCCCTCCCACCTCGGGCGCGACCTCAAAGAAGGGTTCCGCTGGCTGTGGAACCATGCCCCCCTCCGCACCCTGGCCATCACCGTCTTCGTGTTCAACATCACCTTCGGTGCCGCCTGGTCTGTCCTGGTCCTGATCGCAATCGAACGTCTCGAGGTTGGAGAAGTGGGCTACGGACTAATGATTGCGGTCGGTGCCATTGGAGGGCTCCTAGGCGCCGCTGCCTATGGGGCGCTGGAGTCGCGGTTCAGCCTGGCCGACATCATGCGGGTAGGACTCATCGTCGAATGCCTCACCCACCTGATCCTTGCTACCACGACTACACCCTGGGTGGGGATGACCATCCTGTTCTTCTTCGGTGCCCATAACTCGATCTGGGGAACCACGACGACGACCATCCGCCAGCGGGCCGTGCCCGCTGACTATCAGGGACGAGTAAGCAGCCTCAACCAACTCGGCTCCTATGGAGGATTGGTCGCCGGAGCGGCACTGGGTGGAGTCATCGCCGCTAGATGGGGAGTCACCGGGCCTTTCTGGTTCGCCTTCGCTGGCTCGGTTGTCATCCTCGCCTTGATCTGGCGCGAACTATCCCACATCGCCGACGCCGCAGACGAGGTCTGAGCCCCTCCGTTTCCGACGATGCGACCCTCAGTCGATCGGCCTCGTGCAACCAAAGTGCAACCGACCGATGTGTAACAAGGCAAGACGGTTCAACCTGGGAGGGGGATGAAACCCAATAAGCACGGACGGCCGTCCCTTATCGAGGTTGCACGTGCTTGAGTCAGGTCTGAGTCCGTGAGATCCTTGCCCAGGCGACATGTCCGTCGGGTCGGATCAACACGGCCGGGGCAGCGATCTCTCTAAGGACCGGGAGCTCCCATACGCCATCGTGCCTGGCGTCGACCAACCGGACTCGAACCGCCCCAGCCGCGTCGAGCTCCCGAACGACTCGATCAGTACGCTGATGTTACGGGTTCGGCGACATCTGAATAATCGATGAACAACCGCTACCGGCCTTTCCCACACGAGGTCGCGTCCTTACAGTCCGGGTTGGGACCTGAGGCGCACCGCAAGGGAGACAGACAATGCAGGGTCGAGGCTGGCCGAGGAGCGTGAAGACGGCGGCGTCGGTGGCGGCGTTGATGGTCGTTTCGGTGGTGTGGGTGGCGAGCGCGGCTCCGGCCGTCGAGGCCCTAGCGCCGCAGACGGTGTCGGGAAGCTGCACATGGTCGGTGGTGACCGCTCCGTCGGGTGACGAGACGTTTGCGAACCGGCTCGAGGACGTCGTGGCCGTGTCCGCATCCGACGTCTGGGCAGTGGGTTGGCTGGGCGGATTCGCCGCGATCCAACACTGGGACGGGACGAGCTGGACCAACGCCACCGTGCCGGCGGTTGGCGGTGCCACCCAGAGCCGTCTCCTCGGCGTCGACGCCGCCGGAGCGAACGACGTGTGGGCGGTCGGTTATGCCATCGTCGATGATGCCTACAGAACCCTCACAATCCATTGGGACGGGACGGCCTGGTCGATCGTTCCGAGCCCCAACCTCGCGATTGCCGGTTCAGCTGTGATCAACGCCCTCAACGACGTCACCATCGTTTCGGCGACCGACGCGTGGGCAGTGGGCGGCGACATCCGCAACTTCAACGCCAACATCAGTGAAGCCGTCCTGATGCGGTGGAACGGAAGCAAATGGTCGCTCTCGATCCCCCCAGCCGCAAGCATCGAAACCGTCGATGCCTCTCGGTATGCGGTCGATGCCGTCTCCTCGAGCGACGTATGGGCGCTGGGGGACACCGGTGAGCTGAGATGGGACGGAACCCGATGGAACTACGTTGGCGTCGATTCGCAAACGACGGTCGGGGTGACGGCGCTGGCGACCAATAATGCTTGGGCAGTAGGCACAACTCCGCGCTTCATCCACGAATTCGAAGTGTTCCCGGCGGATCCCTACGCCAGCCAATGGAACGGCACCACGTGGGTGCGCACGTCGCTTCCAAAGGTGGCGGGCAGCAAGGGAACAGGCGACAGCTTCGTGCGTGCCGTCGACGCCGCCGCCATCAACGACGTCTGGGCCGTGGGTCTCACCGGTCAAGGCACGTACGTCGTGCATTACGACGGCACGGCTTGGAGCCTCGTGTCGAGTCCCGATGCCGTTACCACCTTCTCCAATATCTCGATCACCAACGAGCTGTTCGGCATCGCCGCGCTGAGCTCAACCAACGTGTGGGCGGTTGGGTTCTATCGGGACGCCTCGCTGTTCGAGTTCCCCCTCATCCTGCACTACACATGCGACGAGGACCCCGACCCCGATCCCGTGGCCCTGGCGTCGCTGAGTCTCGGGGCGAAATCCGTCGTGGGTGGATCGTCGACGACCGGCACCGTTACCCTTTCCGACCTGGCCCCGGCCGGGGGGACAACGGTCACGCTCTCGTCGAGCCAATCGATCGCCGTCGTACCGTCGAGCGTGGTAGTGCCCGCCGGGTCGGCGACGGCAACCTTCCAGGTGACAACCACCTCAGTTCGGTCGTCTCGCACCGTCACGATCACCGCCTCGTATGCCGGGGCGTCATTCAGCGAGATGCTCAGGGTGACCGCCAGCCGCCCGCCTCGGTGAGCAGCCCAATCGAAAAGTTGGATCGCGAACGGCAAGGTGCCATTACGCGCAGACCGGGACGATGATCGAGGGATGGGGCCCGTCAGGTATAAAGGCGAGGGAATCGTCGACCTGGCCGGGCCACAGCGTCTGATCGTCCACCGCCACCCACTGCCTGAAGCGTCTCCAACGCCAGCTCGCCCGCAAGCATCAGCCCGGTTGGCCCGCCTCCTGCGATCACCACCGCATGCTCGGTCATCGCAGCTCCCCGTTTGCGTCAGTCACAATTGGGGACGCCCAGGAAACAGGGCATCTGATCTGTCACGAGTGCGATCCAGAACCAGGCGATCGCTCCCAAAACTATGACCCGCAAGATGAGAGATCCCGATGCTTGGGCCCGATCGGAGCGAAAGACCTGAATGGCCGAGATCGTCAACCAGAAGAGGACGGCGGGCAACACCCATAGGAGGACGAACAGCACGATGGGAATGCTTCATCAAGTCCTTTCCGGTTCACCAATTCGAGGAAGGCGAACGGAACCACCGCCAGGAGGCTGACGACGGCTGGCAACCAAAGGTTGGCACGGCTACCGATCCGACTAGTTGCCTCGGTCCTATTCATACACGCTCACCTTCCTCGATCCTATCTAGACGCGCCTAGGAAGAGGACGGTTCTCAGTAATGCGCCAACAAATCGGGTAGTACGCCGGCGTTAGACAACTTTGGAGCGACGTGGCACGATCGCGCAAGTGACCGGTAGCACCGCTGAAGCTCAGCACCTGAGCGACCTTGCGTGGTTGCGACGAGTCCGCGACCGGATCGACCGGGAGTACGCGCAGCCTCTGGACGTCGAGGCGCTGGCCCGCGGCGCCCACATGTCGGCCGGGCACCTCAGCCGCGAGTTCCGGCGCGCTTATGGCGAGTCGCCATACAGCTACCTCATGACGCGGCGCATCGAACGGGCTATGGCGCTGCTGCGCCGTGGCGATCTCAGCGTCACCGAAGTGTGTTTTGCGGTCGGCTGCTCCTCGCTAGGAACCTTCAGCACTCGCTTCACCGAACTGGTCGGTGTGCCGCCCAGCGT
Source organism: Acidimicrobiia bacterium (assembly GCA_035525055.1). Taxonomy (GTDB): domain Bacteria; phylum Actinomycetota; class Acidimicrobiia; order Spongiisociales; family ZC4RG35; genus DATEEG01. The sequence goes on along the minus strand of DATLEZ010000069.1, from coordinate 8,713 downwards.
CTATCGGCGCCAGGCGGCCACGGACGTGGCAATGGCGACGGCGGGGATGCCTTCGTGCATCGTGAAACAGGTGACCAGACCGGTCAGGAATCAAGAAGCGCCCAACACAGAGCCGCGCGTAGAGTGACGGTTATGGACATCACAATTCACTCAAGCTTCCTCCCGCAAACCGACCCGGATGCCTCCCTGGCCTTCTACCGCGACATCCTCGGCTTCGAGGTCCGCAACGACGTCGGATACGCCGGGATGCGCTGGATCACGGTAGGTCCCGCCGACCAGCCCGGCACGTCCATCGTCCTGCATCCGCCCGCCGTCGACCCCGGCATCACCGACGATGAGCGCCGCACCATCGCCGAGATGATGGCTAAGGGCACCTACGCCACGATCGTCCTGGCCACGAAGGACCTCGACGGAACTTTCGAACGAGTCCAGGCCAGCGGCGCCGAGGTTGTCCAGGAGCCCATCGATCAGCCGTACGGGATTCGCGACTGCGCCTTTCGCGATCCGGCCGGCAACCACATCCGCATCAACCAACTGCGCTGAGCCTTTCGGCGTTCACCGCCGTTCCTCCAAACACGACCGCTACACCCGGGTCCGACGCGACCCATTACTTGAGGAGTGACCATGACCGATTCTTCCACCCACGGAATCAAGACCGTGCTGCATCCCGTGTCCGACGTGGCGAAGGCCAAGGTGGTTTACGCCGCACTGCTCGGCGTACAACCGACAACCGACGATTCCTATTACGTCGGCTTCGAAGTCGAGGGCCAGCAGATCGGGCTGGTGCCGGGCGGCGGGTCGCAGGGCATGACTTCACCTGTGGCCTTCTGGCACGTGTCGGACATCGAGGCGAAGCTCGCCGAAGTGACCGCCGCAGGTGCCACCGTGAAGGAGCCAGCGCACGACGTCGGTGGCAGCCGCCTGGTCGCCACCGTCACCGACCCCGATGGCAATGTCCTCGGGCTGATTCAAGACCGATGAGTGCCGACCCCGGCTCCATTCCTAGGATGAGGGTCGCCCTCATCATGATCCGCAGAGGAGAAAACCTGCAATGAAGAAGGACACACCGAAGGCCGCCAAAAGCACCAAGGCCACCTTCTCGGCCGAGGAGCGAGCAGCGATGCGAGAGCGCGCCAAGGAGCAGAAGGCGGAGGCGGGCAAGGTCGAGGGGGAAAGCGCCGTGCTCGCCAAGATCGCCGTGATGTCGAAATCGGATCGCGCATTGGCAAAACGACTCCACGAGATCATCAAAGCCAACGCGCCGGACCTCACGCCGAGACTTTGGTACGGGATGCCCGCGTATGCCAGGGACGGCAAAGTCGTCTGCTTCTTCCAGAGCGCGGAAAAGTTCAAAACGCGGTACGGGACGCTCGGCTTCTCCGACGAAGCCAAGCTCGACAGCGGGGGAATGTGGCCGACTGCTTTCGGCATCGGGACGTTGACCGCCGCCGATGAGAAGAACATCGGCGCACTCGTCAAGAAAGCGGTGAGCTGAGGGCCAAACGCCATTAGGCCAAGGTGGGACGGGCTGAGCCTTTCGGTCCGGCTTTCTGATACAGCCAAACACGCCCAACTCGGCCCGGCAAACTCAGCCTGGCAAACTCGGGTTCGGCGAACGCGGGTTTGGTGACGAAGTGAATGAGACGCCCGACCGCGAGATGACGCGCCGGGGGCCGCGCCAGACGGCTCCGACGATTTAGATCGAGACGGAAGACCATGGCCAAAGAGAACGAGGCGCAGTCGTCTGCGCTGCACGTTGCCGACACGCACGATCTGATTCGCGTTCAGGGCGCGCGCGAGAACAACCTCAAGGACATCAGCGTCGAGATCCCCAAGCGCCGGTTGACGGTGTTCACGGGTATCTCCGGCTCGGGCAAGAGTTCGCTGGTGTTCGGCACGATTGCCGCTGAGTCGCAGCGGCTCATCAACGAGACATACAGCGCTTTCGTGCAGGGCTTCATGCCATCGCTGGCGCGGCCTGATGTCGACGTACTCGATGGGGTGACGACTGCGATCATCGTCGACCAGGAGCGAATGGGGGCTAACTCGCGCTCCACGGTGGGCACGGCCACCGACGCCAACGCCATGCTGCGGATCGTCTTCAGCCGGCTCGGGAAACCGCACATCGGCTCACCACAGGCGTACTCCTTCAATGTCGCCTCGGCCCACGGAGCCGGGGCGATCACCGTGGAGCGTGGCTCCAGCAAAGCTACGAAAGCGAGCTTCTCGATCACCGGCGGCATGTGCCCGCGCTGTGAGGGCATGGGCAACGTGACCGACTTCGACCTGACCCAGCTGTACGACGACTCCAAGTCGATCGCCGAGGGAGCGATCACCGTCCCGGGCTATAAGACGGACAGCTGGTGGACGGTGCAGATCTTCATCGAGTCGGGCTTCCTCGACCCCAACAAGCCCATCCGCGGCTACACCAAGAAAGAGCTCCACGACTTCCTCTACAAGGAGCCGACCAAGGTCAAGGTCAACGGCATCAACCTGACCTACGAGGGCTTGATCCCAAAGATCCAGAAGTCCTTCCTCTCCAAGGACAGGGACGCCATGCAGTCGCATATCGGGGCGTTTGTGGACCGGGCGGTCACATTTACCGCCTGTCCCGAGGGCGGCGGCACCCGCCTCAACGAGGGGGCGCGGTCTTCCAAGATCAAGCGGAAGACCATCGCCGACGAATGCGCGATGCAGATCAGCGACCTGGCTGAATGGGTCGGTGGTCTGAAAGAGCCGTCGTTGGCGCCGCTGCTGGCCAAGCTGCACCAGACCCTCGACTCCTTCGTCGAGATAGGCCTCGGCTACCTCTCGCTCGAGAGACCGTCAGGCACTTTGTCGGGCGGTGAGGCGCAGCGGGTCAAGATGATTCGCCACCTCGGATCGTCACTCACCGATGTCACGTACGTCTTCGACGAGCCGACCATCGGCCTCCACCCCCACGACATCCAGCGGATGAACGACCTGCTGCTGCGGCTGCGAGACAAGGGCAACACCGTGCTGGTCGTAGAGCACAAGCCGGAGACGATTGCCATCGCCGACAACATCGTCGACCTCGGTCCAGGAGCCGGTTCGGCGGGCGGCAATGTCTGCTTCGAGGGCACGGTCGAAGGACTGCGTGCCAGCGGCACCCTCACCGGCCGGCACCTGGAGGATCGAGCCGCCCTCAAGGAGACCGTGCGGACCCCCACCGGCACGCTCGAGATCCGCAAGGCGAAGGCGAACAATCTGCGCAACGTCGATGTCGACGTCCCGCTCGGGGTTCTTGTCGTCGTCACCGGCGTGGCTGGATCCGGGAAGAGCTCGCTGATCCACGGCTCAGTGTCGGGCCGGGACGGAGTGGTCTCGATCGACCAGGCCGCGATCCGCGGCTCGAGGCGGAGCAACCCGGCGACTTACACCGGACTCCTCGACCCGATCCGCAAGGCCTTCGTCAAGGCCAACAACGTGAAACCGGCGTTGTTCAGCGCCAACTCCGAGGGCGCTTGCCCCAATTGCAACGGTGCCGGCGTGATCTACACCGACCTGGCGATGATGGCCGGGGTCGCTACCACCGGCGAGGAATGCGAGGGGAAGCGGTTCCAGGCGTCGGTGCTCGAATACCACCTCGGTGGCCGTGACATCAGCGAAGTCCTTGCCATGTCGGTGACCGAAGCCGGGGAGTTCTTCGGTGACGGGCAAGCGCGTACTCCGACGGCGCACGCCATCCTCGACCGACTCGCCGATGTCGGACTCGGCTACATCAGTCTCGGCCAGCCACTCACGACGCTCTCCGGTGGCGAACGGCAGCGGCTCAAGCTCGCCACGCACATGGGCGAGAAGGGTGGGGTCTACATCCTTGACGAGCCGACCGCCGGCCTCCATCTCGCCGACGTCGAGCAGCTTCTCGGCCTGCTCGATCGGCTCGTCGAGTCCGGCAAGTCGGTCATAGTCATCGAGCACCACCAGGCAGTCATGGCGCACGCCGATTGGCTCATTGACCTCGGCCCCGGCGCCGGCCACGACGGCGGCCAGATCGTCTTTGAGGGACACCCGCCGAATTGGTTGCCGCACCCTCCACTCTCACCGGCGAGCATCTAGCCGAATACGTGGGGTTGGCTTAGAGCTCGTCCCCTTCCCGCGTGCGTGCCATCGCCGGGGTAGGTGAGCGCCGCCAGCAGCGCGTGGAAGTCGAAACGCCGGTCGATCACCGGCTTCACCTCGCCGGCCTCGATCAGGTCTCCAGGTCGCACGGCTGGCGGCGGGGTGCTTATGACGTGGCCAGCGCTTCCGACCGGGCTAGTCGGCTGTGGCTGGCATGGCGAGAGTGAACACGCATTGACCATCCTCGGTGTCGTAACGCAAGTCTCCCCCCATTCGCCGAGCGAGATGACGGGAGATGGAGAGGCCCAGACCCATCGACGCCGTCAGCCCGGGGGCATCGTGTGCCCTGTGGTAGGGTTCGAATATCCGATCTCGCTCCTCGACGGCGACACCCGGGCCACTGTCCTCGACCCTCACGTAAACGTTCTCACGGTCGCCACCCACCTTCACCCTGATCCGCTCGCCCCCGTACCGCCTCGCGTTGGAAATCAAGTTGCGGAGGATCTGGCGCACCCGTGCCGGGTCACCGGTCGTGATTGATGGCTCACCTGTGAACTCGACCCTCCCGACCAGATCGGTGCCCCAGGCTTCGAGCACCTGGGCGGCATTGGCCCTCAAATCGACTCTGACCTGGGCCACGACGAGGGTCCCGGCCTCGGACTTGGCGGCGACGAGGAGGTCGTCGACGATGTTGGTCAGGTCCATTCCCTGCTCTGCAACGAGACGGATCATCTCCGCCCTCGACTCCGGATCGATCGACCCGGAGTCGTCTCTCAATATCTGAGCGAAGCCGACCACTCCGGCCAACGGGGTGCGCAGCTCATGGGCGATGGTGGCGATCAAGTCGTCCTTGGACTCGAGGAGCTCCCGGAGCTGGGATTCGGCGATCCGTTGCCGTTCCCGGGTCCTCAGCGCCGCGATTCCATAGGCGAGATCGTCGGCGAAACGCTCCAGCACTTGCACCCCACGGGCGTCGAAGGCTCCACGCTGCCGGTCGTAGACGGCGAGGACACCCTGCACCTCATCGCCGAAGAACAAGGGAACGGCGACCAGGGACAAGAATCCATGCTCGTAGGGCTCGCGATGCCAGTTCAGGTCATTGTCGACGGAGGTGTCATGGACCGTGTATGACCGACGGCTCCGTATCGAAGTTGCCGCGGGGCCAAGGCCGATGCCTGCGTCGTTCCAGGTGAGTTTCAACTTGTCGGCGTATCCCGGTATGTCACCCCATTCGGCTTGAGCTTCGATGCGTTTAGCGGCGTCGTCGAGGGCATAGCCCACCCAGGCCAAGGCGTAGCCACCAGCTTCGACAACGATCCGGCACACGTCCCGCAGCAGCTCCTTCTCGTCCTGGGCTCTGATCAAGGCGTCGTGACACTCCGAGGTCGCATGCAGGACTCGGTTGGCCCTGAGCAGCTCCGATCCGATTCGTTTCCGCTCCAGGGCATTCTCGAACACATCCTGGAGCACGACGAGACCTGCCAGATCCTCACCGGGCCAGGTTGGGCGCCCCGGGTCGGAGCACTCGATGCCGGCGAACCCGATGGTGCGCGCCGAGACCCGGAGAGGTATCAGCACCAACGAGGTCACCCCCTGGCTACGAAGCTGGAGGCAGTCGGCCATGGACTCGGATGCCAAAGGCTTGATCGTCCGTACCTCCGAGATTGATCCGATGTCGAGGCGGGACCGTATCCAGGGAAGCGCATCTATACCTAGAGCGACCAGTCCTCTGTGGTCGTCCTCTCCGACGGACTGGCTGTGCAACTCAAAGCGATCAGGTTCAGTCGCCGTGAACAGATAGGCGGCACTGGCGTCACAGAAGACTGCGAGTTCATGGATCGCGGCCTGAATTGCGTTGTCGATGGCATCGGAATCCGGTGTATTGAGCTGGGACGAGATACTCGTTGTCAGCTCGTCGATGGCCACCATCTGCTCCAGCCGCGTCTGCGTGGCGAGCCGGTCCGAGACCTCACGCATCACGAGCAAGACATAGGTCGTATCGTCCAGCTGCAGCTTTCCCACAGAGGCATCGATGGGAATGATCGATCCGTCGGCAGTGACAAACCGGGTTTCGAGCTCAGGGGCTGTCTCCTCGCTGCCGGTCAGAAACGCATTCCGGTGGTCTGCGTACTTCTGGCGTAGCTCTTCGCAGATCAACTCAGCCAGTGAACTCCCTTCGAGATCGGAGAGGGTGTACCCAAGAAGATGTGCCGCGCTCTTACTCAGCTGCAGAATTGCCCCCCCGACATCCGTCACGATCATCGGGTCGGGAACGGCATCGAGCAGAAGACTGATGTCGCCCGTTGCTAGACCCGTGGCAGTGCGGAGAGAAGCCACAAGGTATTATCGGCGTTGGGGGCAGGAGGTTGAGCGAGGCATCCAGGATTTACCAGGCGTAATCGTCCTCTTGAGACTGCCTCGGGTCGCCGAACAGTAGGCCAGGGTCGCATGTGGGATGTGGCCGAGCGTCGAGGTGTTCGGGTGCCAGGTCGGGCGAATAAGGTGAGAGAATCGAAAGGAGCACAGTGCCTCAGACGCTGGAATCCTGGGTTGAGGGATACAGGCTTGCCTGGGAGAACAGGGACGCGCAGGCCGCGGCCGCGCTGTTCACCCGCGACGGCACCTACCGGTCCAACATATTCGAGGATGCCCACCTCGGCTCGGCCGGCGTCAAGGCATATTGGGAATCGGTGACGAACCCGCAAAGCGACGTTCGGGTGCGGATGGGACGCCCGTTCGTCGACGGTTCCCGAGTGACCGTGGAGTTCTGGACGAACATGAAGGTGGACGACGCCGAAGTAACTCTCCCGGGCTGCCTGCTTCTGGACTTTGATGACAACTGGCAGTGCCGCGCTCTCCGGGAGTATTGGCACTTTGCACCAGGGTCGATGGAACCTCCTGTTGACTGGGGAGAGTGACTCCTCTGAGCACTTCACTTCTTGAGTTCCGGACGGCTAACTCCACGTGCAGTAAGGCTGCTCGGTAGGGTTGGAGGCGCTGTAACTCTCGACACCCCTGCCCGCACCGAAATGGCTGCGGCGATCGAGCGGTGAATTCGACAAACGAACGGAGGAGAAACGTGAGGAGGCGAGCGAGGTTCCTATTCATCTTCATGGCTTTCAGCGTGATCGCTGGAGCTTGTGGAGGCAGTGGCGCTGAAACAACGACTACCACTGAACCCGCGTCCGGAACAACGGCGACGACCCCCGAGACGACGGCGGCGCCCGAGACGACGGCGGCGCCGGGCCCGAGTGGCGAACCGATTGTGGTTGGGAGCACTTTGTCGCTGACCGGCGCATTCGGGCCGACCGGCGTCATTCACCAGATCGCCGGGGAACTGTTCGTCGATCGCCTCAACGACGGCGGTGGCCTTCTCGGCCGCCCGGTCGAGTGGGATTTGCGAGACGACGAATCGGTGACCGACAACGTGGCCACTCTCTACGAGCAGCTCATCGGCCAGGACGGGGTCGACCTGATCATGGGTCCCTACGCCACCCCCAACATCATGGCGGCGATGCCGATCGCCGAGCGTCACGGTTTCGTGCTCCCCCAGCACACCGCAGTGCTGGCGCCGACTCTGGCCTATTCCTGTCAGTTCCCTGGCTGGTCGATCGGCTTTGAGCCCAATGCCTTCATCCCCAACCAGCTCGCCGACGCCATGGACAGCCTGGGCGGGTCGGTCGAGACGGTCGCGCTTGTCACCAACCAGTCGGGCTCGGCCGCATTCGTCACGTCCGGGCGTCCCGACGTCGACGAACCTGCCGCCGAGACAATCTTCCCCGAGCGGGGATATGAAATTGTTGCCAACGTCCCGTACCCGCCCGGGAACACCGAATGGGATGCCATCGCCATCCAGGTGCGCGACGCCGATCCTGACCTGGTGATGGTGAATGGCCTGGGCGTAGACGCCAACGGATTGATCGAGGCGATGCTGGCGCTCGACGGCTACCGCCCACCCATGATCTTCGCCCTCTTCCCGGCCCCCGGGCCTTTGCTTGCCCTCGGATCCAGCAACGACATCGAAGTGCTCTCGGTTTCGATTTTCGAGCCCAACGAGGCGATTCTCGGTGCGATGGATCCGGAAGTTGCCGAGATCGTCGAGGAGTTCGCAACGCGGGCAGAAGCTGCCGGTGTCGCCTACACCACATTTGAGACACAGGCCGCGGCTTCGTGGAATGCCTGGGAGGTCCTCACCCAGGGGGTCGAGGGAGCGGGATCGCTCGATCACCAGGCGATCTGCGACTACCTCCATGAGAACGGTGCAGACCTGACATTCACAGGTCCAGTCGACTTTGACCAGGCGGTCAACAACTTCTGGGACACCAATCTCGGCCTCAAACAGATCCAGGACGGCGACTGGGTCATGGTCTGGCCCGCCGAACGGGCTGCCTCCGATCTCAGAGGACCGTCTGAGTGACCTGAAGAGCGGTGCGTGGAGCTGGTCAACCCCGATCCACGCACCGCCTTGACTCAACGGGGATCAGAGCGATATGAACTTCCGCAGCGTCCTGCAGGCGGGGCTGGCTGGTGCCTTGGGCGGGAGTCTCTTTGCTCTGATGGCCCTGGGTCTCTCGCTGACCTGGGGCTTTCTCAAGGTGATCAACCTCGCCCACTTCGGACTGATCCTGCT